>JBDRTY010000001.1:215654-308732 GCA_039801085.1 candidate division WOR-3 bacterium | reverse complement strand
ACATACCGGCCGTCCAGACCCGCAAGGCTGAGCCCGCCAACCCGCTGTGCACCACCCGCACTGTCAACATAGCTATGGGTATGATTCGCCCGGGCAAAATAGGTGGTATCCCGACCCTGAAGCAGGTCAGCATTGGCTGCCCGCTCGGTCAGAAAGGCATAGGCAGAAGAGACAATCCTCAACCTCGGGGTCAGCTCCGAGCCGGTGCCCACCTGCAGGCTGAGATAAACTGTGCCGGCATCAGGAATACTGCTGATCGATGTCACCGAACCCAGCAGGACCGAGAAGATGCCGTTTCGCACATTCACCGTCTGCACCTCAGTCCAGAAAGGTGTACCACCGCTCTCCTGACTGTAGAGCCGGAAGGTAAGCTGATAGCTGCCATCCGGCACCGGGTTGCCCAGACTGTCGGTGAGTCTGCCCTGATAGGAAAGCATCCGGGGAATGACGATCGCATCAACACCGATCAGAGCTGAGTCCTCGACCGGAGCAGCCGCCAAGCCCGGTGTTATCCCGGCTACTTCCTCTGCCAGCAGCAGACCGCTCAAGAAAATCAGCAGGATTGTGAGTGAGCCTTTGACTCCCATATTACCTCCTTTATTGCTTTTAATAAAGCCCCCTCTACTTACTGTCCGAATCAGGTTTCGTTTCGGACAGGAATGCAGAAATGTAACATAAGATTATCGTCTGTCAACAACGACAATGGGCATTATTACTGCCCGGAATCAAAAAAATAGCGGGACAGGGTTGTTACTCCTGCCCCGCCTGAAGATCGACTGCTGTTTTTCAGCGTCCGAAGAGCAGTTTGACCGTCTGGCGGTGAGCACCGGCACAGAACCGGCAGAAATAGACCCCGCCGGCAAGCACTCTGCCCGACTGATCCTGACCATCCCAGACCAGACGGTAGACACCCGGCTTCTGTATTGCGTTCACCAGTGTCCGCACCACTCTGCCGGAAAGGTCAAGGATCTGCAGACTGACCGGACCCGCCTCTGCCAGCGAGTAGCAGATGACCGTCCGGCGGAGAAACGGGTTGGGTGCGGGCTGGTAAAGCCGGGTCACCAGCGGCGACACCGCCTGCTGGTCAAACTGCTGTCTTTCCTCCAGCCCGGTCGCCGGCTCCGGCTGCCAGAAGCCGATGAGCGCCAGCAGGTTCGGACCGGTGATTCTGCCGGTGGCGGTCTGACCGATGGTGGCACCACAGCGGTAATCACCGGCAAGTATACCGCCACCTGCTGCCACCACCTCCCAGTCGCAGTGAAAGGGCTGGGCAGAGAGAACCGCTGTGAGCAGTAACAGGATGAAAAAACCCCGCTTCATATTTACCTCCCGGTCTGCCGGCTTTTCATCTGTTCATACCGCTGTCTGCCCGCTGGAGTGCGGAAGTTGATGCCTTCCGTCTTACCCTCCCGCTCCAGCTGCTCCATGCAGCCGGCAAGAAACTCATCATCCAGCATCCTGCCGTCAAGGGCACCGGTCTTTTTCTGCTCCACCGGCATCAGCCTTCTGATCACTTCCGCGGAGACATCAGCCCGCTCACCAGTCACCTGCCAGAAGACTTCCATTCCCGGTCGGCCGCCGATCACAAACCGGTTGCCCGTGATCTTTTCAGCAACATACACCTCCGGGGAGCCGACACCGGTGAGCTGGATGTGCGGGTTGCGGTTGAGCGCGGAGAAGTAGTCGGGCAGTCTGACCTCGGCTCTGCCCGAGGCATCAAGGGTCACCACACCCCGGTAGATGTTGAGCATCTCCGGACCCTCAACAAAGTAGTGGTTGAGGATCTTGCCGTAGGGGTCAAGCGGATGGTCGATGGTAAAGCTGCCACCCGCCTTGGACAGTGTGCCACAGCGGAGCTGGTTGCTGGCGGTGGCGGTCTGGCCGTTGAAGGCGGCGGAGTTGCTGTAACCACTGGGGACAACCGAAAGGTAGCCGGTAGTGAAGCTGTAGTTGGCAGCTGAAGTGTCATACCAGCCACCGGCAACTGCCGCCCAGTTTCCCGAGGCAAGATTAGATTCGCCGCCGGCAATTGCTGAGTAGAAACCGGAGGCAAAGTTACTATGACCGCCAGCAACGGTCGCATCACCGCTGGCAACATTACCATACCCGCCGCCGATTGTCGCATTGGTCCCGGTGGTGGTATTGCCACCGCCCCCCGCAATGGTGGAATTCCAGCCATTTGCCTGATTGTTTACTCCACCGCCAATTGTCGCACCGTCGGCACTGGCGGAGTTATTTTCGCCACCGCCAACGGTAGCATCAGTACCACTGGCAGTATTATTGCGTCCACCGCCTACAAACGCCTGACGGGCAGTTGCGGCATTATTATAGCCACCAGCGACCGTTGCTGCGGTATCTTCAGGCCCGTCACCGGCGAGGTTGCTGTAGCCGGCAAGGATACCACCATATACCCCCTTAACGGTATCGGCATGACCACCTCCAATAACACCCATCAGACCGGTAATCTGGTTTAAAGCCCCACCACCGATTACCGCGTTGGAGCTGATGACACTGTTAACCATTCCCCCGCCGATTGTTGCACCGTCACCATAGGCGATGTTATTTCCGCCACCGCTGATCGTCGCCACATAACCACTGTCCCGGTTCTGGTTGCCACCGGCAATGGTCGCCGCCTGTCCCCAGGCGATGTTACCCGCTCCACCACCAATTGCGACATCTTGGCTCCGTGCCTGATTCGAACGTCCACCAGCGACCGTTGCTGCAAATTCTGTAGCAGTATTTGAGAACCCCCCGCCAACCGTGGCATTATTACCAGTTGCCGCATTTTCCCTGCCGCCGGCAACTGTGGCTTCAATGCCACCAGCAGTATTCTGCCTGCCACCAGCTACCGTGGCTAAAGAACTGGACGCCCTGTTCCTGAAACCGCCGCCAACGGTGCAGAATTGGTGATTCTGGCCATTGATGCCGGTTGTGCAGGCAACACCCAGGTTAGTTTGGGTACAACAATAGTTGCCATAAAGCATATTGTCTGAACCGCCGCGGGCAATACCCAGCTGTCTGATGGTATAAAGCACACTGTCCGGGGTCCCCCGGACCCAGGCGTTGTCCCCTGCTCCAACCGCATCATCTGCCGGCGCCCACTGCGTGCCGTTCCATTTGATCACCTGACCGGTCGTGGCACCGGACTGGTTGATCTTGGCCATGGTGACCTCGCCATTGCCAATCTTGGCACTGGTAACCGCAATGTTGGCAATATCAGCGGTTCCAACCGCACCATCGGTGATCATCGCACTGGTGACTGAGTTTGCCTGCCCCTCATTCACATATCTTGCATCCAGTGCAGTCGTATCCTTACCCTGCAGCAGGTCGGAGTTTGCTGCCCGCTCGGTCAGAAAGGCATAGGCAGCAGAGACAATCCGCAACCTCGGGGTCAGCTCCGAGCCGGTGCCCACCTGCAGGCTGAGATAGACCGCTCCCGCATCCGGAATACTGCTGATCGGTGTTACCGAGCCCAGCAGGACTGAGAAAATGCCGTTTCTGACACTGACCGTCTGCACCTCATTCCAGAACGGCGTACCGCCAGTCTCCTGGGTATACAGCCGGTAGGTGAGCTGATAGCTGCCATCCGGCACCGGGTTGCCCAGACTGTCGGTCAACCGACCCTGATAGGAGAGCAGACGGGGAATGGTGATCGCATCCGTGGCAGCAACTACCTCCTCCGCAACCGTGGTGAAGGTGGAACCGGATATAGTTGAGGATCGCTCATTTGCCCGGGCCAAGCCACTCAGGAAAATCAGCAGCACAGCCAGAACTATTCGATAAACCACATTACCTCCTTTTTGTTATTTATGAACCTAACACGCTCTATCCGGAGCAACTTAACCCCGGACAGCGCATAAAATTAACATTGAATCAAAGATTTGTCAATTCTGCTCGACGCAATGCCCGGGTTCAATTTTGATTTTTCCGCCGGATTGGATAAGGCTATTGAGTAAATGGCATTCGCCCGCAACAGCAATAAAGTCTCGGTCCGGATTCGACGATGTCGTTCCGCGCTCAACCGGACCGGCATCCCGGGTGCCGATTACTGTGTCAACCCTTACCTCGGCTGCACCCATAACTGCCTTTACTGCTATGCCAGTTTCAAGCTCAAATACTCCGGCATCCGCGAACCCTGGGGCACATTTGTGGAAGCCAAGATCAACCTGCCGGATGTTCTGAAAAGGCAGGCAAGAAAACCGGGGACCGTTCTCTTGGGAACGGTATGTGACCCTTATCAGCCGGCAGAGCGGGAGTTTCAGCTCAGCCGGCAGGCGCTGTCAATTCTGGGCGAACGGGGCTATAGTGTGGAAGTTATGACCAAGTCAGACCTCGTGCTGCGCGATATTGATCTCCTCTCAAGATTTCCCGGCTTCAGCGTCGAGCTGACCATCACCACGCTGGATGAAAAAGCCGCCCGGGCTTTCGAACCGGGGGCGCCGGCTCCGAAACCGAGATTACAGGCGGTAAGACAGCTTGTCCGGGCTGGCGTTCAGACAACCGTTTTCATCGGACCGCTGCTGCCCGGAATTTCCGACTCTCCGGAGCAGATTCAGGAACTACTGCTGGCGGTGAAAGATGCAGGTGCACACCGGGTGCTGTTTGACAGGTTAAACTACCTGCCGCAGAAAATAGTCCGGCTCAGACCGGTAATTGAAACGCAGTTTCATGCCTCCGCACCGGTCTGGAATTTCGCCTTAACAGAACCGGAACAGTATTCAGCCACACTCCGGAACCGGATTCTCCAGGCGCTCGCCGATTCCGGTCTGGAGGGACGAATTATCTTCTGACTTTTTTGTTTGACCGGCCGGCAGATTGAAATAAAATTCTGCGTATGGATCTCAAGTTTGTCCGCGAACAGCCGGATGAGGTGCGCCGGATTCTGACGCTGCGCCGCAGTCCGCTGTCAATTGACGAAATCCTTCAGCTTGATACTGAGCGCCGTCACCTCGTGACCAAGCGGGATGAACTGCGCCGCCAGCAGAAGGAAATTTCTGCTGCCATTGCCCGGCTCAAGCAGAACAAACAGGAGGATGCCGAACTGCTGAAAAGAGCCCGGGAGCTTTCGGATAGCATTAAAACGCTTGAGCAGAAAGTCGAAGAAATTGAAAATCGGCAGGAGACGCTTGTAAAACTTTTACCCAACCGGGTTCATCCTTCAGTAACCGGGGAAGAAGAAATTGTTGCCAGCTGGGGTGAACCACCGCAGTTTGACTTTCAGCCGCTGACACACTGGGACCTGGGACCGGCACTGGGAATTCTGGACTTTGAAACCGCCGCCCGGCTGGCAGGTTCCCGGTTTGTGCTGTTCCGGGGTGATGGTGCCCGGCTGGAGCGGGCACTGATCAACTTCTTCCTTGACACTGCGGTCCGGAAGTACGGTTATACCGAAATCTCACCACCGGTGCTTGCTAACAAATCAACACTGGAAGCTGCCGGTCAGCTGCCCCATCTCGAATCGGAAATGTACCGGATTGAAACCGATGAACTTTATCTGGTCCCCACTGCTGAACCGCAGCTTGTATCATACTATCGGGAAGAAACGCTGGCAGAGGAAAATCTGCCCCTGAAAATGGTCGCCTATACCCCGTGTTTCCGCCGGGAGGCCGGTTCCTATGGCCGGGATGTGCGCGGGATGATCAGAATCCACCAGTTTGACAAAGTCGAGCTGGTACGGCTCACCTGCCCGGACCGTTCCTATCAGGATCTGGAGGAGATGCGCAGTGAGGCGGAAGATCTGCTCCAGGCACTGGGTCTCCCCTACCGTGTAAAAAGGCTGGCAGCCTGGGATATCGCCTTTCAGTCAGCAAAAACCTACGACCTTGAAGTCTGGGCTGCCGGTGTCGGACGGTGGCTTGAGGTCTCCTCAATCTCCAACTGCGAGGATTTCCAGACTCGGCGTGGCAGAATCCGGGTCCGGAGCCGTGACGGCAGAAGTTATTACCCGCATGCGCTCAACGGCTCTGCGCTTGCCCTGCCCCGGACCTTCATCGCCATTATTGAAAATTATCAGCAGGCGGACGGTTCGATTATCATCCCGGAAGTCCTGCGACCGTATATGATGGGTCAGGAGCGCCTTACCTGAATTTTATTTCAACCGAAACTGCAGGGGCAACAGATCACTTAATTTCAGCTGTCTGACCCCCTGCCGGCAGGCAAGGATTATCACCGCCTCGTTTGCAAATTCACTTAATACCTGCAGACACGCACCGCACGGGGGTGTAAAGTTGTCGGTGGGCGTATATACCAAGATTGCCTTAATCTGACGCACCCCAGCGTTTACCGCCTTAAAAACCGCAATCCGTTCCGCACATACGGTCAAGCCGTAGGAACTGTTCTCCACATTGGCGCCAGCATAAACCCTGCCATCAGCGGCGAGCACCGCTGCACCAACCGGAAACCCCGAATAGGGGGCATAGGCACGCCGTAACGCCCGCTGAGCAGCGGTCAGCAGCCTCCTGATCGCACCTGCATTAATTCCCGGCTTCACCCTGCTTGATCTCCCTGAGAAAACTGGTACCGGCAGCAAGCGGTTCAACCCCGAGATATTCGGCTGCGGTCTGCCCCAAGTCGGCAAACGTCTCTCTTACTCCAAGATTCACTCCGGACCTTACCATTGAACCGTAAACCAAGAGTGGCACATACTCCCGGGAATGATCAGTCGAGGATGTTGTTGGATCGCAGCCATGATCAGCGGTAATAAAAAGAAGGTCATCTTCCTTCAGCTGGGAAATGATTTCTTTCAGCATATGATCAAACTCCTCCAGCCCGTGAGCAAACCCGCCTGGGTCATTCCTGTGCCCCCAGTCCATGTCAAACTGCACCAGATTTACAAACACCAGTCCGGCAAAACTCTCCCCTATTACCTGAAGTGTATATTCAGCACAATCAGAATTGTTCACCGAGTGGAAACCGCGGGTGATTCCCCGGCCGGCGAAAAGTTCGTCAATTTTGCCGATGGCTACAACCTCCATACCGGCAACCTGCACTTTGTCCAGCAGGGTCGGCTGCGGGGGCGGACAGGAAAAATCCCGGCGCTGGGGGGTGCGGTAAAATCCGCCGGGTCTGCCGGCAAAGGGACGGGCGATTACCCGGGCAACGCGGTAAGGACCGGTTAACAGCTCACGGGCAATCCGGGCATAGCGGTAAAGTTCCTCCACAGGAATAACATCAACATGAGCAGCAATCTGAAACACGCTGTCGGCTGAAGTATACACAATCGGACTGCCGGTCCTCAGATGCTCCTCTCCAAGGCGATTGATGATCTCCGTCCCTGATGCTGCCACATTACCCAGCACCCGCCGGTTAATCCGGCGTTCAAATTCCTGAATCAGTTCCTGAGGAAATCCGTTCGGGAAAACCGGAAATGGCTCGGCGGTAATGACACCGGCAATCTCCCAGTGCCCCGTAGTTGAATCCTTGCCCGCTGATTTCTCCGCCATCATTCCGAATGCCGCCTGTGGATTACGCTGTGCCGGCACACCGGCAATCTCAATGACATTCCCCAGTCCGAGCCGGGTAAGGTTGGGCAGATTAAGTCCCCCCACCGCCTGAGCCAGATTCTTTAGCGTATTGGAACCGCAATCGTTAAATCGGTCTGCATCCGGAAGTTCGCCACACCCGACCCCATCCAGTACAATTATCAGGACCCGGGGGACTTTCATGCGGATTTCTCAGTGCCGGGGACAGGATTTGAACCTGCATGCCGTGAGGCACATGGCCCTCAACCATGCGTGTCTGCCATTTCCACCACCCCGGCGGAACTCAAAAATTATAAAAAATATGTGGTTGCTGTCAAATCTGTTTATCGGTGAAACCGGCAGTTTGACAGCGCTGTGCTCGCCGGTAAAATTTATTTATGCGCTACTGGCTGCTGACCTTACTTTTTACAATCTCAATCCTTGCGCCTGCCTGTCGTTCCGGAAGTGAAAAGGTAAAGGTAAAGTTCTGGCATGCGATGGGGGGAGAAGCCCAGAAAACACTCAAACTGATGGTTGAGGAGTTTGAGCGGGAAAATCCGGATATCAAGATTGAGCTCGTAGGAATGGGAAACTATGATGCACTGGCACAGAAACTGCTGGGTGCGGTTGCGGTCCAGAATCCGCCCACTATTGCCCAGATGTATGAAAACTGGACTACCCAGCTTTACGCCGCAGGTCAGCTCGAATTTCTTGAGGATTACATCCTGGGACCGGAAGGCTTGGACAGTTCTGAAATTGCTGATATCTATCCGGGTCTGCTGGAAAACAATCGCTGGGACGGAAAAATCCTTACCCTGCCGTTCAACAAAAGTGTCCCGGTTTACTACTACAATGTTGAACTGCTCCGACAGGCAGGCTACGACTCATTTCCCCGCACCTGGTCCGAATTCCGCCAGATGTGCCGGAAACTGCTGCGCCGGAATCCTGACGGCACGATCGCAACTTGGGCAACCGCCAACGGTACCGATATCTGGATTTTCGGTTCCATGCTCCTCCAGCGCGGCGGCAGATTTCTCAGCCAGGAGGATGGCGAACCGGAATTCAACAGCCCGCTCGGCGTTGAGGTGCTTTCCTTTCAGCTTGACCTGATATTCCGGGACAGTATCCAGACTACTGCCACCGGCAGAAACCCGATGGAAGAATTTCTTGTCGGCAGAATCGCCACCATCACCGGCAGCTCCACCTGGCGCGCCCCGATTGCCGGACAGGAAAAATTTCCCGTCGGCATGGCACCGATTCCGGTGGAAGGTAAACCCGCCGCCATCATCTATGGCACAAACATCGGCATGTTCAAGAAGGCTTCACCGGCAGAAAAAAAGGCGGCTTGGCGGTTTATCAAATGGTTCATTGCTCCGAAACAGCAGGTAAAATGGTCGCTGGGCACGTGGTATGTGCCGATTCACCGTTCCTGTCTTGACGATCCGCAACTTCAGGAGCGCTTTGCCACCACGCCGGGACTGCTTGCCGCCTACCGGCAGCTCGAATACGGAGTTTTCGAGCCCCGGGGCTTGAAGTGGCTTGCCGGCAGAAAAGCGCTGGTGGAAGAACTGGAGGCGGCGACACTGGGAGCAAAAACTCCGAAACAGGCTCTGGATGATGCCGCCCGGCGCTACCGGCAGCAGTAACAGATCTGCAGGTCAGCTATCAATAAATCACCCGTTCGAGGATCAGACCGCACGCGGGTGCGGTGACGAAAGGACGGTGCTTTCTGCCGTTCAGTGCGGCTCGGATATCCCTTTTAGTGATTCTGCCGGTGGCATACGCCACCAGTGCGCCGACAATCCGCCGCACCATCTTATAGAGAAACCGGTCACCCCGCACGGTTACGACCAGCTCATCGTGACGCTGCTGGACTGTAATTGACCGCACCGTGCACCAGCCACCGCCCGAACGGTCATAGCAGAACCGGCTGAAATCGCTGGTACCCAGAAACAGCTGCCGACAGTTTTTCAGTCTTTCGATATCAATTCTGCCCGTATATTCCCAGGCAAACCGGCGCCTTAACGGCGACCGCCCGCAGACAATGTAATAGGAATAAACCTTTCCCCGGGCACTGTAACGGGCGTGAAAATCGTCGGCAACGACTTCAGCATCTTTAACAAAAATATCATCGGGCAGGTGGTGATTAAGTGCCGGTGGAATACGCTCAACCGGCATTTTTACCGGACAGCGGAAATTAGCCACATAGTTCCGCGCCGACACCCCTGCATCGGTCCGGCTGCAGCCATGGATTACAACCTTTGTACCCAGAACCGCCTCAACAGCTGCGGTAAGCATGCCCTGCACCGTCTGGCAGTTGGATTGAATTTGCCACCCGGCATAGGCGGTGCCGTCAAACTCAATTGTCAGACGGATATTCCGCTCCCACCGGCGATCCGACCGGGCAGTGTCAGTCCGCTGCCTCGGTATGAATTCGGGGTTTAACTCTGCCGACTTTTCAGACACTTCATACACAGCCGGGCATAGGGTATCACTTCCAGGCGTGCCAGTGGTATCGGCTCACCACAGCGCTCGCAGATTCCGTAGGTTCCACGGGCAATCCGGTCCAGGGCAGCGTCAATCTCCCGCAGGGCATCGGACTCAATTGACTTAAGCTGGGATGCCAGTTCCCGCTGGTAGTTTTCCGTCCCCTGATCAGCAACATGGGTGCGATGGCTGGAAAGATCACCGGCAGCAGCAGGTGTGTCCATAACCTGCTGAGTGAAACTGCTCTGACGGAGCACCCGCTGTTTCTCCTCCAGCAGTGCCTTTTCCAGCCGCAGCAGGTCCTTTTTGCTCAGGGGAGAACCGGCTCTCTGTTTCTTTTGTGCCATTACTTCCTCTCTCTCTTTATTTCCACCCGGATGGGACAGTTATTGATGGCAAACTCGGCGACCGAGTCATAATCCGCCAGTGGTGCAAAAGTGATATCCTGCGCAAGAGTTTCCTGACGGATATAGTCGGAAAACATCCGGATCGCGGCCTCCAGTTTACCCGCACACTGGCAGCTGAGTGCAATCCGGTCGACGACTTCAAACCCGGCGGATTTGCGCATATTCTGAATCTTGCGCACCAGTTCCCGGGCAATACCTTCATACTCCAGCTCCGGAGTTAAACTGGTATCCAGCCCGATGGCAAAATTCTCATCCTCCTGAATTATCAGTCCCGCACCGGGCAGCTCATCAGAGTCGGCAAACTGAAGCTCCCGGATATTGAGCTCATCCCGGATGATGTCAGCGTATGGGAGCAACCAGTCCCGGCTGCCGGCTGATTTCATACTCACGATCATCCGGGAAAGAGGTTGACGAACCTTGATCTGTGCCTTTTCCCGCGCCGCATGACCAAGGGAAACCAGCGCCCGGACCATCTTCATCTCCCGCTCCAGTTCCAGGTTGATCATTTTCTCATCCGGTTCGGGGTAAAAACACAGATGGATGCTATCCGGGGCATCGGCATCACAGCTCCGGACGAGATTCTGATATATATCCTCAGTTATGAATGGCATGATCGGCGCCACCAGCTTGATCAGCGTCACTATACACTGATAGAGTGTATAGTAGGCAGCTGCTTTATCCCGGTCTTCGGCCGATTTCCAGAAGCGCCGCCGGTTCCGGCGTACATACCAGGTGGACAGATCCTCAATAAAATCCTCAACTGCCAGTGCCACACTCATACAGTCGTAATCATCAAGCCGGTTGCGTGCCAGCTTCACCACCGAATTCAGGCGGGATAGAATCCAGCGATCCAGGAGAGTCAGGTCATCCGGCTCAACCCGAAGTTTCACCGGATTGATCTGATCAATGTTGGCATAGGTGACAAAAAATCCGTAAACATTCCAGAAGGTCAGCAGTTTGCGTCGGACCTCCTGCCCAACTTTGAAACCGAAAAGCAGATTCTGAACCGGGTTGTGACGGGCAAATACCCAGCGCATCACATCCGCCCCCATCTTCTCAACCGCCTCCTCAACCTCAATCGCATTTCCCCACGATTTATGCATCTCCCGTCCGTCCTCCGCCTTCATCGTCGCATAGCCCAGCACCGTCTTGAAAGGTGAACATTTTTCCAGCACCGTACTCATCGCCAGAATCGCATAGAACCAGTTTCGGAACTGTCCTGGAAACGATTCGGTGATAAAATCAAATGGAAACCACTCCTGCCAGTATTGACGGTCGCTCAAATAATGGGTCGTAGAAAAGGGCACAATCCCTGCATCCAGCCAGGGGTTACCGACATCCTTAATCCGGGAAACTGCACTGCCACATTGGGGGCAGGCAATTTTCACCTCATCGACCCACGGACGGTGAGGTGTGTGACCCTCAAACCGTTCCCAGCCGGCTATTGCCCGCTGTCTCAGCTCATCCCGTGAGCCGATGACATCAAACCAGCCACAGCCGCATTTGAAAATCGGCAGCGCCAGACCCCAGTAACGCTTCTTGGAGATGCACCAGTCGGACATATTGCGCAACCAGTCCAGTTCACGGTCCAACCCGAACTCAGGAATCCAGCGCACCTGTCGTGCCGAATTCATTATCTCCTCCCGCAACGGATCCATCCGGATGAACCACTCATCAACGAGCCGGAAGACCAGCTCCTGACCGCAACGCCAGCAGACCGGATAGCGGTGAGTATAATCCTCAACGCGGAAAAGCAGTCCCTTGCTCCGTAAGTTTTCAAAAATATCGGGTGCAACTTCCCCCGCAAACCTGCCGGTCAGCCAGTCAAATCCCTCTTGGAATGTGCCGTCTTCCAGCAGCGGAGCAATTACCGCCAGCCCCTGCTCCTTTCCCAGAAGAAAATCCTCCTTGCCGCATCCGGGTGCGATGTGCACAATACCCGTACCTTCATTAGCACTGACATCCTCCCAGAGAACAACCCGGTGCTCGACACCCTGCTGAGCAGGCAGTTCGTCAAAAGGACCACGATACTTCAGCCCGGCAAGTTCCGAACCGGGAACCTCTTCAAGCACCCGGAAATCAGTGCCCAGCACCGCCAGTCGATCCTGCGCCAGGATCAGCACCTCATCCCCGAGTTTTGCCCGGACATAGGTCAGATCCGGATGAACCGCAGCCCCGGTATTGGAACTCAGAGTCCAGGGGGTCGTCGTCCAGACCAGCAGACTTTCACCTTCTCTTTCAATAAGAGGGAATTTAACATAAACTGCCGGATGAGTCAGTTCCCGGTAGCCCTCGGTGGCGATCTCCATATCAGAAATCGCAGTCCCGCACCGGGCACACCAGGGCATGACATCGGTCCCCTCATAAATCAACCCGCGGCGATGACACTCCTTGAGAAAATACCAGATGGAGTAGTTGTTTTCTTCCGACATGGTATAATATGAATTCTCCCAGTCCATCCACTGTCCAATCAGAATTGACTGCTGAGTCTGAATCCGGGAGAAACGCAGCACCCGCTCCTTGCATTTCTCCACAAACCGGTCGATCCCGAACTTCTCAATGTCCCGCTTGGACTTGAAACCCAGCTCCTTTTCTACCTCTACCTCAACCCAGAGCCCCTGACAGTCAAAACCGTTCTGGAAGCGCTGATCAAAACCCTGCATCGCTTTGTATCGCTGGAAGAGATCCTTGTAGGTTCTGCCCCAGGCATGATGCACCCCCATCGGACCGTTGGCTGTAATCGGACCGTCAAGAAACTTGAATTTCGGATTACCGCGGTTCCGTGCCATCAGCCGGTAAAAATGCCGGCCCTGCTCCCAAAATTTCAGAATCCGGCGCTGAATTTCCTGATAGTCCGGCTGAGACGGTACTGGCTGAAAAACTGTTTTCGGTGGTGAGTTGGAAGGCACCCGATTATCCATATCCTATTCCCGGTTTACCGTGCCCGTCCTGAATTTCTGATATCCGCCTGAAACATAGGCCAGGATGAAGCTGCCGGACCACCCTTGCCCACCACACACCAGGCTCTTGTTCCGTCACCGATATACACCAGTCCCCGGGAATCAATTTTGGGGGCAGATACGAAATCCAAGGGTGTTCCGGATGCTAACCCTACTGCCCAGCGCCGACTGCCATCCCGGTTCACCGCATACAGCGTATCAGTTGCGCCGGTTACCGCCGAAGAGAACACCAGGAAGTAGATTACCCCTTCACTTGATACCGCCGGCATCGTCATTTCCTCCAAAACCGGAGCAACCCAGTCCCACTCAACAGCCCCATTTACCGGATTTATTGCATGCAGCCGTCCCCCGCCGGTGATATAGACTCTCCCATTCTCATCTATCACCGGGGCTGTGGCGTCACCACTGATCCAGACCTGCCAGTTTTCACTGCCGTCCGCGAGGTTTACAGATGCCAGCCACCCATCTTCATCCATGACATACAGCACATTACGGCTGGCGTCAACTGCCGGTGAAACTGCGATCGCCTGCCTCATACCATAGCGCCATTTGATACTGCCATTAGCCGGATCCAGCGCAAACAGGGTATCATCCTGAGAAATATAAACCGTTCCGTCAGCACCGATCACTGGTGACCGCACTCCGCCGCCGGCATAAAACGTCCACTTCCGGGCGCCATTAGCAGGGTCAATTGCATAAACTGTATCGTCCTCGGGTTGAATGTAAACTGTTCCATCGGCACCGATTGCCGGCGCGGTCAGTATGGCGGAACGAAAATCAATTTCCCACTTTTTGGTCCCGGATGATGTCAGTGCGTAGAACTTTCCTCCTTCGGTTCCGGCATAAATTGTGCCGTCCTCGGCGATCGCCGGTGCAGAAGAGAACTCCTCCTCCTCCGGGTCAATGAACTCCCAACGCCGGGCACCGTTGGCTTTTCGACAGAGTAGCGCGCAAATATCGCCGGAACCGATATAAATCTGTCCTTCCGGACCAATGGCAAAAGTATGATTGGTAAAATCAGCCGAATCCTCCGGTTCCTCAGGATCATAATAACCGAATTTCCAGAGCACATTGCCCTCACCCGGGCTGACATTAACTACCAGCGGCTCGGACCAGCTCGAAATCCTGCCCTTAGTGTTCTTAGCCCGGACCACGATACTGACTTCACCGCTTTGCACATAGG
This sequence comes from candidate division WOR-3 bacterium, assembly GCA_039801085.1. NCBI lineage: Bacteria > Pseudomonadati > Caldifarciminota > Caldifarciminota bacterium. Next base: position 294,235 of record JBDRTY010000001.1, on the reverse strand, counting down.
TATGAGTGTCGGCATAGGGCGTACCGCTTTCAACCCAGCTGGACCATTCTGACCTCACGCCATCTCCCCAGTCAAACTGATATGCCACTTTTAAGCCCGCGGGATCAGAGGTTAGCGTCGTGCACGAATAAACCGTATTCTGAAATACAATCTCTGACCCATGCGGTGTTTCTGGCTGTAATGGTGGTTTAGGACAACCGGTAAATATCAGTAATCCGGCAATTAGCAACATCAGCATACCTGACCGGGTGTGCATAACTCCTCCTTTTTATCAACTGTTGTCATCACCACAATCTCAAAATTTATCAAACAGATTCTAATTGTCAACGGATGAAGCCTTCGGCTTCTTTAACGGGAGACGATCAAGGAATGCTGTTACTTCCGGTTCCACCCGCTGCCACTCATAATCATGGCCTGGCAGATACCATATCCGCTCATATTCCCGGATTCTGAAACCCAAGGCTGCTGCCATCCGTTGATAAAGCCGCTGCAATACCGTGCCGAAAATCTCGCCAACCTCACCCGTTGTCAACTCATCATCCCCGTCATTATCAAGATAGAGTATATTCTCACAACCACTGGCGTGCTTCCAGAACGGCATTCCGACAACAATACCTGCCACCCGCCGGTCAAAACGTGAAGACAGCAATTTAATTGCATCATCAACAAAGATTGCACCATTCGACTGACCCAACAGGATGAAATGAACATCGGGATTTCTTACCGCCAGCGTTTCCAGCAGCACTGCAAACCTGCGCACCCGGGTTTTATGAAACCCGAACATCTCGGTCAAAACTGCCAGCTGCACACCCAGATCCGGGGGATCGGGGAAATCAGCAGGTGCACGATGATAGGATGCAATGAGCGTGCGGAACCCGCGCCTCTGAAGACAACGTTCAACACCCAAGACTAACGGCACGAACTCACTGGCCAGCATCAGCGGGACATTGCCCCACCCCCCGAAATGAACTACCAGCACAACATCAGCGTCAATTGAATCAGCGTGCAATCGGGAAAAATCCACCTCCGAAATGCAGAATAATGTGCAAATCGTAAGTGTCAGCAGTATAATCAGTTACCCTTTGGAGACAATGTAGAATCCTGCGGAATCAGACCTGCTTCAATTCTGAACACCCGGTGCGACTTCTGCGCGTGCTTTGACTTGAGCGAGATACTACGGGGATTACGGGCAAGTATGAAGTCATAGACATTGCCTGGTTCAAGAGACTTGACTGCGGTCCCTTCCAGTCCCCGCCAGCGCAAGGGATAAACAAATTCCATTACCACAGTATTGGTTTCATCGTCATAGTCAATCTCCCAGTCTTCAATCAGACCGATGTCACCACTAACTGCACGATGACCTCTTTCTCCTCCGATATGATTAAATACCGCCAGTGAATCGTCCGAATAAAGGCCAATTATCATATTGGACCCGCTCATTACCGGAGAGCCGAATCCGATCGCCAGCCAGCCTTTCCCCTTTGCCTCCATGCCTACATAAACGAGGCTATCATCGTGCCCCCAGTAAACAGTAATCCCTGTTGCCGGATCACGGAAACTTGCGGGATATTCATTATCTTCTGCATCTATATAGCCGTCAACTGTTACCCGATAATCCATTAAAGAATCGAAAGGAACAGCTAATGTATCGATTCGGGATTGTGCGTAAACCGGGAACAAAACCACTAACAAACCCCAAAACATCTTTGCATATACTTTCATCGCCACTCCTTTTTAATTATAATACAACAAAACTCCCCAGCAGTCAAGATAAACTCCATTAACAATAAAATCGAAAAATTCAAGACACCGCAGAAAAATGCGGCAGTAATGCTGATTTTATAAGCATTAAAAATATGTGGCTGCTGACGAAAACTTTGCCCACGCATGATAAGTTATTAATTTAAAAATAATTATGCAATACACGCCATGCGACATTGTTTGGCATATTTTTTGCTTATCTAGGAGTTAGTAAATTGAGGGAGCGGCGAAAGGGGTGAGATGCGTCGCAGCTCTGCACCTGAGCCCCGACTCTTCGGGGCTCTTTTTTTAGCCTTCTGCAACACTTGCTATTGCAGCACCTATCTGGCTACAGTGGAAATTGATTCTTTCGAGATCCGAAATCAAATCCAGGTGAATCGAGGAAGTATCCAAAGTTTCCTTTAAACCGAGTGCCAGCCTTTCAAGGTGACGGTTTTGCAATTCCTGTTTTCTCTCGATGCCCCAAACCCTTTTTTCTGCTAACTGCTGTGCCATCTTTCCATCCCAGGTGGCAATGCAGCCAAGTGCCATTGTCAGGTTTTTCAGAACTTGCTGGTGAAAATTCTTGATCTCTTCCAGACCAGCAGGAGAAAAAGCCAGGTTGTGGTTTATCCTTTTTCTGATGTATACCACCATGTTTTTGGAAACAATGTCCGCAATATGTTCCAGCTCCTCAGTTATATAGAACAGTGTCCGCGTACGTTTTGATGTCTCCGGATTCTGTGATTCCGGAGGAATCTTTGATAAAAAAACCATCAGCTCTTCTTCGAGCCGGTCGACCCGGTCATCCTCCAATGCCAACCAGCGACAGCCTTCTTTATCATTCTCCAGGAAAAAGAGCAGTGACTTTTCCAGCATATTCTGCACCATCTCTCCCATTCTCAGTATTTCCCGGGTCCCCTGTGCCAGTGCCAGTTCCGGACTATCAAGCGCTGCGGTATCAAGATACCGTGGACCCGCTTCAGTATCCGCCTGCTCCGGAATAATCACCTCCAGCAGTTTCTCGATGATGCCAAGTAACGGAAGAAAAATCACTGCTGCCGCTATGTTGATCAGTGTATGGGCATTGGCAATCTGCCGGGCAGTGATTGGCGAGGTCCGGGAGAAAAAAACTGTGGCTGGTGGGATTACCGGAATAATCATCAGGGTAGTAATCAATTTAAACAGGAGCTGGGCGAGCGCCACCCGTCTGCCTGCAGACTTGGTATTCCATGCTGTAACCAGTGCTGTTAAACCGCTGCCAACGTTCGCCCCCAGGATCAAAGGAATTGCACTTTCCAGCCCGATTATTCCCGAAAAAGACAGTCCGACCGTCATTCCGATCGTCGCTGCCGAAGAACGCACGAGTGCGGTAAAAACCAGTGCCAGCACGAACGAGTAGAAAGGATGCATAGTGCCCGCACGGAAAAACGCCTGAAATTGGGGCAGATACTTTACCGGTTCCACTGCACTCAGAACCATCTTCATGGAAAAAAATACCAGCCCGAATCCGAAAATTACCTGACCGATATCCTTCAGCCGCCAGCTTGAATTCATTAAAAGCAATCCGACTGCCACAGCAAAAAGGGCGTATTCGTATATCCGGAATGAAAGCAGCTGGATTGTAATTGTTGTACCGATATCAGCCCCCAGAATGACCCCCAGTGATTGTCCCACCGTAATCAGTCCGGAAGAGGCAAGCGACATTAAAAGCCCGACCGTGGCGCTGGAGGACTGGAAAATTGCGGTGACAATAATTCCCACTAAGACCCCGAGTAGCCGGTTGGGAATCAGTGCAAAAAGGACCTGCCGCAGTCTATCACCTGCCAGTCGCCTTAACCCTTTTGAACCGTAATACAAACCGAAGAGAAAAATTGCTGTCCCGCCGATAATTTCCAGAATTGTCCCGAGATACCAGCGATGTTTCAACCCCCGGATCACAAACACCAGTTCACTGCCCGCCGTTTCTCCTTTAATCAGATATTCACCAGTATTACTTCCCAGTCTCAGTCTCGTCCGGGCGATACCAAGCTGATCGGTATAAACAACGGTGTCTGAAAGCCGGGCACGGAAATTACCCGGGTAACTGTTTTCTACCGGTTCGCTTAAAATGGAAAAATGCACCGGAATATGGACAACAGGTTTCCCCCGGTCTAAAACCTGCAGTGCCAAGCAGCGGGGCAAATCACTTCCGGTCTCTCCCACCTGATTATTACCGGAAATATCCTCATCTCCCACGGTAGCAAATTTTAATTGATAGCCGGGAAAAGCTTTCCCACTAACAACAGCAAACAGAATTGCGATGAGTACAATAAAACTCTGCACAGTTTTAAAGTTAAACATCAAAATCGCAATTGTCAATCGAGCAAACTTATTTGACTGAGGTGAAATTAAGTTTATAATAACACACAAGGAGCTCCGGAATGGAAACTGACAGCAACCTGCTGAAACTTTTTGAACTGCTGACAGAAAAACCGGACCGATCGCTGGAACCGGTCTTTGCTCCTCATACCCCTGAGGGCATCAGCTATCCACTCGTAGAATCACACCTGAAAATCGATGCTCAAGCTGCGGTCCAGCTTCTCGAGGATCTCTCCCGGCTCGGATATTTGGAACGCCAGTTCGCGGAAAGAATATTTCTTTGTCCACGATGTAATGCCGATCGGCTGAAGCTTGTTTTTTTCTGTCCCAAGTGCCACTCTCCGGAAATTCTTCGCACCAGAGTATTAAAACATCGAACTTGCGGTTATTCCGGACCGGCGGATGATTTTCTTCGCTATAACCGGAGGGTCTGTCCGAAATGCCGTGATGAATTGCTGCTGCTGGGCAGTGATTATGAAGATCTGGGTTACCGGTACCGGTGCCCTCACTGCCGCGAATTAACCCGGTCCCCGGTAGAACGCTGGCACTGCAGCGGATGCAGTCAGCTGTATGAAAAAAATGGTGTACGCGAACTTGTGCTCTATAAATATTGTGTTAATCCTGAACAGTTGAAAAAGATACAGGAGGAAAGGATACCCCGGAGCCGGGTAAAGAACCTGCTAACTCAGGAAGGGTATGATGTTCGGGAAGCGGTTACTGTATCGGGCCGGTCTGGAGCAAGACATTTGATTGACATTCTCGCGGTCAAGCGATCCGGTCCGCTGGAACACCAAGTCGTTATCGGATTTGCCGCCGGGGCGACCGAAATACCGGCCGAGGAAGTAATAAAGCTTTATGCCAAGGCATATGATGTCGGTGCGCAGGATATTATTCTGATCGCCGGGACCGCATTAAGCCCCGAAGCACAACAGTTTGCCCAGCACTATCATATCCGAGTTTATCCCCCTGATCAGCTCGACCAGCTTATTGCTGCCGCAGAAAAGACATCCTGATGTCCAATTCAGAACCCGTCCGCTGCACACCGGTGCTGGGTCGTTCTTTTGTCTGGACCAGCATTCTGGCTTTGTTTGCTGACCAGATAACAAAAAATCTTGTCTACGGGATTTTCAACAGGCCGGCAGCACCCGTTTCAATCCGGATAATAGGTGATCTGCTTAAAATTTCCTATAATACCAACCCCTTCGGGGTATTCGGGATATCATTCGGCGCGGTCTGGCTCCATTACCTGTTGCAGCTCACCGGGATTATATTGGTACTGCTGCTGGCATTAAAGACCCGTAGCACCTATCTCGGCTGTGCCTATGGCATTATTCTGGGCGGTGCGTTGGGTAATCTCGTGGACCGGGTACGGCTGGGTCATGTCATCGATTTCATTGACTTTGAAATCCGTTCACTCGGATTCCGCTGGTTTACATTTAATCTGGCGGATGCCTTTGTAGTAACCGGCGTAATCCTGATCCTACTTTATGAATTCATCGGAGGATTAAAATCGAGAAAAAAGAAGGAGCAAAAAAATGAAAATGCGTGTCTATCTGGACAACAACTCAACCACCCCGATCGATCCGCGGGTCAGGGAAGCAATTGCACCTTACCTGACTGATATTTTCGGCAATCCCTCGAACCTGCACTCATTCGGCCGGGAATGCGCTGAAGGGATTGAAAGAGCCCGGGAGCAGGTCGCGGCATTTATCAACGCCAAGCCAGCAGAAATATTCTTTACCAGTGGCGGCACTGAAGCCAATAACTGGGCAATCAAGGGTGTCGCTGCCGCACTGATGCTGAAAAAGGGACGACACATTATCACCAGTCCGATTGAACACGCCTCTGTACTGGGAAGTACCCACTATCTTGCGGAAATGGGCTGGCAGGTCACCTACCTGCCAGTAGATGCTTATGGTATCGTCGACCCGGAAGCGGTACGCAAGGCAATCACTCCCCAGACCGTGCTTGTCAGTGTAATGCTTGCCAATAACGAGATCGGCACAATTGAACCGCTAAAGGAAATTGTCCGAATTTGTCATGAACATGAGGTATTAGTACATACCGATGCGGTCTCTGCCGCCGGCAAGATCGAAATTGATGTCCAGAATCTGGGAGTTGATCTGATGACCATATCAGGTCATAAAATTCATGCCCCTAAGGGAATCGGCGTGCTCTTCATCCGTTCTGGAACTCCGATTGTACCCCTGATTCACGGCGGCCATCATCAGCGGGGTCTGCGCGCCGGCACCGAAAATGTCATCGGCATCATCGGTATCGGCAAGGCATGTGAAATTCTTAAAGAGGAATGGCAACAGAATGTCGCCCGTATCCGGCAGCTGCGGGACCGGCTGGAAAAGGGCATTCTGGAACGGATTTCTGAAGTGCGACTTAATGGTCATCCGGAGAAAAGATTACCCAACACCAGCCATTTCAGCGTCGCATATGTGGAAGGAGAGGCACTGCTGATGAATCTGGATCTGGAGGGCATTGCCGTTGCCTCCGGTTCTGCCTGTTCTTCCGGTGAACCTGAACCCTCCCCGACCGTCAAGGCGATCGGTGTACCGGAAATCTATCGAAATTCCGTCATCCGCTTCTCACTGGGAGAGGAAAATACCGAAGTGGAAATTGATTACGCGGTTGAGGTGATGGAACGGGTTGTAAAACGGTTAAGGGAAATCTCGCCTTTAAAGCCCGGCGGCTAATAGCTATACATCAAAGATTACGGTTGCCCGATAGCCCTCCTGCATCCGTTCAATCTGATACTGATGATAGGTAGGCGTTTTAATCTCAATTTTCAATCCGTGCCGGTCCGGGTCATAACTTTCGCCGTAGACTACTGCTTTCAGCAGCGCAGGTTCGCTCTGCAATGCCGAAATTTCAACCCGTCTGGTGACAAAACTGCGGGTTGAAAAAAGGAAAAGCAGTTCGCGGAGCCAGTCCAGAAAGAGTTCAGGCAGGTCTGCCGATTGCAGCGATATTTCATAGTTCCCCTGTTCACGCACCTGTTTCAAATCCAGCATGACATCAAAAATCATGAAGGCAGCGTTGCAAAACAGTTCCTTCAACTCCTGCCCGTATATTTCCACTTTTAAATCCGCTGTATGGTCGAGAAGTCGGTAAGGGAGAGAATCAGAATTCATCCTGTCCCCTAATAGTGTCGTCTGTTAATCTTCAGCAAAAAGTGCGGCAAGCTCGCGACTGATGTTTTCGGCAACAAAACCCCGGATATCAATTGCCGCCGACCGGCAATTGGCGGCACAGGCACCACAGCCCTTGCACATCGCCTGATTGACAACTGCTGCCCGCCTGCCGGAACGCTCATCAATCACCTGCACTTCAATTGCCCGATAGGCACACAGTTTTTCACACATCCCGCAGGCAGAGCAGCGCTCCGGATTAACCACCGCCTGATAGGGTTCAGCCTCAATATACTCCCGGGCGAGAACGGTTGCCGCCCTGCCGGCAGCCGCCTGTGCCGATGCCACCGCCTCGGGGATGAACTTGGGATAATGGCACATTCCGGCAACAAATACCCCATCAGTGGCAAAATCCACGGGCCGGAGCTTGGCATGCGCCTCAAGGAAAAATCCGTCCTGCTGCAACGGTACCTTCAGCAACTGTCCCAGTATTGAGGCATCAGAATAAGGCGTTACTCCACTGGAAAGAATCAACCAATCCGGTTGCAGTGTCAGGGGCATCTTCAGTACGGGTTCGAGCAGCTCAACCTGCAGTTTTCCGTCAGACACTTTCACCCGAGGTTTATCCGTCTCCTCATAGCGGACAAATATCACCCCTGCCTCCCGTGCCTGGCGGTAATACCGCTCCAGTATACCGTAAGTACGGATATCCCGGTAAAGAATGTATATATCGCAATCCGGATTAATGCGCTTGATTGCCAGCGCATTCTTGACCGCCTCCGTACAGCACACCCGGGAACAATAGTTATGTTTCCCCTCCCGCGAACCAACACACTGAATCATCACGACCTTATCCAATCGCTTCAGCTCCTCAGGCTGGCGGGCAATAATCTCCTCCAGCTCCTGCTGGGTCCGGATTCTCGGATCCTGTCCATAAAGATATTCGTCAGGCTGACGGTATTGAGCACCGGTGGCAACAATCACAACCCCGTGACGCACTATCTCCTCTCTGCCCGCAACTGCAACCGTAGTTTCAAATGAACCAACAAAGCCATTGACGCGCCTGATTTCCGCTCCGGTAAAAATCCGGATCCGGGGATGCGACCTCACTCGTTCCTCCATTTCTGCCAGAAGCCGTTGGACGTCCTCGCCTTCAATGGTCTCGTAAATTCTTCTTGCCATGCCCCCAAGAACCGGCTCCCGTTCCACCAAACAAACATCAACCCCGGTGTCAGCAAGCGCCAGCGCTGCCGCCATACCACTGATACCGCCGCCGACGACCAGTGCCGCCCTAGTAACCGGCAGTTTCACCGGTTTGAGCGGTAGCTGCCGGCGTACTCTGGCGACCGCCATCTTGACCAGATCCTTTGCCTTTTCTGTTGCCCTATCCCGGTCCGGATGCACCCAAGAACACTGGTCCCGGATGTTTGCCATCGCAAACAGATGCGGATTCAATCCTGCTTCAGCCAGTGTCTGCTGGAACAGCGGTTCGTGCGTCCGGGGGGAACAGGATGCCACCACCACCCGGTTCAGGTTATACTCCCTGACCCTCTGCTTGAGCTTCTCCAGCGTATCCGCCGAACAGGAATAGAGATTTTCTTCGGCATAAACCACTCCGGGCAGTGTCCGAGCATACTCCACCACCTCCGGCACCCGCACCACCCCGCCGATATTAATCCCGCAGTTGCAGACAAAAACACCGATTCGGGGTGGAGCACCGGCAACATCAAGTTCAAAACCACTCTGCTCTTCAGATACGGCTTTCGCCGCCGGAACGGTCAGCGTCATCGCCTTCAGCGCTGCTGCTGATGCTGCCATCACCGTCTCGGGGATCGCCACCGGCGCCGCACAGCTGCCGGCCAGAAATACCCCGGCGCTGGAACTACTGACCGGCTCGGTCAACCTGGTCACAGGAAATCCGGCACTATCCCTTTCTACCGTCATACCAGCAAACTCCCGGGCACTGAGCCCGCAGGACAGCACTACCAGATCAAACAGCTCAGAACGCTGACCCCCGGTATCAGCGTAGCGGACAATCAGACTCCCGCTCTCCTTCTGCTCAAGAATTTCCGCCACCCGCGCCTGGACGAACCTCACCCCGTACTGCTTCTGTGCCCGTTCAATATAGCGGTCAAACTCCTTGCCGTAAGCCCGGATGTCCATATAGAAAACCGTCGGTTCAATCGCCGGATTGTGCTCGCGGGCGATCACCGCCTCCTTGACCGCATACATGCAGCAGACCGACGAACAGTAACCGTGATCAATTGACTCATCCCTGGAACCGAAACACTGAACCCAGGCGATGCGTTTCGGCTCCTTACCATCACCAGGACGGAGGACATGCCCGGAATAAGGACCTGAGGCGGAAAGAATACGCTCAAACTCCAGTGCGGTAACTACATTGGCGAGGCGCCGGTGTCCGAACTCCTGCCGGAGTTGCGGATCAGCAATCACACTGCCGCTTGCATTGATCACCGCACCGACTTCCAGTTCAATCTCCTCATCCTGCTGGCGGTAATCAATCGCCCCGGCCTTGCACACCCGGGCACAGTTGCCACAGCGGTCCTTGGTGAATTTGAGACAGAAGCGGCGGTCAATCACCGGTGCATTGGGTACCGCCTGGGCATAGAGCCGGTAGATTGCTCGGCGTTGTGCCAGACCGCCCTCAAACTCATTCGGTACTTTGACCGGACACTTCTCCAGACAGTCACCACAGCCGGTGCACCGGGAAAGGTCCACCGAGCGGGCATGGCGAAGTATCCGTATCCGAAACCTGCCCGGCTCACCGCTGAGTGCCACGAGCCGGCTCAGTGTCATCAGTTCCACATTCGGATGCCGGGCACAACTGACCAGCTTCGGGCTGAGAATGCACATCGAACAGTCGTTAGTGGGAAAAGTTTTATCCAGCATCGCCATATAGCCACCAATCGCCGGCGCACTTTCCACCAAGTAAACCTTTCTGCCGGTATCGGCGAGATCAAGCGCTGCCTGAACACCGCCGATCCCGCCACCGATAACTAACACCCGGTCCGAAAATTTCGGCTCAGTCATCTGTCTGATTTTTCAGAAAGTTTAACGATTCTGGACAGGAAAAACCGTCTTCCAGCGCCAGCTCGCGCAGTGCCTGCATCACCCGGCTGATCTTCACCCCCTGCGGACAGCGGCTCTCACACCGTAAATGGGTGGCGCAGATATCCTTGAACTCATCGGCCAGTGCCGCCTGTGCCAGACCGAGATTAACCTTGCGGATGAACTTTCTTGGATCCCGCGAAGGATCAAGAAAACTTTCGGGACAGACCGCGGTGCAGGTTCCGCAGACAAAACAGGCGCTCACGCCGGAAACCTCCCGCAGCACCCGCTGGCGAAATTCACGGGTAGGACCTGCCGGCCAGTGATTTTCGTCCCGCTCCTGCCGGATCCGCACCACCGCATCGCAGACTGCTCCGATATTCACCTTCTGCGGACAGCGATAATGGCAGGTAGAGTGATAGGAACAGAGCCAGAGGAATTCCGAGCGGTAAACCTCCTCCTTCATTCCCAGAATCGCCATCCTGATCAGCCGGCGGGGATTGTATTTCTCCTCCAGCCGGCGCACCGGACAGGAAGCGGTGCAGGAACCGCAGGCAAAACAGTTGAGAAAACTGTCATCGCCCATCCGTTCTGCAATCCGGTGCTTGAAACTGGCATCCAGTTCGTTCAGGAGCAGTTCTGCCATGACTAATCCTCCCCGATCTGCCGGAACTCATCCTCACGGAAGGTGGTCAGCGGCAACGGCTCCTCAAGCGAGCGACCGGATAGATATTCAAATGCTGCCTGCGCCTCCCGGGAAACCTTCTTGAACATGACGCTTAAACCGATCCCGGCTGGACAGGAATCCTCACAGATGCCACACTGGACACAGGAGGTCATCATGTGGTTCATTCTGGTCAGATGAAACAGCAGTGTGTCTGCCGGCATCCGGTTCAGCCCCTTACGCCGGGACACCCGGATATAACCATCCAGGTCCCGCTTCAGAACCTCCGAGTCAAAGAAACATTCCCGGCAGTAACAGACCGGACACACCTTCATGCAGTTATGGCAGTTGATGCAGGAGGCAAAATAGCGCACCAGATTTTCCGGACCAAGAGCAGCCCGGTCAAAATCGGCAATCGCCCGGACTGCCTGCTCCTGACGCTTGGAAATGAAATGGTCGAGATACGTTTGCCTCTCTGCCGGCACTGCTGCGACTGGCGAAATGTTCACTTCGGTCAGCAGCATATCTCCCAGCTCACTGGCAGACTGAATCAGCAGCTGCTCCTTCGGATTGACCCCGAGAAAGCCGAGCGCCACATCATAAACGAGCGGAACTGGAAATTCACACAGCTGGCAGGCACGGCGTAACCGCTCATCCTTCAGATACCGGTCCTGAGCGGTCAGAAACCCGGTAATCCAGTTCTCAAGTTCCCCCGCATCATTTTTAAGCTCAGATCCCAAGGTGGTCGGCTTGTATGTTCCTGCACAGTCCACGCCGATCAGAACCAGATTGTCCCGGGCAATCTGCTGAAGCTTAATCAGCTCCACCACCGCCCGCATCTCACAGGGTCTTAATACCACTCCCAGCCGGCTGCCTTCCGCCTTATCCGCGGCAATCTCTGCCACCACACCAGCACTGTTAATTCCCATCACCGGCAAAAGCGGATAAATCTGTAATGCTTTTTCCGGATCAGACCAGAGCACCGGCGCCACCACCCCGGCCGGGGAAACCGCCGGCACCAGCAGGGCAGACACATGACCCGATTCCAGCCAGCGGACAAAAAGTTCACGCAGCGTCTGAACCGGACGGTTGTCTTTTACTGGCAGCAGACCGATCTTGCCCAAATCACACCTCCCACAGCTTCCGGAACGGACTGGGACCGAGCTGACGCAACCGCTCGGTCATCTCCGTTACCGTATCAGCAAATTTCTTGCCCTCAGCAGCAGATATCCAGCGCAACAGCACCCGCCCCTCATCCAGCCCGAGTGCCCGCATGATTGAATTGAACAGCACCATCCGGCGCCTGGTCTTGTAGTTACCGGAAACATAGTGGCAGTCACCCGGATGACAACCGCCGATGAAGACCCCATCTGCCCCTTCCAGCAGTGCCCGGAGGATGTAAACCGAGTCCACTGCCCCGGAACACATCACCCGGATCGGCCGCATATTCGGCGGATACTGGAGCCGTGAAGTTCCTGCCAGATCCGCACCCGCATAGGTGCACCAGTTACAGAGAAAACCGACGATCTTGGGTTCAAAGCTCATCTGTCACCTCCTGCCGCGCACCAATATTTGCCTTTCACAGCGCCTCCTCAATCATTGCCAGCAGCTGCTTTGATTCAAACCCCTGAAGTTCAATTGCATTTGATGGACAGGCAGCTGCACACGCCCCGCAGCCCTGACAGAGCACAGGAGTCACCTCCGATTTCCCGGTTTCGGGATTGAGCCGTGCCGCCTCGTACTGGCAAACCTGCTCACAGATTCCGCAGCCCGCACACCAGCGGGTATTAACCCGGGCAACCACCGCCGATGTGGTAATAGTGTCCTGACTGATCACTGAACCGGCACGCGCCGCTGCTGCCAGCGCCTGAGCGATGGTTTCGGAAATAAAACGCGGACTGTGACACATTCCGGCCATGAAGATGCCGGCGGTGTTGAAGTCCACCGGCCGGAGCTTCATATGGGCTTCAAGGAAGAATCCATCCTCATTTAACGGCACCTTGAGCATCTTTGCCAGCTGGGAGTTCACCGGTGCGGGCACAACTCCGGTTGAAAGCACCAGCCAGTCAGCAGCAGCTGCAATCCGCTGTGCCAGCACCGGATCATAGCTGGAGACAACAATTCTGCCATCCCGCTTCTCCACCTTCAGATCATCAGGCTCGTAATGAATGAAAACAACGCCGGCACGCCGAGCTTCACGGTACAACGCCTCCCGGAAACCGTAGGTCCGCATATCCCGGTAGAAGATGTAAACCCGCGACTGCGGATAGCGCCGCCGGATCGCCAGCGCATTCTTGACTGCCTCAGTACAGCAGACCCGGGAACACCAGGGATGCTCGCTGTTTCTGGAACCGACACACTGAATCATCACAACTGTCTGCGAATTGAAATCAGTCCCCTGCTCCAGCAAAGCCTCCAGCTCCAGCTGAGTCTTGACCCGCTCGTCCTCGCGGTAGAAATACTCCCTGGGCACATATTCATTTGCCCCTACCGCCACAACATAGACCCCGTGCTCCAGAATTTCTTCACCAGCATCAGAACTTGCCACCGGCCGCACCGCTGTCCGGTAGTTACCGATGTAACCGTTAACCCCGGTAATCTCGACTCCGGTCAGCACCCGGATTCGGGGGTGGGAACGGACCTGACGCTCCAGCCGGCTCGCAAGCTCGGCGGTCTGATTACCGGCCTCATCGTAGCGTAACCGGCGCAGATTACCACCCAGCTCCTTTTCCCGTTCCACCAGATAAACCTCAAACCCCTGCTCGGCAATTGACATTGCCGCGGTCATACCGGCAACACCACCGCCAATGACCAGCGCCCGCTGAATGACCTTCTGGGAGGAAGAGCCCAGCGGCTTGAGTCGGCGGGCATTGGCAACCGCCATCCGCACCAGCTCCTTTGCCTTTGCAGTTGCCTCAGCGGGCAGATGCATATGCACCCAGGAACACTGATCCCGGATGTTTGCCATCGTGAAAAGATACCGGTTGAGTCCGGCTTCTGCCAGCGTCTCCTGAAACAGCGGTTCATGGGTTCTGGGGGTACAGGATGCCACCACCACCCGGTTCAACCGCTGTTCCTGGATCACCCGCTTGATCTTCTCCTGGGTGTCCTGCGAACAGGTAAACAGATTTTCCTCCGCATGCACCACACCAGGCAGATTCTGCGCATACTCCACCACCTCTGGCACCCGCACCACCCCGCCGATATTGATCCCGCAGTTACAGACAAAAACCCCGATTCTCGGCTCCTCCAGGCTGACATCCCGCTCTGCGGGATAACTCTTCTTGCTCACCAGCGTATTCCGGGCGGAACTGAGCAGCCCGGCAACCGCACCGGCACAGCCGGTCGCCTCGGTGACCGTTTCCGGAATGTCCTTGGGCTCGGTCAGCACCCCGCAGGCAAAAACCCCGCTCCGGCTCGTCGCCACCGGATAGTAGGTCTCGGTCCGGACAAAACCCTGTTCATCGGTCTTGACCCCGAGCCGTTCGCAGAGGCTTTTCATCTCCGGGCTGGGCACGAGCGCGCTGGAGAGCACCACCAGGTTGTAAACCTCATCATGAAGCTGACCCTGATCATCCTCATAGGAGATAATCAGATCACCGGAATCGGGCACAGCACGGATGGCACTCACCCTTGACCGGCGGAAGACCACCCCGTACTCCTTCTCCGCCCGTTCGTAATAGCGCTCAAACCCCTTGCCGAAGCAGCGCATGTCCATGTAGTAGATATGGCACTCCAGATCACCGAGGCAGTGCTCCTTGGCAATCACCGCCTCCTTGGTTGCGAACATGCAGCAGACCGAAGAACAGTAATAATGCTCCTGATTTCTTGAGCCGACACACTGCACCCAGGCAATCTTTTTCGGCTGAGTCCGGTCTCCAGGCCGGCGCACATGTCCCTCATAAGGACCGGTGGCGGAAAGGATCCGCTCAAACTCCAGACTGGTGATAATGTTCGGGTGCCGGCCATATCCCAGACTGACATCAGCAACCGGCTTGTGCTCGGTGAACCCGCCGGCAAGAATCACCGCCCCGATCTGCAGCTCCCGTTCCTGCACCTGCTGGAGGTGATCAATTGCCCCCGCTTCACAGGCGGCAACACACTGCAGACACTCGCAGCACACTCCGCAGTCCAGACACCGCTGTGCCTCAAGGACCGCCTGTTCCTCAGAGAAACCAAGGTTAATCTCCTGCTCACCACTGCGTTCACCAGGCGGCAGAACCGGTTCCCCGGTCCGGGGCTGTTTTCTGATTCCGGTCCGATATCCGGCAGAATCCTCAAGCCCTGCCTTCTCCGGCTTCGGCTCCGGTCTGCCTGCACGCAGATCCTCCCCCCGGATAAAACGGTCAATAGAAATCGCCGCCTCATGCCCTGCCTGGACTGCCTCAATTACTGATGCCGGTCCGCTCACCAGATCGCCACCGGCAAAAACACCTTCCAGCCCGCTGACCTCCAGCGTCACCGGATCAACCCTGAATGTTCCTCCCGCTCCCCGTTCAATACCTTCAAACCCTTCAGCCGCCACCTGCTGTCCGATTGCCAGAATTACCGTATCTGCGGACACAAATCCGGTATGCTCCGGGTTGAACGCCGGATTGAACCGGCGCTGTTCATCAAACACCCGGACGCATTCTACCGTTTCCAGACCCTTGACGCTGCCGTTTTCTCCCCGGATCGCTGCCGGACCCCAGCCCGGCATGATCTTGATGCCCTCAGCCAGCGCCTCCTCAATCTCCCATTCGTGCGCCGGCATCTCCTCCCGCTGCTCCAGACATACCATCGTTACTTCCTCAGCACCGGCGCGCCGGGCACACATCGCCACATCGACTGCGACATTACCACCGCCGATAACCACCACCCGTCTGCCCACCGCCGGCACCTCACCCCGGTTAACCTGGCGCAGAAACTCAATTCCGTGCAAAACCCCCTCAAGCTCCATACCCGGAATGTTCAGCGTCCGGCTGCGCTGGGCACCAAGGGCAACGAAAACCGCCCGGTAGCCCTGATTGCGTAACTCCTGCAGTTCCGCGGTTGTTCTGACCGGTGTATTCAGCTTCAGCTCAATTCCAGTATCAAGGATATCCTTAATCTCCTGATCGAGCACATTCCGCGGCAGACGGTAGGCAGGAATTCCCCAGCGCATCATACCACCGGGCTGGTCCGCAGCCTCAAAAACGGTGACCTGATAACCCTTAAGCCGTAGATCCAGCGCGCAGGTCAGTCCTGCCGGTCCGGCACCGATGACCGCAATCCGCTCCTCCCGCTCCGCTGCCGGTGCGGGATAGGGCACACCGCCCTGAGCCGCCGCATAGTCGGCAAGAAACCGCTTGATCGTCCTGATCGCCACCGGCGGCTCACCATCAACCTGCTGCCGGTTACACTCCTGTTCACACGGGTGATGGCACACCCGGCCACAGATGCCAACAAACGGCAGCCTTTCCCGGACCTTGAGATACCCCTCCTTGAACTTGCGGGCGCGGGTCAGCGCAATATAAGCTTGGGCATTAACCCCGGCCGGACAGGCAAGCCGGCAGGGTGCCCGGCGCTCACCCTTGTCAATCGCCACCGCATTGGGAATCGCCTGGGCAAAACGTTTATAAATCGCACCCCTTTCCGAAAGCCGCTGGTTGTATTCATCGGGAACCCGGACCGGACAAACCTTGGTGCAGTCCAGACAGCCGGTGCACTTGTCCAGAAGCACATACCGCGGCCGCTGCCGGATGCGGGCGGTAAAGTTGCCCGGCTCGCCCCGGAGCTCCAGAAGCTCAGCGCAGTTCAAAAGCTCAATATTCGGATGCCGGCCCGTACCCACCAGCTTCGGTGCCAGAATGCACATTGAGCAGTCATTGGTCGGGAAGGTCTTGTCCAGCATCGCCATCACCCCGCCGATCGCCGGTGAGGAGTCGGCAAGATAGACCTTGAAACCGGACTCAGCCAGCTCAAGGGCTGTCTGAATGCCGGCAATTCCCGCGCCGACCACCAGCGCCGCACCGGTCATCGGTCTCTGATCACCATTACCGCTCATACATCCACCATTTCAGTCAGCGCCTGTTTGGTGAAGTTCTTCAGGTTGATTGCGCCAGCCGGGCAGGCAACCGAACAGGCACCGCACCCTTCACACATCACCGCCTGCACCACCGCCCTGCCCAGCTGCCGGTCAACCTTGACCGCCTCATAGGCACAGGTCCGCTCACAGTTCCCGCACCCGACACAGATCTCCTCATCCACCACTGCGGTCACCGGCTCATGATACAGCTCACTCTGCCCGAACATCGCCAGCACCTTGGCAGCAGCACCTGACGCCTGCGCCACCGTCTCCGGAATGTCCTTCGGTCCCTGACCGCAGCCGCAGAGGAAGAAGCCGGCGGTCAGCGTCTCCACCGGCCGGAGCTTCGGATGGGCTTCAGACAGAAACCCCCAGCTGTCTACCGGAATTTTCAGCCTGCGTGCCAGCGCCACGCCCTCAGGATTGGGCACGACCGCACTTGCCAGCACCACCATATCCGCCTCAATTTCCAGCTTCTTGCCTGCCAGGGTATCGGCTGCCCAGACCACCACCCGGTCGCCGCGCCGGAAGATCTTGGACACCTTGCCCCGGAGATACTGGACCCCCTCATCCGTTGCCCGGCGGTAAAACTCCTCAAAACCCTTGCCCGGGGTCCGGACATCAATATAGCAGACAATCGCCTCACCATCATGGACCCGGTGCCGGTAAAGCAGGGCATGCTTGGCGGTGTACATACAGCAGATCTTCGAACAGTAGGGCACACCCTGGTTTGAATCCCGGGAACCGGCACACTGGACAAAAACCACCCGCTTCGGCACTCTGCCATCCGAAGGCCGGCGCACCTCACCGGCAAAAGGTCCGGAGGCAGAAAGGATGCGCTCAAAGGCGAGGCTGTCAATTACATCCGGCACCACCCCCAGCCCGTAGGCACCCAGCCGGCGGCTGTCAAAAAGCTCATAGCCGGTGGCAAGCACGATCGCTCCCACCTCCTCCTCGACAATCCGCTCCTGGTCATCATACCGGATCGCCTGCGCCGGACAGACCTTGGCACATACTCCGCACTTCTTACCTTGGAGCTGCCGGCAGTTTTCCGCATCAATCACCACCTTGTTCGGCACCGCCTGCGGAAAGAGCCGGTAGATCGCCCGGCGCCGGGTCAGATTCCGGTCAAACGCCGACTCCACCCGCACCGGACACTTCTCGAGACAGATACCGCAGCCGGTGCAGGCGTCAAGGTCAACATAGCGCGGCTTCTGCCGGATCTTCACCCGGAAGTTGCCGACAAATCCGGAGACCTCGGCAACCTCGGAATAGGTCAGAAGCCGGATTTTCGGATGACGGCCCGCCTCCACCGTCTTCGGGGTCAGAATGCACTGGGAGCAGTCGAGCGTCGGAAAGGTCTCAGAAAGCTGCGCCATATGTCCGCCGATTGACGGCTCCTTCTCCACCAGCACCACCTCATAACCGGCGTTGGCGATGTCCAGCGCTGCCTGGATGCCGGCAATGCCTGCTCCGACCACCAGCGCCCGCTTGACAATCGGCACACCGAGCCGCACGAGCGGCTGATCATGACTCACCTTCGCCACCATTGTCCGGACAATTCCCTCCGCCTTGTCCGTGGCAGCATCCCGGTCAGAAGTCACCCAGGAGCACTGCTCCCGGATATTGGCGATCTCACAGAGATAGGGGTTGAGACCGGCCTCAGCCGCCGCCTTGCGGAAGGTGGTCTCATGAAGATTGGGGGAACAGCAGGCGACCACAATCCCCTCCAGCCGTTCCCGCTCAATTGTCTCCCGGATCAACCGCTGCCCCGGATCCGAACAGCAGTAGACATAATCCAGCGCCGTCACCACGCCGGGAATATTTTTTGCCCGCTCGACCAGCTCCGGCACCCTGACCACCCCCGCAATATTGATCCCGCAGTGACAGACAAAAACCCCGATCCGGCGCTTCACAACAGCCCCTTCTCCTTCAGAAACGGCACCGGGTCCGACCTGTTATCCTCAAAACCCAGCTCCGGTGGCTCCAGCCCCAGCGCCAAGCCGAGCAGCTGAGTGAAATAAAAAACCGGTGTCAGTACTGTTTCCCGGCGCAGCTGGGCGGTTTCCAGATTGTACTGACAGAGCGGACAGGTGGTCACGAGCGCCTCTGCCCCCCAGGTCCGGGCGTTCTCCACCACCCGCAGGGAGCAGGCATCGGCAACCGGACGCCGGTTCACCACCAGATACCCGCCACAGCACTCCGCCTTGAAATCAAACCGCACCGGCTCTCCGCCCAGCGCCGCAATCAGCTGATCCATCACCACCGGATTCTCCGGATCATCAAACTTCAGCACCTCCCTGGGCCGCACCATCAGACAGCCGTAATAGGATGCCACCTTCAGACCGTTCAGGGAACGCACCACCCGCGCTCTTAAAGCATCCCAGCCCAGCTCCTTGAGCACCTCAAGGTAATGCACAACCTCAACATCCTGTTCAAATGGCTCATCAACAAACTCCAGAATCCGCTGCCGGTCCTGCTCAAAACCGGTGGCATGCAGACGCTCATTCGCCCGCTTCAGCACATTGTAACAGGCGGCACAAAGGGTCACCAGCCGTCTGCCCTGCTGACTTGCCTTTGCCAGCACCCGGACCGGTCCGACCTGAGCTGCCAGATCATCAGTATTGGTATTGTAAATTGCACCACAGCAGTTCCAGGAAGGCAGCTCCTCAAGCTCAAAACCTGCCCGCGCCGCTGCGAGCCGGCCGCACCGGTCCAGATTTCTCGCCTTGGAATAAAGGGTACAGCCCGGATAGTAGGGATACTTCATACCGAAAACTTCCGGAAACTGGCGATAAACGCCTGCTGCGGCACATCCTGCAGGTCCTGATCATTCACCACATCGGGATCAACCTGGCTCCGCTTTGCCCGCAGAATCAGTGCCCGGCACGCCTCGGCAATTTTGGCATAATCCACATTGCGCGGACAGCGGTTCCCGCACACAAGACAGCTGGCACACACCCAGATCCCTTCACTTGCCAAAAGCTCCTGCGCCCGGCCGAGCTGCAGCAACCGGATCGCCCGGTTCGGTGGCGGATCCATCAGCTCGCCAACCGGACAGCCCGCAGTACAGCAGCCGCACTGGTAACACTCACTGACACGCTGACCGCTCAACTCTTCAATTTGGGAAACAAGCTGGGAGTTGTCCTGTGAACTCATGCTAAGAAAATATGATAAATCAGCAAGACTACAAGTCAAGAAAATTTAAGGAATAATTAACCCGATGCATGACTGCCGGACCGTAACCGGAAACAAACCACCCGGGTGACAGTTAAACCGAGCCTCTTGCTTACACCTCCCCTTCCCTTTCACCTCCATAACTACTTCTTGTTAATGTATCGTTTAACTTCTGTCTCTAAGTAATTATCAGGCTGGCACTTAAAACAATGTTATACCCGGAATTTGTTTCGGAGGGGGTAGCCGGGGGCTAGCCCCGGTCCGGCTGCAGGTCCTGCCCCGACGCTCGCTCAGAAGCCTGACGCCAGCCTCAGTTCAGGCCGAACTCCGCATCCCAGTTCAACCCCTGTCTCGCCCTCGGTTTTCGGTTCTGCTGTCTGCCCGGCTCCCCGCAGTGTCCTGCCACCGGTCGCCCGTGTCTTCCTGCCGGATCCTCTTCTGGTGATATCAGACTCAATCTTCAGCAGAAAGGTAAAATTTCAGGTCTAATTCACCTGAACAATGAGACAGCGCAGGTATTCAGATTCGGGCATCTGCGGCAGAACCGGATGGTCCGGGCCCTGAGTGGAACGGTCAAGGATAACAAACTGCCGGTTAAGTTCGGCGGCGGCATTGCTGACCACATCCAGCAGGTCCTGCCAGAACAGATAATGGGAACAGGATGAAGAGACCAGAATCCCGCCGGGTTTCAGTAGTGCCAGTGCCAGCCGGTTGATCTTCTCATAGCCCCGGATCCCGGACACCTTCTGCTTCTGGCTCTTGATAAATGCGGGCGGGTCAAGATTGATCAGGTCAAACCGCTCACCGCACGCCTGAAGTTCCTGCAGGTATTCAAAGGCATCGGCGGTGACAAACCGGCAGCGCGCCTCAACCCCGTTCAGGCGGGCGTTCCGCTCTGCCCAGCGGCAGGCTTCGGACGAAATATCAACCGCAATCACCTCGGTTGCCCCGCCCAGTGCCGCATTAATTGCAAAGGAACCGGTGTAGCAGAACACATCCAGCACCCGGCGGTTTCGTGCCAGACGCCGGACCTTCCTGCGGGTGAGCCGGTGGTCGAAGAAGTAACCGGTCTTCTGCCCGCCGGCGATGTCCACATAAAACCGGACTCCATTCTCCGAGATGATGAGGTCCGGATTCGGCTGACCGTATAGCAGCCGTTCCCGGCGCTCCAGTCCTTCGGGCTCCCGGAGCTTGATGTCATCCTTCTCATAGATCGCCTTTGCCGGAAACAGCCGGCACAGCGCACTGACCACCATTTCGATGCGGCGGTCAAACCCCGCAGCATAAACCTGAACCGCAAAGTGATCGCCATATTTGTCAATCACCAGTCCGGGCAGAAAATCACTCTCTCCGAATACCAGCCGGAAATCCTGTTCCTGAGGCAGTTTCTGCTGGCGCCGCCGATGCGCTGCCGTCAGCCGCTGAACCAGCAGCTCCTCATCCAGCTCCTCATCGCGGAACGAGTAAAGCCGGACCCGGATCAGCGAATCGGGATTGAACATCCCGGAACCGACCAGCCTGCCGTGCTCATATACCCGGACCAGATCACCTTTACCCGGCTCCCCTTCAATTCTCTTAATTTCATCCGCGAACACCCAGAGATGGCCGCGTGCCGATTTCCGGCGGGTAATGGAAATTTTTGCCGGGGACACAGGATTTATACGGGCTGGAGATCAATGAGCCAGAGCCGGCACAGGTCATCAACGGAATACAGGACCGAATAGGAAATCTCCGGCTGAATCTCCAGACCGCTCCGACGGCAGAAGAGAACCAAATCCGGGCGGGTGTCAGGCACAAAGCCCTTATCTTGGAGAATCAGGCGGACCGGCTCGGAAATCAGAACCGGCTCCGGGTTCCCCTCCCCAAACGGTGCCAGCCGGCAGATCTCGGTATTGAACCGGGAAAAGGGCAGGGCTGCATCTGCAGTCAGCTGATTCTCCGGCATGATTCTGCCGGCAAAGTTTTCGTGGGCGAACCGCTCCGCCGAAATGATGAACTCATCCACCCGGTCCGGGCTGATGGTAAATCCGGCTGCCTTCTTGTGCCCGCCGAAATCAATAAAGAAGTTGCGGTGGGCACGCAAAAGCTCCATCAGATCCACACCCTCAATACCCCGGCACTCGCCGACCCAGACATCATCCCGCCGGCCGATGACAATTGCCGGCACCTGATACCGGTCCTTCAATCGTGCGGCACTGAACCCCAGCGCCCGGAGCGACAGCTCCGGATGCTGAACAAACAGAATGCCGTCACCGAGCCGGACATGCGCCTGTGCCAGCTGAAATGTCCTTTCCGCCTCCTGCCGCCACTCCTGACTGCGGACTGTCAATTCTTTCACCCACGCCTGCACTTCTGCCAGATCCCGGGAAAGAAATTTTCTTACCCCCTCACTGCCGTTCGCCGCGGCAAACAGCGGCAGCAGCTCAGTAAGAAATGTTGATACCGTCAACGGTTCATTCCCGTTTCTCAAGTTGTCCAGCACCGCGCGCAGCGCCGGCAGCCTGGTCTTCATCAGCCGGTCAAACCCCAGTTTCACCAGAATGCGGTTTTCACCGGTCAGGGGCGCCCGGTCCGCCACTGTCCCCAGTGTCACCAGCTCCAGCAGCTCCGGCTGAGCGGAAACAAACTGAGTAACGCTCAAGCCGAGCCGGTGTGCCACCAGCCCCATCATCAGCTTCAGTGCCACGCCGGCACCGGTCAGCTGTCTGTAGGGATATTCGCTGTCACTGCGCTTCGGATCAACCACCGCCAGCGCTGGCGGTAAAGGCATGACCACCTCATGATGATCCGTGACAATTACCTCCACCCCCTGCTGTCTCAGCCCGGCAATATCGCTGTGATTGGAAATTCCGCAGTCAACCGTGATGATCAGCCCCGGTTTCTTTTCTGCCGGCAGACCTGCCACCAGCCGGGCATCAAGCCCATGCTTATCTCTGCCCTTTACCGGAATATGATAATCAACATCCGCCTGCAGACTGCTCAGCACCTTCACCATGACCAGAACCGCAGTAATCCCGTCCAGGTCATCATGCCCCCAGACCAGAATCCGCTCCCGGTGTGCAATCGCCTGCTGAATCCGGTTCACTGCCGGCTCGAAATCCGGCAGGAGCTCGCTGGGATGGAGGTCGGAGAGGCGCGGGTGCAGCCAGATGCGAACATCGTCTCCGGTCGTAACCCCGCGCACAACCAGCATCCGGGCAAACTCCCGGGAAATACCACACCCCTCAGCCACACTCTGAATCTGCCTTTCGTCCGCCGGTTTCAACTGCCAGATTTTCATTGGTCAATCAGCACAATTCTGCCCTCAATCCTGGCATCCACCGGAGAATGACGCCGGATGTAGTCCGCCAGCACATCGCGCAACGGGAGAAAGCTGTCCTCCAGATCAGCGCCCTCAGCAAAGATGTGGTATTCACCGGTCCCGGACGCCAGATAGGAATTGGTTGCCAGAGTATAAATCCGGTTCGAGTCAAGCGGGGCACCATTAACTTCCACCCACAATACTCTTTCCCCGATCGGCCGCTTCAGCGAGTATCTCATTTTCACCCCTGAAACCTGAAAGATTGCATGATGTCCGTTTACCGACACCTCCAGAATCTCCCTGATCTGTCTGCCGGTATACCTGCCGGTAACCACGGTATTCCCGAAAACATCCACCTGATAAATGTGGCGATAGGTCACCGGACCGGCAGGGATGTTTGCCCGGATACCGGCGGAATTGTGCACCGCAATTTCCGTGCCGAAGCGCTCCCGCATGGCATCGGTAATCAGATTCCCCATCGGTGTTTCGGTAAATCCGCCCCGGGTCAGCTCACGCCGTGAATAGCCCAGAACCTCATCAAACCCCTTCTCCGCAGTCTGCCGGATTGAATCCAGCCGCCGGGAATAAATAGAATCCATGGGCACCTCATCGGCGAGCAGATCAATCAACCTGCCCTCATAACCGACAATGCGTCGACTTCTGGTGTCAAAACGGATATCCAGCACCCCGATTGAACTCAGTTTTGAATACGCCTGCTGGATGATGACATGGTTCTTCGGACTCTCGTAAGGCGGCTCAACACCGGTATGGCTGTGCGCACCGATAATCACATCCACCCCGGATACTGAATCGGCAAACCGCTGATCGTGGGTGTAACCGATATGATTGAGTGCAATGACGATCTCAGCCCCGGCTTCCCGCAGTTTCGTCACCTCTTCCCGGGCAATATCATAATAAGGGAGAATATTAAGCCCGCCCGTCAGCGACTCGTTCACCATACCGTAAAGATACTTGGTCAAAAACCCCAGGATGCCAATCTTGATACCGCCCCGTTCAAAAATGCAGCTCCGCTTCAGATAACCGGGCGGACTGTCGCCATCCGGTACCCGGACATTGGTTGCGATCCAAGGAATCCGGGAGGAATCAGCCAGCTCCTTCAGCACCTGCCAGCCGAAATCAAAATCGTGATTGCCAGGCGCAACCGCATCATACCCTGCCTGCCGGAAAAAGTCGATGACCGCCTGGCCGCGGGTGAAATCCCCTACCGGCGTTCCCTTGAAGATATCACCACCATCCAGCAGCAGAAATCCGTATCCGTGCCGAACCGCTGAATCCCGCAACTCCCGAATTACCGTCACCGCTCCTGCGGCGTTAGCCAGCGGGGGCGGAAAGTTGTTATCCAGCCAGTAAGCCTCAGCCGGCAGCAGGGCCCCATGGATATCATTGGTATGGACAATAATCAGATGCTGAATTTCAGCATCTGCCGCAGCGGTGACCAGCAGCAGACTGACGAACAGCCCGAAACGGCGGAACTTCACCTGTTTTCTTCCCATCTGCCCCTAAATATCATAACGGAAATTAAGCATCAGACAGATTCGGTCCTGATAAACCCGTATGTCTGCCGGTTCCACCGGCAGGGCAAAATCTCCGGCATCAAGTTCCTCCCGGCTCGCCTGAAGATTAAAATCCAGCCGCAGCCGGCTGACATCAAATCCAAGCCCGAACCGCCCCAGAAGCCGGTGCACCGCGGAATTGGAAAAGAGCGGGTCGACACCGAACCCGTAGCTCATCCGCACCCGATTGAGCAGCCGATGCTCAATCCCCGCCCGCACGCTCAGCACATTCCGGAAACCGGAATCCACTTCAGACCAGCCGGACAGCTTTGCCTCCGCAAGCATTCTTGCTGGCAGCGCACCCGGGACATTCAATTCCGCAGCGATACCGGCACACCAGGGTAGTTTCCTGAGTGCATCTGAATCCTCGCTGCCAAACCGGACACCTGACTGGTAACACGCATCCACCCTCCAGCCGGCGCGGGAAACAAACCCCGCACCTGCCTGCCAGCCCGCACCCCTGATGCTGTTTTTCAAGCTGACCACTGAGGTCTCCGGTACCCGGATGTGCACCTGTTCCAGTCTGCGCTGACCATAAAGATATCTTCCTCCGGCACCGATCTCAAGCCACGAAACCGGACTGTATCCGACCGCAAGCACTCCGTTCCAGATGCCGCCTGACTGCTCAACCCGGTCCTCACCGATTTTCACATAAAAATCGTCCAGATATTCCTTCAGGTACTGATAGCTGAAATCCCGGATCTGTGCCAGCCCGGCACCGAAACCGAATCCCCTCCAGCGATAAACACCGGCAAAAGGTCCGAAATACAGCGACCAGCTGATGTTATCTGCATACGCCGCCTCGCCGATCGTATTCTCAAACTGGTCGTATACCAGCCGGGTCCGCTCCTCGCTCAGCATGCTGCTGCCCAGTCCGGCAAAGACTGCTGCTCCGCGGTAACCCGTCAGTTTTGAAGGATAAAGGAATATGCCTGATGGCTCAACAGTCAGCTCCTCGCCCCACCAGTTTCGCACCGGCACACTGGCAAATGCACCGGTTCCACCGGCAAGTAAGCTGAGCAGAACTTTCCAGAATCTCAATTTCACTGTACCTCCTCACCAGAGAAAATCAATCTGCAGCCAGATATCAAACCGCCGGCTCTGACTCATAAAATCCCGAACCGGCATGCCTTCCGGATAATGGATGCCCTCATTTCCACTCAGCCCGGTATGGGGAAATATGCTTAACTTCTGCCGGAACTTCAGGTAAACAAGGAGATTATTGGTCAGGCGGTTAGTCAATGCCAGATACCACTTGCACCCGTCGCCGTCAACAAAATCAATCCCGTTGTCCTCAAACATCCAGTTCGACATGCCGCCGCTGCGCCAGCCGGCAATTCCCAGCTCCCCCTGAAAATCGTCCGAAAAATTGTGCTCCCACTGCACGAGCACAAAGTCGCCGTCAATACTCGCCCGGTCATCGTATTTCATCGTTGGCGTCAGCCGGGTTCTGCTGTACCGCAGTTCGCCAGTCAGATAGTCCCAGTTGGAAAGCGAAACCAGTGCCCGCAGTGAGGACTCAAGGGACAGTGAGCCGGTTCCCAGCACCAGCCTCGGTCGCTCCTTCAACTGAACCTTCTGCCGGAAGCGCAGCCGCAGTGGAAAAACCGGGCGGTATTCCATTTCCGCCTGAAACCGGAAATTGTCCGCCCCATATGCAAGGTTGCGCCAGACATCAAGATAGGCACGGGTAAAGGTAATCTGCCGGGAGATCTGATAGCGCATCTCGGCAAAAAACCCCTGCTCCGCTTTGGGCATCGGGAAATTCTGGAGCGCAGCATACGCCGGGTCAATGAGCCGGTAGGGCTTTTCCAGTGGTGTATCCTCAAACCGCAGCTCCTCACAGAACCCGCGGTTATACGGATTGACATAACTGACATCATAATGCCGGTAAAGCACGGTCAGATTCAGCAGATCATGCTGCAGATAACCCTTCAGCAGATAGGCACTGCCACCCCGATGCTGATGAGCAACCTCCCCCTCCAGGGCAAAATTGTTAATCACCGTCCGGAAATCGGCAGAATAAAACAGCCGGGTTCTGCCCGTATCCAGCCGGGCCCAGTTCGGATCATCAATGACCTCCGCATCACCAGGAAGTTCAAGATAGCGGGCAGCCGGTTGCAGACTCCGGCTGGTGCGGGAAAAAAGACCGTTTACACCCAGGCGCGTTCCGAGTGGCAGAAACACCAGCTGGGAAAGATCAGCGGACCAGCTGGCTCCGGCATCGGTCTGACCGAATAAATTTTTAAATGTCGGGTAGCGTGGTGTGGAAATGATATACCAGTTTACCGTGCTGTCCGGATTTAGAATTCCGTCCCGCTTTGCCAGCGAATAAAATCCCAATAAGCCGGACCGATATAATTTCAGCTCAACCGCCGCTCCTCTGAGCCCAAAACCGGGATTTTCATTCAGCTCGCCGAAAAGCCCGGCGGTTCGCTTATGCGTCCTTGCCATCAGCTCAAAATTGTTATCGATTAAAAGTCCCTGCCCCAGAGTCAGCCGGTAATCACCGACGAGCAGCCGCCGGACCGGACCGATTTTGTCAACAGTCACATACCCCCTGACACCGCTGAAACCCGGCTTTTCGTATAAATTCTGCTCCACCAGTCCGCCAGCCCGGATCTGTTCACCAATCCGTGCCCGTAACCGGTGGCGCATTATGCCCGTATTGCCCATGTTTTTTCGAAACTCCAGCTCCTGGGTCAACCTCTCCCGGTAAAATGCCAGCTCCGGCTCGGTAAACCCAGCCTCCCGGAACCGGGCGCTGTCCTGAACCAAGCTGTTCAATGCTGCGGTAAACTCCTCTGCACTGGTAAGCACCTCCCAGTCCTGCCCGCTCTCGTATTTCAACCGGTAGTTCCCGCTCCAGATCCTGACCCGGGCAGTATCAGCCCGGTCCTGAAAGGTCACATAATTCCGCATCCCCCGATACCCATAGGTTGAAAGACCGGGAACCTGGCTCGCCAGATCCCGACGGCTCGTGATCCTCCCTCCCTGCCGGATGAAATTCACGACCGCCACCGCATCAACCAGCGACACATTCTCCAGCAGCAGCAGCTCATCTACCGTTGCGCGGTTAATGTTGAGCGGATCCAGCAGCAGATCCTGCCACTCCTCCACTACCGCCCTGCCCGGACTGTCCTCAGCTGCCAGCCGGCGCTGAATCCGCTGGACATTCTCTGTTGCCCGCTCCTCCCAAGTCCGGGGCCGGATGTAAATCACCGGCTTCAGCTCATCCAGTTTCTCGGGGGTAATTCCGGGAACCTGCAGCAGATCATAGATACTGTTGAACCGGCCGTAAAGCTGCAGATACTCATAGATCCGGTCCGCGGTCATGGAATCCACCGGCAGCTGACCGATTTCCGCCCGGTTTGCCCGGTTGATATCCAGCTGATTATCTGCTGTCCACAGACCCAATAGCCAGACAAAGACCAGCAGCATCAGGCTAAAATTTCACCCGCAGTCCGAAGTTATGAGTAAAGGGTAGAACCGGATGGGTGATCAGCGCATAGTCAATTCCGACCCGCCGCAAACCGGTACTCAGTCCGAAGGCGAACCGGACCGGTTCATTCTGGACACCGGCACGCAGGATAAGATAATCGGAGACAACCTCAAACTCCTGCCCCAGAGCAATTCTGGTAGGCATCCCGGGCTCCTTGCTCACCTGCAGCGATGACTGAATGCCCTGCCGGGGAGAAAACCCCAGTCCCAGGACAAGCACTGACGGCAGTTCTGAAGAACCGATTTTCGGCAGGTTGATATTATGACCATAAAACCCCACGGTCCAGTAACGGGCAATCCGGGCAAAGAGGCTTACATCCAGGCCCAAGGCATATCCGGAACCCAGCTCCTGCTGAACGAGATTATAGCCGTTTATTCCGTAACCGAACGCCAGTCCCTCTGCCAGTAAAAAGCCATGTCCAAGCTTGAGCGAACGCTGGGACTGAAGCTCAAAACCGGTCTCCTGGACCCGCCCTGCCAGACAACCGAACCGGCTCAGGGGGAGTGCCAGACCGGCATGGAATGTGTGCAGATTCACCCCCACCCCGCTGTAAAGCAGCTTGTAAAAACTCTGAAACTGTCTCTCCCGGACAAAGGCAAGCCCCGCAGGATTGAAATCGAGCGCACTGAGATCATCCGCCACCGCACAGAAACTGCCGCCCATCCCCTCTGCCCGGACTCCAGATGCATTTTCCTCAAAAAGGGCATAAACCGGCATTACCGCCATTCCCAGCAATATAAACAGGGGCAAGAGCGTCCGCATGGTTAAACGATTTTAACCTGAACCCGATTGGTGTCAAATCTGAATATCACCCAAGAGACGGCTGATTGACATTTCCCTCAGGAGAAACTAAAATCAGCTGTGATGCCGGCGGAAAAATTTGATGTCATCGTGGTCGGTGCCGGCCATGCGGGATGTGAAGCGGCACTGGTTAGTGCCCGGCTGGGCATAAGAACACTGCTTTTAACTCAGAACCTGGACACTATTGCTCTGATGTCCTGCAATCCCGCGGTTGGCGGCATCGGCAAGGGACAGCTCGTCCGGGAGCTGGATGCGCTCGGTGGGCAGATGGCACAGGTGACCGACCTTGCGGGCATTCACTTCCGCCAGCTGAACACCAGTTCGGGCAGAGCGGTCCGTTCCTCCCGGGTTCAGGTTGACCGTCAGCTCTACCGCCAGCTCATGCGCTCAGTTCTGGAAAAAACCGCAAACCTCTTTCTCCGGCAGGGAACCTGCGCCCGGGTTCTCACCCGGGGAAAAACCGCCATCGGCATTGAAACCGAAACCGGCGAGAAGTTCTACGGCAGAACGATAATCCTTGCGCCCGGGACCTTCCTTTCCGGGCTGGTCCACATCGGACTGGTCAGCTTTCCCGCCGGCAGACTGGGCGAGGCACCATCAAACCTTCTGAGCCGGAACCTGCAGGAACTGGGCTTCCGGATCGGCAGATTCAAAACCGGCACCCCGCCCCGGCTTGACATCCGCACCGTCAGGCTTGATGTCCTGCAGAAACAGGAGGGTGACGAGCCACCCCGGCCGTTTTCCTTCTGGACCGGACAGCCGCTCCGGAACCGGGCGGTCTGCTATCTCACTTATACTACCCCCAAAACCCACGAAATTGTCCGGAAGGGTCTGAAATACTCCCCGCTCTACACCGGCGTGATCAAGGGCCGCGGCGTCCGTTACTGCCCCTCAATTGAGGACAAGGTGGTCAAGTTCGCTGAACGGGAACGCCACCACATCTTCATTGAACCCGAAGGCACCGACACGATCGAATGCTACCCCAATGGCATCTCCACCTCACTGCCGGTGGAAATTCAGGAAAGGATGCTCCACTCCATCCCGGGTCTGGAGGAATGCCGGATGCTCCGGCCCGGATATGCGATTGAACACGACTATTCTGACCCGACCCAACTCAACCCGACCCTGGAGACCCGGCTGATCCGGAACCTCTTCTTTGCCGGTCAGATTAACGGCACGACCGGTTACGAGGAGGCGGCGGTTCAGGGACTGGTTGCCGGCATCAATGCGGTGTTGAAGGTCAGAGGCAAACCGCCTTTTGTTCTCTCCCGGACTGATGGCTATATCGGGGTCCTGATTGACGACCTGGTTACAAAGGGCACCGATGAACCCTACCGGATGTTTACCGCCCGGGTTGAGTTCCGGCTGCTGTTGCGCGAGGACAACGCCGACCTCCGGCTCGGACCGAAGGGTTATGAGCTGGGACTAGTCAGCCCGGAGCGCTTCCGCAAGATCGAGGAAAAAAATCAGCAGTTCCAGAAGGGTATGCAATGGCTGCGCACCTGCCGGATCAGACCTTCAGACCGGGTCAACCGGATCCTTAAGGAGATCAAAACCGCTCCGCTTCAGGAACCGGCTTCAGCCCTAGAACTGCTGCGCCGGCCCGAAATTACCTGGCAGAGTTTGTGCCGGCTGACCGAATCCGCACCCCAGCTGCCCCTGCCGGTTCAGGAGCTGATTGAGGTTGAGGTCAAATATGAAGGCTATATTGAAAGGACAAAACGGCAGGTCGCCCGTTTCCAGGAGCTGGAGGAAATCCGAATTCCTCCCGGCATCGATTACTATCAGATTCCAGGGCTGTCCACTGAAGTCCGCGAGAAACTGAGCCGCATCCGACCCGCATCGGTCGGTCAGGCACAGCGGATTCCGGGAATAACGCCGGCAGCCATCTTTGCCCTTACGGTATATCTTGATAAAAAACCGGCAACGAATATAATCGTTAAGGAGCCCGAATGAGCCTGATTCGCCTGCGTACCGAACTGGAATCACTTGCCCGCGCCCGGGGTGCGGCGCTCATCGGCGTTGCCGACCTGCGCAAAATCCGGACCGACGACTTCCTTCTTCCCCGCACTACGCTTGACCGGCTGCCCTATGCGATTGTCCTCGGGGTCCGGCTCGCCCGCGAAATCCTCGAGGCCCTGCCTGATCATCCGGATCTGCTCTACGAACATCATTACCGCCAGGTCAACTTCACCCTCGACCGGATTGCCCTTGACATCACCATCTGGCTTCAGCACAACGACTACCGCGCCCTGCCTATCCCCGCCTCCCAGTTTGTTGACTGGCAGAACCAACGGGCGCACCTCTCCCACAAGCGGATTGCAATTGAGGCCGGGCTCGGCTGGCTGGGCAGAAACAATTTGCTCGTCACCCCGGAATACGGTGCTCAGGTCCGGCTCGTCACCATCCTCACCGATCTGGAACTGGAGCCGGGCACACCGCTCAACCGGGACTGCGGTGAATGCCGCAACTGCATCTCGATCTGCCCTGCGGGTGCGATCCGGGAAAAACCCGAGGAGTTTGATCATCAAGCCTGCTTTGAGAAACTCAGGGAATTTCAGCGCCAGCACTTTGTCCATCAGTTCATCTGCGGGCTGTGTGTCCGCGCCTGTCCGGGCAGCCGCGACTGAAATCCGGCTCAGCGCCGGTATCGGAACTCCTTGCCCAGAGAAAGGTAAATCCGCACCCCGCCCGGATGCGGCGTCGGCTTGAAAAAGTTGCCCAGTCCGACGATCAGCTTCAGCGGCCCTGCCGGTGTGTTCGTCATCACCCCGAAACCGGCGCCCCAGTGCAGCTGCTCAAAAACCCGGTCGCTCAACAGCAGCGAATCCGGCCGGGCAAAGGTTCCGGCATTAACCCCGGCCTCAAGATATACCGGATAATCATCCCGGCTCAGCAGGTTCAGTACCCGCCAGCGCAGTGCCGAACCGGCGATCAACCGCTGCTCACTAACAAACTCCTCGGGCGCAAAACCGGCAAACCGTTCACCACCGGAAAGAAACTGCTCACTGAACGGCGGTCTGCCCAGCACCAGCCCGATATCGCTCCACCAGCGCAGTGCCCAGCGGGCAGACAGCGGCACAACCTGTTCATCTGCAAACTCCGCCTTCAGAAACTCAAACCGGCTCAGCACCTTCGGGCTGGAGTAAAACCCGCTCAACCGGTACCCCAGACCCCGGCCGGGCAGCTCCAGCCGGTCAAAGGTATTGAACTCCAGATTTGCCCGCAGACCGGCAAGCAAGCCACTGGGCAGGGTCTCCACCGCCATGCCCTCATAACCGATCCGCTCCACCCGGGCGCCGAAATTGAAAAACCCGTTTCTGCCGGTGCTGTAGCCCGCCTCGGTCACCACACCCCGCACCCGGACAAAGTAACTCGAACCAAATCGCCCCTGCTCCCAGAGACTCCGGCTCAGCGAGCTGATGTAACCGTCAATCCGGTATCCTAGAGGCAGCTGGAAAATCCGTGTGCCGGTAACCCCGAGCCGGAATTCATTCGGATTACCGACCACACCGCCGGCACGGACCGTAGCGCCGAAACCCAGAATATTCTCCTCCCCGACCTCAGCCCCGACCACCACATTATCATAATTATCATAGCGCACCCCGAACGCATAGAACCCGAACGGCCGCTCATTGACCTCGAAGATCACATCGGCACTCTCCGCGGTGACCTCTCCTAACCGGAAATTCACATCCTCAAACAGCCCGGTATTGAAAAGCCGCTCCACATCCCCGAGGAGCAGACCGAAATTCAGCCTTACACCCTCCCGGGTGCGAAGATAGGGTAGAAGAAGCGAGCGCCGGGTCCGCTTCAGACCTTCAAAGACCACCCGCCGCACTACCGGCACGGACCGGGGTTCAATCCGGTTTCTGCTCCGCACCGGCACCCTACCCCTGAGCCTTTCCCGGATCACCGGCAACGCCCGTAGTGCTGCTGACTCACCGGCAGCGATCAGCTCCCGGGCACGGGCAAAATCGGAATGGAGAAACCTCGAAACATCCGGCTCAATCACCACATCCGCCCGCTGCCGCGCCTGTTCAACATTGGCAATACTCATCAGATCAATACTCCGGGAGGCGACATCAAGCAGACTCTGATCTGGAGATTCCTGACGCCGCATTGTCAGAACCGCAATGATGAAATCGGGCTGAAAATCTTCCAGTGCGGTCACAGGCAGATAATCCAGCACCCCGCCATCCACCAGCTCCCGGCCCTCAATTACCTCAGGCGAAAAAACCCCGGGAATGGCGATGCTTGCCCGGATCGCCTGCTCCAGCCGGCCCGACTTCAGGACCACCTTCCTGCCCGCCCGGATATCCACCGCCACCGCCCGGTAGGGCACTGGCAGCCGGTCAAAATCGTATCCGGTATTAAATTCAACCTCAGCCAGCAGCCGGTTAAGCAGAAGCTCAACATTCTGCAGCGAAATCAGCCCGCCCGGCAGATAGGGCAGAAACCGGTTATGTCGCAGGCGCAGGATATACCTTTCCACCTGCTGCTTCTCCTGCAGATACTGGGCGCCATAGGCGGGCTGAGAGGAGAAAAGCCGGTTCCAGTCAACGCTCAGGGCAATGCTCTCAATCTGAGCCGCGCTGTAGCCGGCAGCATAAACCCCGCCCACGAGCGAACCCATGCTGTTTCCCGAGATTCCGACAAAATCCAGCCCCTCCCGCTCCAGCACCTTCAGCACACCGATATGGGCAAGACCAAGGGCAGCTCCACCGGAAAGCGCCAGACCGATACGCACCGGCTCAGCCAGCACCCAGCCGGCAATCAGAAATCCGAACACAATCCGGCGCATGCCCAATTATAATACCAAACCGGAATAAATCTACTAATACCATGATACGCGACCTAACTGGAAACCGGACCGGATTTGGAACTGAAACCTCATCTCGGAAAGGAATAACCGTGGGGTCTCCTCAAAATCTGGCTTCAGAATGGCAGGAAGGTAAATTACTTGATCTGATTATCCCAAATTTGTCTGACCACAAGTTTCCGAGTAAACTCACCCTCGGGGGTATCGCCCTTCACCAGATAAACCCCGGACTTCAAACCCGCAAGGGGAAAACACCCCGATTCTGCCCGCTCATAAACCCGCAACCGGTTGCCGGCGATGTCATAGAGCCGGACATTTCCCACCCGGCTGGCTCCGGTAATCATAAACCAGAACCGGGCAGGATTGGGACTAAGCACCAGTGCCGACCTGCCAGCCCTGCCTGTGCCCGGCTCCACCATCCCTGGCCCGGTCGTAAGGTATTTGATAATGCAGGCATCATAGCTGTAAAGCGGCCGCGCTCCGACAAAAATATTGCCGGCGGTGTAAACGAAGTTATCCCGATCAATTGCAATTGAGTAGATGCACCCGCCCAGATTATCCGGACCGGAATAGCGCGCCTCCCAGAGCAGGTTGCCATCCGGATCGTATTTTAGCAGGGTGTAGTCCGCCTTGTAATTGACCGAATCCGCCGGCACCTGACTCCAGCCACCAACATAGATATTACCACTGGAGTCAAACGCCAGCCCAAACGGCATATCATCCTTGCCCGACCCGTCATACCGCTTAACCCACAACTCCTCACCATCCGGTGAATACTTAATCGTCACAAAGTCAAACAGCGGCCAGGGTCCGGGTTGAGTGCCACTCGGACCGATAACATAACAGCACCCATCCGGACCCAGCTTGACCGGATATCCCCAGTCCCAGCCAGGACCGTCATAATACCGCAGCCACCGCTCCTCACCATCCGGCGAGTATTTCACCGTCACAATCCGCTCCGGCTCTGTGCCCGTCCGGTATTCACCCGTCGCATACGCCTCTCCACCAGAAGTGACCGCAATGCTCATCGCACCCCCGGGAGTATTGGTAACCCGGTCCCAGACCAGTCGCCCCTCCGGACTGAACTTCATTATCCGCCACCGGGGAGGCGGACCTCTCTTGGCATCGGAACCAACCACATAGATGTTGTCCAGTGTATCCAGTGCCAGACCATACATCTGGGAGCCTAAGGAATCAATCCACATCCACAGCAGCCGTCCTGCCGTGTCATACTTGGCGATGACGGCACGATTCCACACCGGCGGCGGTTCGGTAATAAAGCCGGTAACACACACATCACCCCTGCGGTCAAGGGCAATAGCACTGCCATTCACCCGATTGCCCCAGAACCAAGCAAGCTCACCATTGGCATAGTATTTGCCAATTCCGTTAGAGCCGGAAACATAGGCGTTGCCCTGACCATCACACACCAGCGCCAGCCAAGTATTATTGTCCTGAATCCGCACCCACTGCCGGTTACCTGCCGGATCATACTTCAATGTCAAACCTGCTAACACGGTATCATCCCCGAGTACAATCTTGGTACTACCAGTTACAATTGCATTTCCCAGCGGATCAATATCAAGACAATACAATATATCCCGCCCGTGCGCCGGTCCGTCAAAGGTCCGGATCCAGACCTGTGCCCAAAGCAGCGGACAGAAAATCAAGGGGAGCAGGACCAGCCTGCTCAACCTTCCTGACCACCAGCCAGTCCGCTCCCCCAAGCCCATTTCCGACCTCACTCATTCGCATAGTAGGGCGGTATCGGCTCCGGTGGCGCAGTCCGGGTGAGATACAGATTGTCACTGTCATACAGATGGTCGGGCGCAGAGTAGCGCATCTCCTTGCTCCAGTTGCTGTAATAGGTGGTGCCGTTAATCACCTTCCAGGCATAGAACCGCCAGCGATAGCAGGCATCACAGGGGATCGCATCACCGGGCGGAAGCGCACCGCCACGGGCAAACCGGCAGATATTGTAGGTGGGCCCGATGTTGTTATTACCCTCTCCAGGTCCCGTGCTGCCGATTACATATAGGGATGCGGGCTCGGTGGAGGTGATGTCATAAATGTAGGCAGCAACATAGCTGCGATCCGCATAGGAGCCATCAGCATTAAACACCGCAAGAAACAGCCCCTCTGGGTTTAACCCGTCATCAGCAACCACACTGCCCACAGGTATTGCGGTGACTGCCAGCATCACAGTCACCAGCCATCTCCGGTACATCATCTTCACTCATTTCACCCCCGGGTCCGGAACCGGGGGCGAACCTATTATAATCACACACACACCTGTCAAGGAAAATCATGCCAAGGACTCAGCCCCAGGAAAAGAGTCCTACCATTCCGGTCTCCAAAAGAGAAAAAGGCTTTCCTCATCTGATATGAAGATGGTTAAGCAATCACACAACCCGCTTTGACTGCGCTAAGCTGATGATTATAATCAGTTATGCAAATTCTGATATCCACCCTGCTCATCCTGATGGCTCCTCCTGAAGTTACGGTCCTGCGCTGGCTGAGCCCAAACTCATCAAGACCGCTCAGCTATCAGGAGTTCGTTGCCCGCCAGCCCCTGACCGACCGATGGCAGGTTTCACCGCTTGCCGGTGCCGGCAGCCGGTTTGACCCGCGGGTTGATATCCTGATTCAGGATTCACTTGTCAGCGCCCTGAATCCGTGGCTTGACACCCTCTATGCGGACCTGACCGGTGAAGGCTACTCGGTTGCCGCCTTCGCCATCACCGGCACCAGCCCGGAGTCACTGCGTGCCTTTTTCGTACGGGAATACCAGTACTCCAGTCTGACCGCCGCCATTCTGATCGGCAACCTGCCGGTGCCCTGGTTTCAGCTCATTGACGACTGGAACAGCAACGGCAGGCGGGATCCGGATGAGCACTACGAGGAGTTTCCCTGTGATCTCTTCCTGATGGATCTGGATGGCACCTGGCTGGATACGCTGGTCCGACTGGATACGCTGGACTCACTTGTCCCCGGTTCAGACCGCATCCATGACACCCATTACGGTGCAATTGAGCCGGAGATCGGCATTTCCCGGATTTACATCTCAACCATCAGCCCGGATATCAGTCTGATTCAGCAGTATCTCGCCCGCCTCCACGCCTACCGCACCGGCAGACTCCAGATCCGGGACCGGGCGCTCACCTATATTGATGACGACTGGACACCCTGGGCAGGAGAATGGAACTCACATGTCGGCCTGCTGTATCCGGAGCGGGTGTTTGTCGCCGATTCGGAGCAGACCCGGGTCCGGGACTACAAACCAAGGATTGACACCGCCGCCTATCAGTGGATTCAGCTGTGTGCTCATTCCTGGCCCGGAGGCCATGCGATGAAATACAACCACAGCCAGAGCTGGGACTGGTTCTACGGCGAATCGATACCGCGCATTAATCCTGAAGCCTGCTTTTACAACCTGTTTGCCTGCTCCAATGTCCGGTTTGTGGAAACCGGGTATTGCGGTGGCAGGTATGTGTTTCAGTCATCATCCGGGCTGGCGGCAATCGGCTCCACCAAAACCGGCTCGATGCTCGAGTTTCAGGACTTCTATCTGCCCCTTGCCGGTGGTGAGCCGCTGGCACTCGCATTCCGAGACTGGTTCACCTCTCAGGCACAGGGCGGTTTTGAACCCTGGGAACGCTCCTGGTTTTACGGGATGTGCCTTATTGGCGATGGCATGCTTAAACCCCGGTTTCTTACCGCGGTGGCGGACCTTCCGGACCGCAAGCCGGGCACCAGGCTCCAGCCCTCAATCTATCGTCTGCCAGTGATTACTGTCCCTGATTACGGTCTGCTTCTGGACCGGAGCGGGAGAAAAGTGGCGAAGCTCTCCCCCGGTCTGAACTGGCTGGTTCGTATTTCCTCCGGGGTCTACTTCCTTAAAACTGCAGACCGGCCGCTGCGCCGGGTCCTACTGCTCCACTGACGGCCGCAGAATCAGCTTCTTATGCTGAACTGTGCCGTCACCCGCCTCCAGTTTCAGAAGATAAACCCCGGCACTGAGACCGGAGAGATCGGGCTTGACGGTTCCAGTGCCGGTGATCTGCATCTCCGGCACAGTCAGCACCAGCCTGCCCGACCGGTCGTAAAGCTGTCCCTGAATCCGCACCGGCTCCGGAGCAGAATACCGGAAACCGACCCCCGCCCGGGTGTAAACCGGCATCAACTGCCAGCACCCGGCACCAGCCACCTCACCGCTCTGAGCACTGGGCGCACCTCGGTCCGGTTCTGCAGGCTGAATCAAACCGTAGCGCCAGAACTCAAGCGTTTTATTTCCTTTCAGCGCCCAGCAGGCGTTGACACCGGCAACGATATCCCCTCCCGCCTTGACCCGCTTCTTTCTGCCAGTGGAACCGATCTCCGGCATCGGGTCGAGCTCGGCCCAGGTCTGACCGGTGCAGTCAAACCGGTAGAACTCACAGGTATTGCCCCCCTTGAGCGCATAGATGAAACCGTTGTAATAGAAACCGGCACCACCATCCTTGGACTTCTTGCTTTTGCCGGTGCGCTGACTGGCAAACGGCAGATTAGGCAGCTGAGTCAGACTCCACTGCCCTGCCCGGACATCAAAGGTCCAGAATTCATGATACTTTGCCTTATGCGCATAAAGTGTATTTTCACCGTCAAAAGCAAGCCATGAACCTTTATCCCACTTGGGTTTGATTCCTCCCGGTGCATCCGGCAGCGGTTCCCAGACTCCGGTCACGGTATTATAACGCATGAAATCGCACTTGTAACCCTTGAGCAGATACACATAACCGACACCATCCACCTCGGCATAGACGACATCGGTCCCGCCCTTGGGGTACTTTCCCGAGTTTCCCGGCAGGATATTCTGCAGCTGACGCCACTCACTGGTGCTGATATCATAACACCAGAACTCCGGCGTATTATACCCCTTGACCGCCCATACCCTGCCATCACCATAACAGCCCGCAGAACCCTTATAAGGCAGCTTGCCTTCAGTGCCGGCAGGCCAGGGGGTGAGGGTGGTCCAGCGGTTGGTATAAATATCGTAAACATAGAAATCTCCAGTCTTGTACCCCTTGACCGCATAAATCCTGCCCTGCTCCGGGTCAAATGCGAGCCAGCCGCCATCCTTGACCGCTCTGCCGGAGGGTGGCGAGAGCACCGATGCCACCTCCTGCCAGCCTGCGGGCCAGACACCCCCACCGGAACGGACAACTACCAGACCATCAGCAAAATCATTGCTGTGATTGGCATCACCTGCCAGCAGGGTGGAACAGCGGAGCGCCCAGGTACCGGGCACAGCCGGCCGCCACAGGGCAAACTGGACCAGCGCGCTCTCCCCGGGAGCAACCAGAACCGTCTGCTGATTTACATAGCCGTCGCCGATTCTGAACCGGACGCCGATATTCTCCTGAACCGTGCCGTAATTGCGGACCCATGCCTGCGGTGTAACCGCCACCCCCGAATCCACGGTATCCGCCGGTGCCACGATCCGCAGACAGCCGGCATCGCGCAGCACCACCTGAACCGCTCCAGTCAGCAGATTATTCAGTGGTTCCCGATCCCCGCTCATCGCCACTGTACAGGTAACCGTCACCTGCCCGAGCGGATGCGCCACCCAGTCCGGGAAGGTTAAAACACAGGAATCACCCGGATAGAGCGGTGTGGTCCGGCTTACGGTCTGACTGTAATCACTGCCGATACGCAGAGTGGCATTGAACCGGGCAAGCGAATTACCACTGTTGACAAAACGGACCTGAGGTGTGATCGTTTCCTGATATCCCACCAGACCCGCCGGCGCAAGAATGGCATCCACCCCGACATCAGGATAAGGGTAAAACAGCTTCCCGGCAATAAGATCGGTGTAACTGTTCGCAACTCCGGTTCGCGCAACCTGACCGGCAAAATACACATGATCCGAATCCATCGCCGCCACTACCGCGGCAAAATCCTCCTGATTGTAAGGGGAATTGTAGCTGAATGACCAGAGGGTATCGTGCGGAACCGTATTGTCCGCCCGGTAACACAATACCACCAGGTCATTGCCCTTTCTGCCGGCAACATAAATCTTGCCCTGATTGTAGGTAATGGCAAAGCCGTAATCATCAAGATTGCTGGAGAAAATTGCACCGGCAGTTCCCCAGCGGGCGGTAAGTGCCACATTCGCCTTGTAAGTGATGATATCAAATCCGGTCGTCGTGCTCTGATAATAGGCACCGGTGGCATACACATTCGGAGGATTGGAATCATCAAGTGTCACTGCAAAGAAGTAATCCTCATCATCCATCGGGTCATTAACCCTGCGCACTGAAGGCGTACCGCCGGTGGGAGCATAGCGCAAAAGAGTGGCATCATACCAGTTGTAATCATTCTCCTCAAATCCGGCAACAAAGATGTAGCCATTGTTTGCCACTGCGACATCAAATCCGGCGTCATCGTAATCCAGTGACCAGTAATGCTCATGCTGCCAGCGCCGGGTGCCGTCAGGAAGGAACTTCATCGTCCACACCTGATAGCTCCGGCTATCGCTGTAGCCGAAGCCGGTAGTAACGATATGTCCGGAGTCCGGAGAAATCGCCAGCGCGGCTGCGCAGTTGTCCCACCGGTCCCAGTCACTCATCACAAAATCCGGGTGCCGGTCCTTTCTGGCATTAAACGCCAGCGTATCCAAAATATAACTTCTGGTCCAGACCGTATCGCCATTTGCCGGATTGATCCGGGCAAGCCAGTAACGGGAGAGAACAAAGTGGGTATCGGTAACCGCACCGCAGATATAGATATCGCCCTGCAGGCCGATCTCAATATCATAACCGATATCATCATCAGGCAGCATCGTCCTTCTCGCCCAGAGAAGACTGCCTTCTGGTGAAAATTTCAGCCAGGTGATGTCAAGATCATAAGGACCTGACTGACCGGTGACTCCGACCACATAGATATTTCCGAACGAATCTACCGCCAGCGCATGCGCCATATCCTCCTCACTGCCCACAATCCCGCCATAGGAGCGCACCCAGAGCGTCTCACCCCACGGATTGAACTTAGCAACCAGCATATCGGTACTGCCCGCAGTTCCCTTTTCTCCGGCACCGCAGACAATGATATTGCCCTGCGGGTCAAACCCGATATCACCCGCCTGATTAAAGTTACCGCTTGCCGAATCCGAACCCGGATAAATCCGCAACCACATTGTATCCACCGCGCCGGCGGTCAAAAACACCGGAATCAGACCGAGAATGGCCAGTTTTACAGCAAACTTCATCTTGAACCTCCCTCAACTTTCTCTGCCATTAGCGGGTAATAAGAACCTTCTGCGTTGCGCCGTATCTGCCCGAACCGTCCAGAACCTCAATCCGAACCAGATACACTCCGGCACTCAGCCCGGCAGTTTCCAACCGCTCCGTCTGCTCGCCAGCCGGCAAATAATCCCGTTTCACCATCCGGACCGCCCTGCCGGCGATGTCATAGACCGCCATCCGCACTGCGC
The DNA here is from genome assembly GCA_039801085.1 of candidate division WOR-3 bacterium. NCBI lineage: Bacteria > Pseudomonadati > Caldifarciminota > Caldifarciminota bacterium. The sequence continues at coordinate 252,567 of JBDRTY010000001.1, read as the reverse complement.
CCGACTGGGGAAGAGTGTAACGGATTAGACCGTGACTCCGGACCGGATTGGGCATAACTGTCATCCGCAGTCGCGGTAACAGGCTTGATACCTCTGCCTGCACACTCGGCAGGGGCGGATTGAGTGGAAAATTGGCATTATACCGCCAGAACTCCCGGGTCTTGTTACCCTTCAGGGCGTAAACCTTGCCGGCACCATAGGTCAGCGCACCGCCATTGGAGGGTGCCTTGTTGTCCGGGCCCCTGGGAAAGGTATCCCGGGTCTCACTCCAGCTGTCCCCGATTGCATCAAAGAACCAGAACTCGGTTGACTTGCCACCCTTGGTTGCATATACCCGCTGGAACTGGTAATCATAAGCCATTGCCGCCCCCTTCTTCATCTTGGTGCGCTTGGTATGAATCCTGCTGTCCGGAATATAGGGCAGCTGAATCCAGGTATCCCGGCTGATGTTGTAGGCATAGAACTCATAGGTACCACCCTTGAGCGCATAGATCAGTGAATCGCCGTCAAAGGCAATCGCACTTCCATCCTTCATCCGCCGGTTGCGCTCTCCAGGAGGAACGCTCCTTCTCCCCATCCAGGAATCTCGGGCAATTACATAGCAGTAGAAATCGTTGGTATTGGCGCCACGCAGGGCATAAATCCGGTGCAGCTGTGGCACATAAACCATCCCGGCACCATTCTTCACCCGCTTGGTCGTGCCACCGGTCGGAAAATCGGGCAGCTGGGTCCAGCGGTTATCAGCAATTGAATACCGCCAGAACTCCAAAGTATTACTGCCTTTGAGAGCAAACAGACTTCCTGCGGTATCAGCCGCAAGACAGGCGCCACCCTTGACCCGTTTCCGGCTTCCGCTCCTGCCGACCGCGGGGATACTCTCTTTGATCACCCAGCGCCCGGATCGGGTATTATAAGCATAAAATTCGGTGGTATTATTGCCCTTGAATCCGAAAACCAGACTATCCTGGGCAAATGACAGCGCACCACCATCCTTTACCCCCTTCCCGCGAGCACCAGCCGGCATGTCCTCAAGCCGCTCCCATGCGGAAACGGTAATCACCCTACCCAGGACCGTATCATTACCGGGTTCCTTGTCGCCGTTAAGCATTGAATAGCACACCACCGCATGCTCTCCGAGATCACGTACTAACCAAGGAGCAAAAGTAACATCCGCGGAATCATATGGTGCCAGTGCCGGCACCTGCTGGATGTCAAAATAGAAATTGCCGATCTCAATCCGCACCGGAAATGTGAAGCTGAGCGCGCTGAAGTTCTTCACCCGCACCCTAGGAGTGACAACTGCATCCAGCCGGAAGGTATCAACCGGCTGAATGATCATCGCAGCACCGACATCCGGTGCGGAATACTTGACCACCGCATAATCCTCGCTCCCCTCCAGATAGTCATACCCGGCGACCAGCACATCACCCAGTCCATTCACCGCAATATCATAACTTTGATCATCCTCGTCAAAGGTACTGTGCCGTGCCATCCAGATCAGGGCACCGTTCGGATTGTATTTCATTGTCACCCAGTCCATACAGCCGTCCCCGCCATAGGAATAACCGGTAAGATAGGCGTTACCAAAACGGTCTACCCACAACCCGGTCACACTGTCATCATCGGCAACATAATCATAACTGCGCTGCCATTCCAGCTGCCCGTCCGGCGCCAGTTTGTAAATTACCATGTCAAACCAGCCGATATTGGTCTCGGTATAACCCGCACAGTAGACACTCCGGTCCGGTCCGATTCTGATCTCACCCGTGCCGTCAAGCGCATTTTCACCCCAGTCAAACCGGTTAATCCAGACCACCTGGCCTGATGGGGTGTACTTGATTGTCGTGCCATCATACCAGCTTCCGCTTTCCCCTGCTCTGCCGGTAACATACACATAGTCTGAATCATCAACCGCAAGGGCAAATCCGAAATCATTCTTGATCAGACTGTCAACTGCGGTGCCATCATAACGCCGGGTCCAGAGTGTTTCGCCTGCCGGACTGATCTTCATCGTCAGATAATCCAGCCGGGCAGCAGAACCACCCCAGGAGAAACCGGTGACATAGATATTCCCCGCTTTATCCCGGGCAACTGCATTTGCCAGATCATTACCATTCGCCGGTCCGTTATACCGCACGAACCAGTCCCGGCTGCCATCCGGCCGGAAATGAAAAATCACATAATCACGGTTGGTGCCATTGGAGGAATAACCGGCAGCATAACATCCGCCCGCCTCATCTGCCACCACGCCGGTTGCCCGGTCCGGACCGCCGGCAGAATCATAGACATAGACCCACTGCTCCTCACCATCAGCCGAATACTTGATCACGACAAAATCGGTGTCGGCCCCGGTCGTTCTTGTCCAGCCGGCAACAAAAATGTTGCCTGCGGTATCACTACAAACCTTCCAGCCTTCATCCCTTGATCCGGTGTTCCTTGCCCAGCGCTGGCTCCAGATAATCTCCCCATCCGTTCCGGAAAACTTGACGGTAGCGATGTCCCGGCTGTGGTCACTGCCGACACTGAAACCGGTAACCACAATATTCCCGTCCGGAGTCAGCACCATTGAAGTCGCCTCATCCCAGTCATCTGCCCCGCCATCATAGCGGGCGGTCCAGACCTCAACCTGCGCCCTTCCAGATTGAGGGATAAAAATTATCAGGAGAACTGATAAAAGTAGGCAACTGGGTATTACAGAGTTCAAACCCGGATTTCTCATAATGACCTCCTTAAAATTTTAAAGCCGTCCGGATGTAGACCCGAGAAGAAAAAATGAACTGCCTATGTCTTCTGCCTGCCTTAATAAATTATAAATCTGTCTTCTTCCCCTGTCAAGTACCGGCAAGACTTGACCTTACTCCAATTGCCGGTTAAACTAATCTGATGAAATACGACCCTCTTAATATAATTACATTACTGCTGGCGTTTCTGCCCCTCGCCTGTGGCGCCACAACCGAAAAAACTCCATCCCGGCCTGCAGTTGAACAGGTTAATACAGAAATTGACCGGTCCCGGGTAAATGCGATTGTCATCGCTGCTCAGAAGGTCAGCCCGGCGGTGGTCTCAGTCGTAGTGACTCAGACGCGGATTGTATCCTATGACCCGTTTGATATCTTCGGGTTTGACGACTTCTTCCGTGACTTCTTTCCCCGGCACACCTTCCGGCAGGAAATCAAATCCATGGGTTCGGGGGTAATTGTAGATGCCAAGGGTTATATCATTACCAATGCCCATGTTGTCAGCAATGCAACCAAAATCAAGGTAACCCTGCCTGACAACCGGAGCTTTGATGCGGAGATTATCGCTCTTGATCCCGACCGGGATCTGGCACTGCTGAAAATTTCGGGCGATAATCTGCCGGTAGCACCCCTAGGTAATTCCGACCAGCTGCTGATCGGCGAATGGGCAATCGCGATCGGTAACCCGTTCGGCTTCCTGATTGAAGATGCCCAGCCGACCGTCACCGTTGGCGTCATCTCCGCACTGCACCGGGACATCCGTTCCGGCAGAGGCGGTGCCGTCTATACCGATATGATTCAGACCGATGCCGCAATCAACCCCGGAAATTCGGGCGGTCCGCTGGTCAATGCGCTGGGCGAGGTCATCGGTATCAACACCTTCATTTTTTCCCATGCCGGTGGTTCGGAAGGGGTCGGATTCGCCCGGCCCATTAATGAAGTTAAAAGGTTCGTCAGCGAAGCCCTCGGAGAAACTCAGATTGAGTATGAAAAGTTCAGCACCGGACTGGGTCTTGTTGTTGCTGATATCAATCCGGTGCTCCGGCGCCGCTTCGGTCTTGCCCATACGAAGGGAGTAGTGGTCGTTGGCGTCAATGAAAATTCGGTCGCCGAAAAAATCGGCCTGCTGCCGGGCGATGTAATTCTGGTGTTTCAGGGCAAGGTAGTCAGCTCTGCCCGGATGCTCCAGGAACGGCTGAACCGGCTTCAGGGTTCAATTGATCTGATTATTGATCGCAAGGGTGAGCAGTTAAGAATTCTCTACCAGCTGAGATAGTATTTATGACCTCCCGCTACCTGACACCGGAAATGGCTCAGCTCTGGTCTGAAGAGGCAAAGTTTCAGACCTGGCTGCTCGTGGAGAAAGCAGTGGCAAAGGTCGAGGGTGAACTGGGTATTATCCCGAAGCCGGCAGCAGAAAAAATCCAGCAGGCAACTTTTAAAATCAGTGAGATTGAACGTTTTGAAAAGGAAACCAACCACGATGTGATCGCCTTCACCCGCAGCGTGGCAAAAAGTGCCGGCGAGGCAGGCAAGTATGTCCATTACGGACTTACCTCTTACGATGTGGTTGACACCGCCCTGGCGATTCGCTGCGTTCAGGCGCTGGATATAATCCACACAGCACTACTCGAGCTCCAGAAGACCACCGCCGATCTTGCCCGCCGCTACCACTGGACCCCGATGATCGGCAGAACCCACGGCGTCCATGCAGAACCGATTACCTTCGGGTTGAAATGCCTGTCCTGGCTGGCGGAAATCAATCGGGGTATTGAACGGATCAAACTCGCCCGGATGGAAATCGGCTACGGCAAGATCTCCGGCACCGTCGGCGCCTATACCCAGCTCAGCCCGGATGTGGAAAAAAGGGTTTTGAAACTGCTTAATCTGAAGGTCGAGTCGGTGTCCACCCAGGTGATCCCGCGCGACCGGCATGCCTTTCTCCTCTCGATGCTGGCACTGATCGCTGCCGGGCTAGAAAGGATCGCTACTGAGATCCGCAACCTTCAGCGGACCGAAATCGGGGAGGTAAGTGAACCGTTTGGCAAATCTCAGGCGGGATCTTCAGCAATGCCCCATAAGAAAAATCCGATCATCTGCGAAAGAGTTTGTTCCCTTGCCCGGGTAATCCGTTCCTACGCCTTAGCCAGCTACGAGAACATCCCCCTCTGGCACGAGCGGGATCTGACCAACTCTGCCGCCGAGCGGATTATCATTCCCGAGGCCTTTACCCTCCTCCACTACTGTCTCCGGCAGATGAACCGGGTCCTCGCCGGACTGGTGGTCAGACCTGACCAGATGGAGAAAAACCTGAAAATCTCCGGTGAGACCTTCTTCTCGCAGGCACTGCTGCTGGCACTGGTAAACAAGGGTATGAACCGCACCCGTGCCTACAGACTGGTGCAGAAACTGTCATTCGAAGCAATCAGCTCGGGCACAACCCTGAGCCAGCTCGCCAGAAATGACCGCACCGTGCAGCACCATCTCAGTCCGTCTGAGTTGGAGGCAGTGTTCCAACTGCGGAATCTGGTCCGGCATGTGGATGCGGTCTACCGCCGGGTACTGGGCAGAAAGTGATCGACTTCACCTTCACCGAAGAACAGCAGCTCGTGCAGAAACTCGCCCGGGAGTTTGCCCGCAACGAGGTTCAACCCAGAATTCAGGAAAACGACCGCAACCAGTTCTTTGACCCGCGGATCGCCCGGAAGATGGCGGAGCTGGGTCTGCTTGGCCTGACCATTCCCGCCGTCTGGGGTGGAAGCGGTGGTGACTATATCAGTCTGGGTCTTACCTGTGAGGAGCTGGAGTATGTTGATACCTCACTGCGGGTAATCATTTCGGTCCATATCGGCCTTGTCAGCCTGACCCTGCTGGCATGGGGCGATGAAGCGCAGAAAAAGAGATACCTGATCCCGCAGGCAAAGGGTGAGAAACTTGCCGCCTTCGGTCTGACCGAACCGGATGCCGGCTCCGATGTTCTGGGTATCCGGGCGACCGCACGCCGGGATGGCAACTGCTACATCCTGAACGGCGAGAAAACATGGATTTCACTTGCGGATATCGCCGACCACTTCCTTGTTTTTGCCTGGACTGACCGGGAAAAACAGCAGCGGCGTGACCACACCGGCATCACCGCCTTTATCCTCGAACGGGGCATGGCCGGACTGTCCACTTCAACCATCCATCACAAACTCGGCGTCCGGGCGGGCAATACCGGCTCCATTTCCCTGAGCGATGTCCGGGTCCCGGAAGCCAACCGTCTCGGTCGGGAGAACGAGGGTTTCAGGATCGCCATGTTTGCAATTGACCAGGGCCGCTACACCGTTGCTGCCGGAGCCGCCGGTCTGATCCGTGCCTGCCTTGATGTGGCTTCCGGCTACGCCCTTACCCGCAGCAGCTTCGGGAAACCGCTCGCAGAACATCAGCTTGTCAAGGATATGATCGCTGACATGGCAGTCAGCTATCAGGCTGCAAGACTGCTCTATCTCCGCGCCGGCTGGGAGAAAAATCAGGGCCGGACCGCCACCCGCGCCACCTCAGCGGCAAAACTTTTTGCCTGTGAGGCGGCCGAACGGGCAGCAAGTAATGCGGTTCAAACCCTCGGTGCCTACGGCTTTTCCGACGAATATCCGGTAGAACGCTTCTACCGGAATGCCAAGGGTGCCCAGATTTATGAGGGGAGCAGGGAGATTCACAAACTGCTGCAGGCGGACTTTGCCCTAGGTTTCCGGGAGGAAAAACCGTCTCGGGTCAGCCTGCCCCGACCCGAGATGTAGAAAGGAGAAAAAATGCCGATTGTCTATCTCAAATCCGGCGGCTATGCGGTTTGTGGTGGTTACACCGTCAAGGAAGGTGTCGTCAAGATGGTGGATGTGATTTTCAAGGAAACCGGAATTCCTGAAGGCAGGGAGCGGCAGCCTGAAGCGGTGGTATCCCTTGCCAATGTCCTTTATATCATCCCGGGTCAAGATAACAAGTAGCACCCTGCCGACTGCTTAATGCCCGCCTCGGTACTCATCCGGAAAATTGGCGACCTGCAAGCAACGGTCATTGAGGCGCTTGACTTTCTTAATTATGACTTCTCCGGCAAACGGATCTGGGTCAAACCCAACCTGCTCGCACCCCACCCCCCCGAAGCCGGGGTTACCACCAATCCGGAGCTGGTTCATGGGATCATCTCCGAGCTCAAACGGCGCAACGCCAAAAGGATAATCGTCGGTGACAATCCGGCCGGCGCCCGCCGGAACCGGATTGAAGACTATCTGAAGCCGACTGGTATGATTGAAGCCAGTCAGGGCTGTTTTCAGAATGTCTCAATCAACCCGGTGCAACTGCCGCTTTCATCCCGCTATACCCCAGAAATTCCGGTCTCCAGCCTGATTCACGAAGTTGATATCATCCTCAATCTGCCGGTATTCAAAACCCATGCCCTGACCCTGCTCACCGGTGCGGTCAAAAACATCTTCGGCATCATTCCCGGCGGGCACAAGGCGTATCTCCACACCTTGGCTGCCAGTGCCGAACAGTTTGCCGAACTGCTCGTGGACATCTATCAGACGGTGCCGGTAAAAATGCTCCATATCATGGATGGTATCCGGGTCATGGACGGAATCAACGGACCGAGTGGCGGCAGGGTGCGGAAGATGGATCTGCTGCTCGCCAGTGAAAACGGTATTGCCCTGGATGCGGTCATGGCGATGCTTGCCGGTGCCCAGCCGGACTCCATCCCGACCGTGCGCATCGCTGCCAGTCGCAGGCTCGGACCGGCAGCCCGGACTGCAATTCAGATCCACGGTGACTTTGCACCCATTCCCGGGTTCCGCCTGCCCGGTGCCGGATTCGCCAGTCTGATCACCCGCCTATCCCGGCCGGTGTACCGGCTGATTATCCCCCGCGTGCCGGTCCTGAACCACAACCGCTGCATCCGTTGTGCTGAATGTGCCCGGAACTGTCCGGTAGAGGCGATCAGAATGAGTCCCTTGCCCGAAATCGACCGTCGCAAATGCATCCGCTGCTTCTGCTGCTCAGAAATCTGCCCGGTAAAGGCAATGACGATCGCCGGCCACCTACACAGTTTCTGGCTGAGAATGAGAAAATAAATTAAATTTGTTGACAAGTAGTAGTATAATTATAATTTAGTCGCAGTCGGGAAAGAACTCCGGCTGTGAAAGGAGGAAAAGGATGCTTAAAAATTAACGAACCTGCGTATTCTCTTCCTCGGGCTTCTTTTTCTCCTGATTCCTGCATTTACCGCTGCCAGTATCAAGCTCTATGGTTCTGGGGGGTAACAGTTATTCCTCCTCGGATCTGTCCCGTCAGAGATTCCATTGTCTGTCTTGAGATTACCCTTCCCTTTAATGCATCCCCTGATACCCTTCTTGAATTAACGGGTACGGATCCGAGTTCAGGGCAGCGTTATCGTATCCGTCTGGGTGCTCCTTTGCCGCTTGATGGAACTCCGGTTTACGGTGACGAACTGAAGGTCGTGGAGATTGTTCCGATAGAACGATAGAGTAACCCGGACATGGACTGTAAATCAGTGGTACATGCGGGCAGGGGCGGTAAAATCACTGCCCCTGCCCTTGTGCTCATACTTGTAACCTCTGTTTATCTATTCGGTTCCGTTTTCAATCCGGTTCTCCAGCTTCACCAGATGGCGCAGATTGAAGGTACCAATCGTGAAATCCACCGCTTTTTCCAGAAACTCGGAATTAACTACAAATCAGATACGGTGTATGTTTTTTAGTTCCACCGATGATCGCTGCCCGGATTGAAGGAGGGATCAAACCATTTACCGATCTCCTCCGGGCCCAGGGAGTAAAAAACGACATCATTTTGCTGGCGGTCTCCAATCACCGCCGTGCGGCAGAACGCTATCTCCAGCGCCGGAGTTTTAATGCCGACTATACTCTGGTGGTTGACGAAAACTTCCTCAGAAACTTTTAATTTTCCGCCGGTACTCTCCAGGTACCTTTTGTTACCAAATTCAAAATCTCAACCGGGGAGCTGATCTCATCCTGCACGCTGAGCTGCCGGATTGACTCCATCTTAGTTGCCCAGTTCATCGCCGACAGCTCCCACCCGAGAGTTGCTAGCAAAGCAGTCGCTGTTTCAGAAAAAAGGGTGCCGGAGAAAAGACTGAAGCCGCAATTCCGGCGGAGGATAAGACTTCGGGACACAGATGAACATCCGATTTCTAGCACGTATTATCTTTCGCTCAATCCCGCCGGTACCCGTCTGGCGTTTACCGACCATATGACCTCCCATGTTTATGTCTTTGATCTTCTAACTGGAAAGCTGCTGCGTGCGCTTTATCCCGACAGTTCGGAAGAGGTGCTCTTCATCCGTCTGCCGGCAGAGCTTGTGCTTAAACTCAAGGCAATGAATATTATCAATTCCATGTATTTCAGTCACCGGTTTCTTGATGATTCCCTGCTAATAATCACCGCCCCCCTGCCCAGCATTCAGATGAGAGACAAAGGCGAGAATGTACAGATTGACTACTTCAATGCACCGGTCATGATCACCAAAAACATAAATTCCAATCAGATGTTACGGTGCGTGGAATTTCAACCCTGGCCTGACACCATTCCCGACGTTTTTGAACATCCCGATGCCTCCCTCATTTCCGAAACGGGAATTGTGTTTCTGCCTTACTGCCGGGGCTGGCCTGCCCAGGGTTCGGAAATGCTTGATGAAAACCTGCCCGCGGACTGGAATCCTTTCCGGGAGGAATTTTATCTCAAGAACATCCACCAGCTGGCAGTTTATGATACCGGTGGCAGATTTATCCGTTTTATCGGCGGGCTTGATCCCAGGTTTGAGGAACTGCGGCTTGGGTATCTCGTGGGTAGCGAAGCCTTTGTCCGCAGACAGAACAACCGCTCCTACACTACCGATCGTTATTCGGGGAAAATTATGATCTTCAACCAGGAATTTGAATTGGAGGACTCGGTATTGATCTGGGAAAATCCGGTACCGGTTACCCCGGAGATTGACCGCTCCAGTGAACCGCTGCGCTATATGCTTGAAACACTGCGCACCAACTTCCCCCAGCGGATTGTGGATTTTCTTGATACCGGCAGCTGCATCTATGTCCTAGTTACCATTAATAATAACAGACAACCTCTGGTCTATAAAATCCACCGTCAGAAAAGAACAACAGAGCGATTCCTGCTACCACGACAGGTGGTAAAAGCAACCGCCACCTATTATCTTTTACGGCTGACTGAAGACAGAGTGGTGGCAATAGGCCTTGCTGCCACACCTGGTGATATAACTCATTACTTTGAACTGCTGCTCCCTTAATTGAGCCGGATTGTTTTTAAGGGTAACCCTTACGCCTCACCGGTTTTTCAGCCGTTTGCGCCGGCTTTTTCGCCACTCTTCATCATCAATCTGCTGCCGGAGCTCACGGATTCTGTCCCGCAGCTTTGCTGCCCGCTCAAACTCCAGATTCTGAGCCGCCTGCTGCATCTCCTTTTCCAGCCGGAGCAGCAGTTCCATTCGGCCTCCATCTTCAGCGACCTGCCAGTTATTTTCCGCCTCTTCTGCATCCCGGGCATCGGCAACCGCGGTTGTACCCAGCACCTGTTCCGTCGTCTTTTCAATTGAGCGGGGAATGATGCCGTGCCGGCGGTTATACTCAATCTGCTTCTGCCGCCGCCGCTCGGTCTCAGCAAGGGCATTCCGGATGGAACGGGTGATGTTATCGGCATATAGAATTACCTCGCCCCGGACATTTCTTGCCGCCCGGCCCGCGGTCTGAATCAAGGAACGGGCATCACGCAGAAACCCCTCCTTGTCTGCATCCAGCACCGCCACTAAGGACACCTCCGGCAGATCAAGCCCTTCACGCAAAAGGTTAATCCCGACCAGCACATCAAATTCGCCGAGCCGCAGTCCACGCAGAATCTCCACCCGCTCCAGCGGCTCAATCTCGGAATGGAGATACCTTACCCGGATGCCCAGCTCAGTCAGATACTCCGCTAGGTCCTCGGCCATACGCTTGGTTAGTGTCGTCACCAGCACCCGCTCCTGGCGCTCCACCCGCTGCCGGATTTCATTCAGCAGATCATCCACCTGATTGGCGGTCGACCGGATGGTCATCTTCGGATCCACCAGTCCGGTGGGCCGGACAATCAGCTCGGCAACCTGGCCCTGACTCCGCTCCAGCTCATAATCTCCCGGTGTCGCCGAAGTAAAGACCACCTGATTGATCAGAGTCTCAAACTCGTCAAAACGCAGCGGCCGGTTGTCCAGACAGGAGGGCAGTCGGAATCCGTAATCGACCAGCACCTGCTTTCTTGACCGGTCACCATTATACATCCCCTGGATCTGGGGAACGGTCTGATGGGACTCATCAATGAACATCAGGTAGTCAGCCGGAAAATAGTCCAGAAGGCAGTAAGGCCGCTCGCCCGGCGCCTTGCCCAGAAGATGCCGGGAGTAATTCTCAATTCCGGGACAGTAGCCGAACTCCTGAATCATCTCGAGATCAAATCTGGTTCTGGTTCTGAGCCGCTGCGCCTCTAGGAATTTTCCCTGTGCCTCCAGCTCCGCCACCCGTTGCCGGAGTTCGGCCTCAATTGATCTGATTGCCCGCTCAATCCGCTCCTTACCGGTAATGAAATGGCGTGCCGGATAGATTACCACCCGCTCCCGGCGCTCAATCAGTTCGCCGGATACAATGTCAAAGATACTCAGCCGGGCAATCCGGTCCTCCTGGAACTCAATCCGCACCCCGTAATCCCGGTGCGAAGGGTGAACCTCCACTACCTCACCCCGGACCCGGAAGGTTGACCGCTTGGGCTCAAAATCGTTTCTGGTATATTGCAGTTTTACCAGCTGTTCCAGTAACTGTTCCCGGTCCAGCTCCCGATTCAGTTCAATCGGAAAAAGCGACTCTCGGAACTCCCAGGGTTCGCCGAGGTTATAGATACAGGAAACTGAGGCGACCACGATCACATCCCGGCGCTCAATCAGGCTGGAGGTGGCACGTAAGCGGAGCCGCTCAATCTCCTCGTTAATAGAGGCGTCCTTTTCAATGTAAAGGTCATGTTCCGGCACATAGGCCTCAGGCTGGTAATAGTCATAATAGGAGATGAAGTACTCCACCGCATTATCCGGAAAGAACTGTCTGAACTCGCCATACAGCTGAGCTGCCAGTGTCTTGTTATGGGAGATGACAATCGTCGGCCGGTTAAGCCGGGCGATTACTGATGCCATGACAAAGGTCTTGCCCGATCCGGTGACCCCCAGCAGGGTGGAATATTTCGCTCCCGACTGAATAAATTCAACCAGCCGCTCAATCGCCTCCGGCTGGTCACCGGCGGGCTGGAAAGGCGCTCTCAACCGGAACCGCTCCTGCATCAGGATATTCTAAATCGCCTCCGCTCCGGGTCAAGACAGAAACTGGTTTCACTGCCCTGCCCGCCTAATCACAAGCACCAACCCGGAGTTGATACCGCCTCCTTCGGGAAGTAGAATTATAAGCATGATCTGCAACGCCTGTCCGTTTGAATGTAATATTGACCGCTCGGTCCATCCGGGCCGGTGCCGGGCAACCGATGAAATTGAAATTGCTCAGGCACAGCTCCATTTCTGGGAGGAACCTCCGGTATCCGGCACCAGAGGATCAGGAACGATCTTCTTTTCCCACTGCAATCTCCGCTGCCGTTTCTGTCAGAACTACGATATCTCCCAGCTGGGATTCGGCAGAAAGGTGCAACCGGAGCGTTTAGTCGAAATCATGCTCCAGCTTGAAAATCAGGGTGCCCACAACATCAACCTCGTAACCCCGACCCACTATACCCTGCAGCTGATCCCGGTACTCGAGGCGGCGAGACAGCGGTTACGGATTCCCATCCTCTGGAACTCCAACGCCTATGAAAAGGTGGAAACCCTGCGGCAACTGGGAGGTCTGGTCTCGATCTATCTTCCTGATCTGAAGTATTTTTCCGACGAACTGGCACAGCAGTTCTCCTCCGCACCGAACTATTTTAAATACGCCTCCGCAGCAATCATGGAAATGAAACGGCAGGTTGGAGAAAACCGCTACGACGAGGAGGGAATTATTAAACAGGGGCTGATTGTCCGCCATCTCGTCCTGCCGGGACAGATTGAAGACTCCAAGAAAATCCTCCGCTGGCTCCGGGACAATCTCGGACCCCAGACCCAGATCAGTCTGATGGCACAGTATTATCCGACCTATCAGGCAGAAACTCTGCCGGATATGAACCGGCGCCTCCGTCCCTCCGAGTATCAGGAGATCAGGGATTACTTTCTGGACCTCGGTTTTGAAGAAGGTTTTCTGCAGGAACTTTCCTCCGCTTCCTCCGACTACACCCCGGACTTTGAAGGCCGGGGCATCGACAACTAAAGATTGCTTGACAAGTGAACAATCGTTCACTATAATTAATTCATGAGGCGAAGTGCTGACTTGAACAATAAAATTGAACAGCTCCGGCAGTTCTACCGGCAGCGGTGCCGGATGCCGTCTTACACTGAAATTGCGCAGCTCTTTGGCTGGCGTTCCAAAAATGCGGTTTTCCGGCTGGTGAAGAAACTGAAGGCACAGGGGATCATCACTCAGGATGAAAAAGGTAGGCTTATCCCTCAGAAACTGCTTTCACCCCTGAAACTGCTCGGAACCGTTGAAGCCGGCTTTCCCTCCCCTGCCGAGGAGGAACTTCTGGACAAAATTTCACTTGATGAATGGCTGATACGCAACTCAGCCGCTACCTTCCTCTTGAAGGTCACCGGCAATTCAATGCGGGAAGCCGGCATTCTCCCGGGAGACATGGTTCTGATCGACCGCTCAATCACCCCCAAGAATGGCGATATCGTGATTGCTGAGGTTGATGGTGAATGGACGATCAAGTACTTAAGAAAACAGGGAGGACAGATTATCCTCGTCCCCGCAAATCCGAACTACCCGCCTTTGAAGCCCAGAGCAGAACTCCGAATCGGTGGGGTGGTTACCGCCGTAATCCGGAAATACCGATGAGCACCCAGCCACTCCTGGTCTTTGACTGGCAAAATGCGATTCTGCATGTAGATGCCGACGCCTTCTTTGCTGCCTGTGAGCAGGCAACCAATCCCCACCTTGCCGGTAAACCGCTGATCGTCGGCAGAGAGCGGGGAATTGTTACTGCTGCCAGTTATGAAGCCAAGGTGCTTGGTATCAAACGGGGCATGCGGATCCGGGATGTGAAACACCTTTATCCAGCGGTAATTGTTCTTAACTCCGATTATGAAAAATACAGTCTGTTTTCGATCCGGATGATGGATATTCTCCGCCGATTTTCTCCAGCGGTCGAAGAATACTCAATTGATGAAGCGTTTGTGGACATTACCGGCCTGCGCCGGGCCTATCACTGCTCCTATGAGGAACTGGGCTTCCGGATTCAGGAAACAATCCGGACAGAACTGGGCATCTCGGTTTCCATCGGCATCAGCCTCACTAAAGTTCTCGCTAAGATCGCCTCTCAGCACAGAAAACCCGGGGGCCTGACAGTAATCCCGGGACGACAGATTCACCTGTATCTGGAAAAATTGCCCGTGGATGCGGTCTGGGGAATCGGAACCAGTACCGCTGCCTGGTGTAATAAACTAGGCATCAGAACTGCACTGGACCTCGCCCGCCGGTCCGAAATGTTTATCCATAAACACCTCCCTAAACCCTGCTACGAAATCTGGCAGGAACTAAACGGCCGACCGGTATATCCGGTAAATCCCGAACCCAAGAACAACTACCAGTCAATCAGCAAGGCAACGACATTCCCACCGACCACCAGCCGGTTTGCGATCTTCAGCAGGCTCAGCGCCAATCTTGAAGCCGCCTGCTTCAAAGCCCGGCGCTATCAGCTGGCACCTCAGCGTCTGATTCTGTTTCTCCGCACCCAGGAATTTCAGGAAAGCGCAGTGGAATTGAAGCTGTCCGCACCAACAGCGTATCCGCTTCTATTAGCTCCATTTATTCAACAGGGGTTTGATGCGATCTATCAACCCGGGAAGGTTTACCGGCAAACCGGCGTCATTCTGACTCGACTGGTCTCTACCCGTAACAGTCAAATTACACTCTTTGACGATCCGCTCCGCTTGGAAAAAATGGAACGACTTTATCGGGCAGTCGATTTATTAAAAAGACGCATGGGCAGTGAGGTAATCGGTTCGGGCATGGCATTAACCGTTTCTCCCGGGATGGCAAAACGGTTGAAAATCCCGTACCTTGACATCAGACTGCGTGATTAACTAAATTTGCATTCTGAATTGAATCATTTAAAATAGACCCGTGTGTGGTGTTCTCGGCCTTTTCTACTTTAATCAACCGGTAGCACCGGACTTAGTTACTGGCCTGATCGCACTCCAACACCGGGGACAGGACTCTGCCGGAATTCTGACCTCCGATGTTACACTTCATTTGAAAAAAGGAAACGGGCTGGTAAGCCGAGTGTTCAATGAAAAGAATCTTTCCCGGCTTACCGGTTCACTGGGGATCGGACATACCCGTTACCCGACGATCGGGCCGGGAACCAGTGAAGATGCCCAGCCATTCTTTGTTAATCATCCCTATGGCATTGGTATGGTCCATAACGGCAATCTTACCAATTATTTCAGCCTACGACACGAATTGGAAACAAGAGATCTGCGCCAGCTGACCAGTTTCTGTGATGTCGAACCGATCCTGAATGTTTTTGCCAGTGAACTGGAAAAATACCGTTCGGAACCGCTGAAACCGGAACACATTTACCAGGCAGTGAAAACAGTGTTCCAGCGGGCTAAGGGTGCCTATTCCGTGGTAGCGCTCATTCATCAGCAGGGTCTGGTTGCCTTCCGCGACCAGAGCGGTATCCGTCCGTTGGTGCTGGGAAAAAGGAGGGTATCAGCCGAACACAGTTCGCACAGCCTACGCCATAGTGTACTGAGGAAAAGACCGGTTTATGAATTCGCCGTCGCTTCAGAAAGCGTTGCCTTGGATCTGATCGGCTTTACCGAATTCCGTGATGTTCAGCCGGGAGAAGTCATTTTCATCGACCGTCATCACCGACTCCACCATCACCTGCTTAATTCATGTAAACCCCGCACTTGCATCTTTGAATATGTATATTTTGCCCGGCCTGATTCAGTCATCGATGGTATTGAAGTTTACGAGGCACGGTTGCGGCTCGGTAATACACTCGCTCACGAGGTTATGCGCCGTAACATCCAACCCGAGATTGTAATACCGGTTCCGGATACTGCCCGACCGGCGGGTGCTGCTCTTGCCCGGGCACTGAATATCGAGATGCGGGAAGGTCTGATCAAGAACCGCTACATCGCTCGGACCTTCATTACCCCGGCAACAGTCAATCGCTCTGTTTCTGTCCGTCAGAAACTCAATCCGGTGCGTTCCCAGATTCAGAACAAGAATATTCTGCTTGTTGACGATTCAATTGTCCGGGGAACAACCTCCAGAGAGATTGTTCAGATGGTCCGGGAAGCCGGTGCGCGCCATGTTTACTTGGCGGTTACCGCACCCCCGCTCCGCTTCCCATGTGTCTACGGAATTGACATGATGACCCGGGGCGAATTCATCGCCAAGGGAAAAACCGAACCGCAGATCGCAAGACTGATCGGTGTAGATGAACTGATATACCAGAGCTATGACGGTCTGATCCAAGCAGTCAGAGGTAATCACCACGACCGTCAGTTTTGTACCGCCTGTTTCAACGGTAACTATCCCACTGGGATTACCGAACGTGACCTGCGCGCTTTGGAAGCCGAACGCCGGCGCTGGATGGAACAGGCGGAAAGGAAGATGCCGGAATAAAACAGCAGCGGCGCAGCAGCTATCTTCCCGACTGCTGCGCCGCCCGCGCGTTAATCGAGTTGCCGACGGATAAAAGTAGGAATCTCTAAATCCGTTTTATCTACCGGCAGTTCGCCTTTAGGATTTAAATTACGCCGCAGAGGATTCAAATCTACCCCGCTCAAAAGGTCAGCTACATCATCAATTCGCGGCAAAGGTTCGTTGAGCCCGGTAGCAATCAGCGTCACCTTCATTGCGGAATTCAGATCGCTCAGACGAGCAGCCCCCATCCGGATATCTGCCTGTCCATTCGTTGCATGGTAGATAATCTGGGCAGCCTCATCTACCTCTTTCAGTGTCATTGATTCATCGCCCGAGATATTCAGCAGGACCCGACGGGCGCTCTCAATCGATACGTCCTCAATCAATGGCGAACGCAACGCCCGGTGTGCTGCTTCAGTGGCACGCCCCTCTCCTTGAGCAATCCCTACCGACATCACCGCTCCTCCCCGCTCGCTCATCACGGTACGCACATCGGCAAAATCAATATTGATTAACTGCCGGGTCGTAACAATCTCTGATATTCCCCGAACTGCATTTAACAGCACTTCATCTGCGAGCCGAAATGCCTCAAAACAGGGCTGGGCGCCGTAAACTTCCAGAATCCGCTGATTGGGAATTACAATCAGCGTATCAACATGCGGTCTGAGCGCATCGATTCCTGCCTGAGCTTTCTCGCGACGCTGCCGGCCTTCAAAATCAAACGGCCGAGTAACAACTGCGACCACCAGTGCCCCCTGCTGCTTGGCCTCCTGAGCAACCACCGGTGCAGCACCGGTACCTGTACCACCACCTTCACCGGCGGCAATAAAAACCATATCAAACCCAGCAAGATTCTCACGCAGGACACTGATTGATTCCTCAGCTGCCTGCCGGCCAATTCTCGGATCACCGCCCGAACCCAGACCACCGGTTAGCTGCGCACCAATCTGAATCTTGTTCGGTGCCAGAGACATTGACAGCGCTTGGAGATCGGTATTGACCGCAAACAGTTCCACTCCACTTAGACGGGCATCAACCATATGATTTATGGCATTACAGCCTGCCCCACCGACCCCGAATACACCGATCCGGGTCAGATTTCTTTCCTCTACCGGCTCAATCACTCTTGCCTCCTTTCATTAATTTAAGAAAACCACGACTTCAAATCTTCCCACAGCCTTTGTCCCAAACCGGGAACAGGCAAACGATGCAACTGACTACTTTTCCCTTCAACTGCACAGCGGATCAACCCTACAGAAGTGGCGAACGCCGGATTCGTAACCACTTCTCGTGGTCCTCCTACCCGTTCCGGCCTTCCGATTTTTACCGGCATCCCACAAATCTGCTCAGCAAGCATATCAATCCCGGGTAAAAGAGCACCACCCCCAGTCAGAATAACACCTCCGGAAAGTCCGTCCGCAAGCTGTGACTTTCTGATTTCCGCATCCGCCAAGTTAAGCAGCTCCTCCACCCGGGGCTCAATGATTGATGCCAGCAGGCGTCGGGACACTTGCTTGGGCCCCCGGCCTGAAGCATCTTCAATCGTCAGTGGTTCATCTCTTTCAATCATCCCCGCCATTGCCACCCCGAACTCCCGCTTGATACTCTCTGCCTGTTGATACGAAGTCCGCAGTCCGATTGCCACGTCCTTAGTAATATTTGCGGCGCCAACCGGGAGCATTTTCGTAAACCGGATTTCCCCTTCCCGATAGATCGATACCTCCAGTACTCCGCCGATATCAATAATCGCTACTCCCAGCTCCTTGTCTTCCTCATCACAAACTCCGTAGGAAGTAGCCAGCGACTGAAGTACTAACACCCGGTGTTTGATATCCAGCCGTTCCATTACCCGATATATGTTCTCGATCGCGGTAACCGCGCCGATGATCAGCAATGCCTCTACTTCTAAACGGACCCCAAACAATCCCAAGGGATTCCGCACTCCCCGCTGACCATCAACAATGAACTGAGTTGGGATAACGTGAAGTATCTGTTCATCATTCGGTAGACGAATGGTCTGTGCTTGACGTATTACATCCTCTATATCACGTGGCATGATTCCCTTATTTGGTCTGCTCACCGGCACTGCCCCTAATCCGGGCATATGCTTGATATGATCACCGGTAATGCTGGTGTAAACCGGACCAGCACCAATACGACAGTTCGCCATCTTTTCCGCCTGCTCAATTGCCCGGGCAAATGACTCTGTTGCCTTATCAAGGCTGATGACAACTCCCATCCGGAATCCGTCCGGTGGCGACACCCCGTATCCCTTGACTTCCGTCTTACCGGTGGGATCCACTTCGGCAATCACACAGGTAACCTTAGTGGTACCGATATCAATTGCAGCAATCCTTCTCAATTTACCCATTCTTCACCTCCTGTCTCCGGCTGAACCTGTAGGAGGCAGAATCCGCACCTCCTCATCAAGCTCAATGCCGGTCATCTCCTCAACTGTTGCCTTGATAATCTGAACTAACTCATAAACATCAACAAATCGGGCACCGCCCCGGTTAACTATAAAATTCCCGTGCTGGGGTGAAACTGCTGCTCCGCCCAATATCATGCCTTTCAAACCGCACTGCTCAATTAGTTTACCTGCAGGAACTGTTGCAGGATTCTTAAAAAAAGAACCGGCTGAGGGTTCAGACGGATGCTTTTGCCGGCGCTCACTTCTTATTTCCTGACAGCTCCTTCCCTTGCCTTGCGGTAATTTCAAAATTACTGATAATGCCCAAGAGCCTGCAGGTAGCAGGGATTCCCGATATTGATTCCTGAGAACCTCCCTGTTTAACAATGCGACTATCCCCTGATTATCCATTACTTCTACCTGCTGGACGATATCCCCCAGACTTCTACCGTAGGCACCGGCATTACTCATCAACCCGCCTCCAATTGTTCCAGGAATCCCCGCGAGGAATTCAGCACCGGAAAAACCATGAGATTCGGCAAAATCTGCAATTTCATCAAGTAAGACACCCGCCCCCGCATAAATCTCATTGTCCCTCAATTCGATCCGGCAGAATTCACCTTGAAGTTTAACCACAATACCACGCAGTCCCTGTTCAGAAATTAGCATATTGGTACCGCGCCCGATAACCGTTATGTTTACTCCATATTTCTGAGCAATCGTCCACACCCCGCGCAAACCCCTTCGACTCCTGACAATAACCAATGCATCAGCCGGACCGCCAATCCGGAAACTGGTATGGCGGGCAAGAAGCTCGTTAAAAAATACCTCACAATGCTCCTCATGAACTGCCTGCAGCAATACCTCTTGCCAGTTACCAGTCATCACTTAACCTCACCGAGCAGTTTCAGAATCTCATCTGCCAATTTGGTGATACTGCCCGCCCCCAGCGTCAGCACCACATCCCCCCCCTTCAATCGATCACCGAGGAAATTTGTCACTTCATTCAGCTCCGGTATGTGGTGAACTGTCAAACCGGCTCTGCTTCGCCTCCGGACCGCATCTACAATCAACCTCTCGTCCACCCCAGGAATCGGCGGTTCAGCTGCGGCATAAATCCCGGTAATTACCACTTCATCTGCCTGATCAAATGCAGTGCCAAATTCTTCCGCCAGTAGTTTGGTGCGCGTATAGCGATGGGGCTGAAAAACAACCAGTATCCGGTGCTCTGGATAGGCATGACGCAATGCCTCGATGGTCACCCGGATTTCCGTCGGATGATGACCATAATCATCAAACACTTCTATCCCGTTCACTTCCCCCTTCTTTTCCAGTCGCCGGTGAACGCCTGTAAATGTTGCCAGCGCCTGTTCAATGGTAGCAAAGTCAATTCCCAGCTCAGCCCCCACCGCAATTGCTGCCAGCGCATTCTGCACATTATGTCTTCCTGCCATCGCCAGGCTGAATCTGCCTATCTCCCTACCATCATAAACCACTGTAAATGCCGAACTGAAGCGGTAAAGCTGGAGATCGCGGATTGTAAAATCTGCCTCCGTATCAACCCCATAGGTTACTACCCGACGCGACACCCGGTTCCGGAAGGAACGGACCGCCGGGGAATCCATACATAAAATGACACTGCCATAAAAGGGAACCCGGTTAACAAACCGTAAAAATTCCTTCTTTAAATCCTGAATATTCCGGTAATAATCAAGATGCTCCGGTTCAATATTTGTCACCACTGCGATCGAAGGATAAAGTAGAACAAAAGAACGGTCACTCTCATCAGCTTCAGCAACGAGATATTCTGACTGACCCAGCCGGGCACCGGTTTCGGCTCCAACAATTCTACCGCCAATCACTGCGGTAGGATCCAGCCCGGCACGAGTCAGAACATGCGTAACGAGTGAAGTAGTGGTTGTCTTGCCGTGGCTCCCAGATATTGCGATGCTGAATTTCAAACGCATCAGTTCTGCCAGCATTTCTGCCCGCCTGATTACCGGTATCCCGTGAGCGCGGGCAAAAACCAATTCGGGGTTATCATCAGCAACTGCTGTGGAAAAAACCACCACCTCAGCATGGGTGCAATTTTCTGCCTGGTGTCCGATAAACACCTTTATCCCCTCCTGTATCAAACGTTCCGTCACTTCACTTGCCTGAATGTCCGATCCCGAAACCTCAAATCCGAGATTTTTGAGTAGCAGTGCAATACCCGACATCCCTGCGCCACCGACACCCACAAAATGAATACGTTTTAGTCTGCCAAACATAGCAGCTCAATCTCCTTCTGAATTTAACGCCGTAATAATCCGTCGGGCAATGGCAGGACCGGCATCTATCCGAGCAGCCATACGGGCATTTCTTGACATCGCTTCCATCTTTGCAGCATCTGTCAAAAGATGCTGTACCAAGCTGGTCAACCCCGAAAGCTGACTCTGTTCCAGCACAATTCCGGCACCGATTTTTGCTATATACCGGGCATTGGCATCCTGGTGCCGGTCGGCGGCAAAAGGAAAGGGAACGACAATCATCGGTATGCCGAACGCCATTAATTCTGATATTACCAGCGCACCAGCGCGGGTAATTGCCAGCGCAGCTTGAGCATAATATTCTTCTGGCTGATCAGTCCAGTCCACCAGTTCGCAATTTCTGGAATGCACCAGAGACTTAATCAGCTCGTAATCCCTTTTCCCGGTAATAATAACAACCCGGATATTGGAAAGTGTTGCTGCCAAATCTAGTGCGGCGAGATTTAGTACCCGCGCACCTTGACTCCCTCCGATTACCAATACTGTCCGGTTCTGAATGGTCGCTGAAGCCTCTTCTCTCAATTGAAAAACACTTGATTGAGAACATCTTTGAACAATTCCCTGACGCAGTGGCGTCCCGGTAACATTACAATTACCACTCAGAGATTTTTCAAGCGGAAAAGTCAGAAAGACTTCTTGAGCGTACCGCGAGAAAAATCGGGTTACTCTTCCGGGGACACAATTCTGTTCTAAAAGGAAGAATTTGATTCGTCGAATCCAAGAAGCCATGAGAAGTGGAGCACTTACAAACCCACCGGCGGCAATGACTGCATTGGGATTTATCCGATTGATAATTTTCACAGACTGAAAAAAACCGGCACTAATCTCGGCTAACCCGCGCAATCTGAAAACCGGATCTTTCCCGGTCACTTGACCGGATTGTATAGGCTCAAATTGAAAAGCTGCCCGCCGGGCAACTGTCTCCTCCAACATACCTTTCCTTCCTACCCATATCACAGTTACCCCGCAATTTCTGAGCTCTTCACCCAGCGCGAGCGCGGGAAAAATATGGCCGCCGGTTCCACCCGCGACCAGCAACACCTTCCTCATCGACACCACTCCTTCTATGTCTTGAAACATTCAGAACCAGTCCGGCAGCAAACATGTTTGATACCAGTGCCGAACCGCCATATGATATGAAAGGTAATGGCTGTCCGGTCGTGGGTATCAGGCTCAGCGATACAGCGATGTGAACCATAGCGTAGATTGTAATGACCACTCCGACGCCACCGCTTAATAGACGCCCGAACTCTGTTACCGACCTCTCTGCCACCTTCGTCACTCGATAGACTAAGAGAATATAAAGTAAAATGAGTATCAACGTACCCAAAAATCCCCTTTCTTCGCCGATCAGGCAGAAAATAAAATCCTTGTGCAGCTTTGGCAGAAAATAATACTTCTGACGGCTCTCTCCTAGTCCCTTACCAAAGGGACCACCGGAGCCCAGAGCGATCAATGCCTGGGTCTGATGATACCGATCGCCAGCCCAGAAATTATCCCAACGCTCCGTAATATAGCGGAACTTTGTCGTCCTGAGCACAGGCTTTACTATGAACCAGACCCCAACTAACATTCCCACAACCATAATTATCGGCACCAGATAACGCCATCTGACGCCCGCAAGGACGAAAATGAAGAAACTAGATGCTGCTATTATGAAACTTGTGCCCAGCGCAGGTTGCGCCAGCGTAAGTCCTACGGTAAGGGCGACTATCAAACCCGGTCTTACTACTGTATTAACGAAGTTGGGTTTTAAATCGGAATTCCGAAGCCTGTCAAAATAACCTGCCAGCCAGAGAACCAGTGCGTACTTCACAAACTCCTGAGGTTGAAAACCGTATAGCTCACGACAGGCAACCACCCCGGCAAGATTTCCAAGAACAACTGCCCCTGCCAACAGCCCGAGCATTATTATTAGTAGCAGCCATTGAAAATTTCTGCCGGCAATTCGCCCGAGATTAACCTTCATACCCAACCAGAGCGCTCCGCAACCCATCAATAGTCGCAAAGTCTGCCCCCGGAGATATTCCAACCCCAGATGATATGTCGCTGCATATACCGTGATAAGACCAATTACCCCCAAGGCGAGAACAATAACAAGCAGCTGATAATCAATTGGAGAATTGGGCAGATATTCGAATGCTCCGCTCCGTCCGCTGACCGGAATCCACAACCGGTTCGGGCGGTGGACAACATTCAGCACGCCACTATCACTGTAGTTGCCGGACCGCATTACGAAAAACCCTTCCCCTTTCCTGAAAATCATGAAATAGGTCAAATGAGGCAAAGCCTGGGGAAAGCACAACAACATCCCCGGGCCTAGCATGCTGATAAGCACGAACCACAGCATCCTTCATCGAACCTGCAATCTCGTATTTCTTAAATCCGAGGCTGCTTAATTCTTCTGCCAGACGATTACTGTTTTCTCCTAAAAGTACTACGCACTTTGCCCGCTGTCTGATTGTGTCTAGATAATTTTTAAAATTGGTATCTTTCTCTTTCCCTCCTGCTATCAAAATAACCTTCTTTCGCCAAGCCTGAAGCGACCGGACTCCCGCCTCAGGATTTGTGCACATCGAATTATTAAAAAAATAAACTCCATGCAAGCGACGAACAAACTCCAGTCGATGTGGTAGATGCTTAAATCGTCTCAATCCCTGTTTAATTGCAGGTATGGGAATTTGTAATATCTGAGCAACACACACTGCCGCCAGCGCATTTTCAATCACGGGCAGATATCTCAGATTGTAAAATTTCATCGGCCGCTGGAGCAGCTCACTGACGGATACTACAGCTTTGCCTTTAAACCAGAACCACCCCCGGGCGATATAGGCATCTGCTAATTTTTTTCTTGAAAACCATACTATTTCTGCCTGAACATTTTCAACCCCTTTTCTTACTGATGGGTCGTCATAATTTAATACTGCCCAGTCATCCTTCTGCTGATATTCAAATATCCTCAGTTTGCAGCGGACATAATCAGCAAATGACCGATGCCGGTCCAGATGGTCCTCGGTAATATTCAGCAATACCGCCACCTTCGGTTTCAGCGCTCGTGCCCGCATAAGCTGAAAACTGGACACTTCAATAACATAAAAATCCTTCTCGTTCATGTTCAGCGCTGCTGACAGCGGCTTTCCCGGTGCCAGATTCCCGCCGACAAAAACTTTCTTCCCTGCCTGCTTTAGGATTGTTGCAATCAAAGATACGGTAGTTGATTTTCCATTGGTACCGGTAACTGCAATCTGAACACCAGGGAGAAATTTGCTGGCAAAATCAAGCTCATCGTACACCGAGATCCCGTTATCAGTTAAAAAGCGAACCACCGGATGCTCAGCTGGAAATCCGGGGCTCGCCACTACCGTCACATGTGGGATCAGAAGCTGATGATTCACCCGGTAAATCCGCCTCAATCCCAATCCTACTAACCCCTGAAGCACCGGCTGGTGCCAGACCGATTCGTCATCATCATACCCTGCAACATCAGCTTCTGCGTGCAGCAGTGCGTTCGCCAATGCTTTCCCCGCTCTTCCTAACCCCAGAATTAGAAATGGCCGCCCCGCCACCTGTTCTCTGAATATCCTTAACATTAGCGCACCTTGAGAGTTGCTAACGCCACCATCCCACACAACACAGCAACGATCACAAACCGGGTTACAATTTTAGGTTCAACCCAACCTTTAAATTCGAAATGATGATGCAGTGGTGCCATGCGAAAAATTCTTTTTCCACCGGTAGAGTGGAAATATATCACCTGTAGCAACACCGACCCTGCCTCAAGCACAAACACGCCTCCCACGATCGGCAGCAGCAATTCATGTTTGGAAACAATTGCAGCCAGCCCCAGAGCACCCCCAAGCGGCAGGGAACCGGTGTCACCCATGAAAATCTCTGCCGGATAGGAATTAAACCACAAAAACCCGAGGCAAGCACCAGTAAGTGCCAGACAAAATACCGTCATCTCTCCTGAGACCGGCACATATTGGATATTAAGATATTGAGCAATCTTGAAATTACCCGAAATATAGCACAGCGCAGTATAAGTACCCAGGGCTACTGTTAGTAATCCGGGTGCCAAACCGTCCAGTCCGTCACTCAGATTCACTGCGTTTGAAGAACCGATTAGCACTAGCATTATCAGCGGAATATAGAATATCCCGAAGTCTACGACAATATTTTTAAACAGTAAAAAATTGGTCTTGGTTTTAATTCCCGGGTCAGTCGGGAAGAAGTAAAGCACAATCCCCACACCAGCTGCAACAAGAAGTTGAAAGAACAACTTTGTGCGTTTGTTAATTCCTCGGGCACGACCTCCCCGCACTTTCACGTAATCATCCCAAAACCCCAGTGCTCCTAAAGAGAGCAGTACCGCCAAACCCAAAAGGACCGACTGATTCTTCAAATCCCCGAAAAGCACCGTACCGATTATCGCTGCCACCAGTATCAGCGCCCCTCCCATTGTGGGCGTCCCGGCTTTTCCCCGGTGCCTTTCAGGAACCTCTTCCCGGATATTCTGACCGACCTGCAGTCGCTTCAGCAATCTGATCAGCGGAGCTCCTAACACCAAGGTTAGCACAATCGCTACTACACCCGCCATTGCTGCCCGAAATGTGATGTATCGAAACAGATTTAACGCCCCAAAGTAGCGTGTCAGTGGTGTCAGAAGATAATAAAACACCCCTCCTCCTATTCTTTCTGTAACGAGCCCAGAATTTCCCGCACCACTTCCCGATCGTCAAAATGAAACCGTTCATTGCCGATAATTTGATAATCCTCATGTCCCTTCCCTGCAATCACAACTGTATCTCCGGCCTGTGCCAGCGTTAACGCCTGCCGTATTGCCTCTTTGCGGTTAATCTCAATCCGGCATCGTGAAGAATCTTGACGCAAAACCGGTGCCACTCCCATCAAAATTTCCTCAATTATCTTCGCCGGTTCTTCGCTCCGTGGGTTATCCGAAGTTATTATTACAATATCTGCCATCTGTGTCGCAACTTTGCCCATCAACGGTCGCTTTCCCCGATCCCGGTCCCCCCCACAACCAAAAACCACAATTACCCGGTTGGAAGTCCACTCACGAACAGTCTCCAGCACCTTTCTCAGGGCATCAGGAGTATGAGCATAGTCAACATAGACATGGAAGTTACCCGAATGTTCAATGCGTTCCAGCCTGCCCGGTACAGCATCAAGCCGTTCAATTCCCGTAACAACCGGTTCTAGCTCCCAACCCAATGCTCTGGCAATACCGAATACTGCAAGTGCGTTCAGCATATTGTGTCTACCCGGTAACCTTAAACGAATCGGAATTGCCTGGAGTTTCCTGCTATGCAAATTATTGACATAAACCACCCCTGCTACTCCTGCGCCGGAAACGTGTTTTACTTCACCCCAGATATACTCAGTTACATTTTGTTCGTTCTTAAGGACCAGATCCGGTTCCGGCTTTGTCCCAAAACCGATTACCCGGGCTCTCGTCAAATGAGGAATTCCAATTCCTGTCCGGTCGTCAAAATTGACAACTGCAAAACACCCGGGTGTCAGGGACTGAAAAAGCTTCATCTTGGCGCGACGATAATTTTCCATCGTCCGGTGAAAATCAAGATGGTCCTGAGTAAGGTTAGTAAAAACTGCCACCTTGAAATCAAGGTCAAAAACCCGATCCATCTCCAGAGCATGGGAGGAAACCTCAGACACACATATCTGTACCCCATTTTCCACCATGCGAGAAAGCATCTGTACCATATCCAGACTTTCAGGTGTAGTATTGCCAGCAACTTTTCTTTCTACTCCATCCCAATATTCTATCGTCCCGATAAACCCCGGCTCGTTACCCAGCTGACGGCAGACAGAACGGGTAAGATAGCAGGTAGTAGTTTTACCGTTTGTCCCTGTAACACCAATCAATTGCAGCTTTCGTGCGGGGAAATCATAAAAACGATTAGCAACCTGGGCCAGAAACCGGCGTGGGAACTGAGTTTGAATGATCGCCACCCAATTCTTCCGCACCCTCCGGGGCTCACTGGTTGCCACGGCCACAGCACCGCGGTTAATCGCCTCGTCAATA
This sequence comes from candidate division WOR-3 bacterium, assembly GCA_039801085.1. Lineage (NCBI taxonomy): Bacteria > Pseudomonadati > Caldifarciminota > Caldifarciminota bacterium. The sequence goes on along the minus strand of JBDRTY010000001.1, from coordinate 225,212 downwards.
TAATCATTGCCCGACACACGCGTCCCTTCAATTGCCACAAAGAGAAAACCCGGCTTAACCTGAGCCGAATGGTAAGCAATCCCCCTGATTTTAATTTCTCCTAAACCAATACTTCTACTGGCAACACCGCTGGTTAGTACATCACACGGTATGCCAGTAATCAAATCAGCCAGAGATTTAGTCCGTTCACTCCCTACCATCTTAACTACAACTCCATAAACTTTTCATCTGCTGGCTACAGCCATCTCCAGTTTCAGCAGTCGTTCAGCGATTTCACGGAAAACCGGACAGGCAGTGCTGCCCGCAAATCGATACTTTGTGGGTTCATCCAGCATCACTGCGATCACATACCTCGGTTCATTCTTTGGGAAAAACCCGATAAAACTCATTAGTGACCTCGTGCTGGAATACACACCGTTAGCATCAACTTTCTGCGCAGTCCCAGTCTTTCCGCAAATACTCACCCCGTCAATCCTGGCCAGTTTCCCGGTGCCGTTCAGCACTACCCGTTCCAGAATATCCTTCATCCTCTGAGCGGTTCTTTTGCTCAACGCCTGTCGCACAGCTGTCTTTCCCGCAACATGAATTTTCATCCGGTTATTCCCCTTCATGGCGGAGGCGACAATACCACGTTTTGCCATTGCCTGCAGTAAATAAGGCTTCAAGTACGTCCCATCATTTGCCACACAGAGATAAGCCGCTGCCATCTGCAGCAATGTTACCATCACGCCCTGACCGAACGAAATTGTAGCAAAGCGCAGCCGATTTCTTAGCTGCTTGGGCCGGTCCAGCCGGCCTCCGCCCTCATCCGGGAAGCCAATTCCTACCTTCTCGGCAAACCCGAGTTTCCTGGCTATAGAGTAATATATTTCCGGATTAACCTCAAATGACATCATCGCGCAGGCCGGATTGGAAGATTGAATGAACACACTGTCAAATGAAAGCACTCCATTAGGATGTACATCCTTGATCTTTTTGCTTCCAATTTCAATAAAACCTGCAGAAACATCATATAAACGCTCGGTAAATCGCTCTGGCGCTGAATCCTCAAGTGCCGCAGCACAGATGACGATCTTGAAACTCGATCCGGGTTCAAACTGATCCGCAACCGCATTAAGTTTATACCGCTCTCTTGGATAATCGCAATAGTTGTTCGGATCATATGCCGGATAATCAACCGCCCCCAGAATTGCTCCATTCTTAGCATCCAGAACGATAGCAGAACCCCGCTTTGCGCCTGTTTCTTCCACACCATTTTTAAGCGCCTGAAAACAGATCATCTGAATGTCGGCATCAACAGTCAGATAAAGGTCCGTTCCCGGACTCGGCGGCCTCATCGGCAAACTGGGATAAGGCTTTGCCCATCCCAGTGCATCCTTCTGGAGCATAATCCAGCCCGGCTCGCCACGCAGCACTGAATCAAACTCCCACTCTATTCCGGCAAGCCCTCTTTCCTTTCCCACAAATCCGATAATATCAGCACAAATTTCGCCGTAAGGATAAATCCGTTCATAATCATCTTGTACCAGTACTGCATTGATAAATCTTCTTCTCGTAAGAACCTTCCTCAAAGAATCACCAGTATTATAATCCACAGACCGGCGAAACCAGAACAGGCGTTTCTTCTGTCCCAGTAACTCCCGGTTTTCCTGAACCGACCCCAGTCCGAAACCCGCAAGAATTTCTGCCAAGGTATCTCGATTCCGCACATACTGAGGCAGAATCTGAATCGAACAGCACAAACGGTTTAACGCTAATGCTCGTCCCTTGCGGTCAAAAATCCGCCCTCTTTCCCCCAAAAGAATTATCTTTTTGTGATGCAGCCGATCTGCCAGATTCTCATAATACCGCCATTTACCAATCTGAACCTCGGCAACCCTAACGATTAGAAATAGCCAAATTGCTGAAAATCCAGCAAACACTATTTTCTCCCTCTTGCTCCTTCGCCTCATCTCCTGATAAGAACTTGGTTATAAGTAACTGCAACTGGCACAGCTGGCTGCTTCTTCTCCTCTTCTCCCCCCCGCATCGCAAGAACAGCATCTGCCGACTCAGATGAAAACACTGGAGAAACATTAAACCCGCCCCTGCTGATACTGCACAACGACTCAAGCCTGCAGAAACTGGTAAGCTGCTCGAGCGTAACTGTCAGTGTATCAACCTGTTGGGTTACAAGTCGCCATTCCATTTCCAATCTTAAAAGTTCCCGGGTCATACGAATACTGGTAGCATGAAGATAAAGATATGCCAGCGCAATGCCGCAAAGCACAATCATGATTACCATTGCCTTAAAACTGCCATTAGCTTTCATCCCCCTCCTCCATAAAAATTAATTTCTTTTGTCTGTGATCGACTCTGTCTTCTCTACGGCACGCAGCCGCGCACTTCTCGCCCTCGGATTAGCAAAAACCTCATCTGCGTCCGGGTAAAGCGGTTTTCTGGTTAACAACAACAGTTCCCCCCGATGTTCCCGATACATCTCCTTGAAACACCGGTCTTCTCCAGACTGATAACAGATTACCACCAGTCGACCACCTGGCATCAGTAATCGAATCGCTGCCTTTAATCCGAGCCGGAGATTTTCAATCTCGTTGTTCACTACAATCCTCAGTGCCTGAAAAATCCGGGCAAGAGTTTTCCTCAACCGCCGTGGGGGAATAACCTTTCCCACTACCTTCACCAAATCTCCGGTTGTCCTGATATCTTTCCGTGCAGCATATATCTGGCGGCTGATTCTGCCCGCCATCGGTTCATCGGCATATACCCTGAACCAAGAATAAAGCTCATTGATACTGGCTTCCTGCAAAATCTCCCTTGCGGTCGGTCTGGAACTCTGCTGATCAAAACGCATATCCAGGGGACCATCCGCCTCGAATGAAAACCCCCGCTCCGGTTGAAGCTGGTAGGAGGACAATCCTAAGTCCATCAGCACGCCGCTTACCAACCTGATCCCCAATCGTTCTACCAACTCAGCCATATTCACATAATTTGCCTGTATCAGCAAAATCATCGACAACTGATTACCACCAACCGGAGAACTGACTTCAGCCATTCCCCGGATGAACGTGCAACCGAACTCGCTTAATCTTGACTGTGCAAATCTGAGTGCAGTGGCATCAATGTCAATGCCAATAAGCCGGCACCGTTGTTCCCCGAGAGGGATAAGTCTCTGCATCTCCTGTGCCAGCGCCCGCAAATGACCTCCTCCACCGGCAGTCGCATCGATAACCGTTCCCACACCCAGACATGGTCTCAACAGGCTGACAACTTTTTCGACAAGCACGGGCACATGTTCAGTCGTTACGCTCATGGGCGCGAAAACGTAACATCATCTCCCAAGCCTGACGCCCCGCTTCATTCCGATCGCGCTGATAATTCGCCATGGACTCCATGACAAACTTGCGATACCGTTCCGGTTCCCAGATCAGAAAAAATTTCCCCGCTCCGGTAATCACCACGTTACTTTTGATTCCCGCCCATTCCCGGAGATGCTTGGGCAAAAGTACCCGCCCCTGAACATCCAAAGTAGCTTCACCTGCCTGAGAATAAAGCAGAATAAAAAAACGCTGAGCCTCTTCAGTATGCTCAGGAAGATGGCGAAGCACGCGGTCCTCGTAGTCGTTCCATTCGGTGTAGGGGTGGACTTCTATTGTTTGAAACCGTCCGGGAAGAAATATTAACCTGTTCTCATCCGGACCCAGTTTCTTACGGAACTCCACGGGGACCGCGAGCCTGCCTTTGCCGTCAATTGTATATTCAAACTCACCGATAAACCTTCCCAACCCCATCATCCAACACCATTCCCGTTATCCACACAATTCCACACAATTATCCACTTCATATATCTGTAAATTACTATATCCCCACTTTAGTTCTTGTCAAGAAAAAATTAAAAAGAATTTAACAAGCTAAACAAAATTATAATTTATTGATAAATAATTACTTAAATGGCATTGCTATAATATATATGAGAATTTCTATTTGCTCTGGAATTTAATCGTCTTGGTAGGTATCAGAACTAAATTGTCGCGTCTGAGATCAATACTTATTAATAACAGTGAAAGTATTAACCGCTAAATGTTGTATCCAGCAGCTCTGCCGATATTATAACCACGCTCGACGCAAGCAATATTTACTGGAATCAGCTTTGCTTTAGCTTGAAATTCCTCTTTGATCTGTTCGATAATCGCCTCAACCGGCACAATGCCCGTTGCCCCAACATAGGCGCCCAGCATCACCATATTTGCCGCTTTCCCACTGCCCGCCTCGATCGCAACTTCATTAGCCGGCACTTCTACCACTCTGATATCATCCCTATCCGGTCGAATGTTAATCAGTGAACTATTAACAATAGCATACCCCCCAGGTTTTTGTGTCGCACAGAACTTTTCCAGGGAAGGACGGTTCATTACCACCGTATCGCGTGGATGGGCAATAATCGGTGAAGCAATCGGTTCATCGGCAATTATCACCACACAATTGGCGGTTCCACCTCTCATTTCCGGACCATAGGAGGGAAGCCAGACCACTTCCTTCCCCATTTTCATACCCACCTCTGCCAGTACTCTGCCGGCAAGCATAACCCCCTGACCACCAAATCCGGCAAATACGGTCTCAATCTGCATTTTGTCCCTCCGTAAATTCCGGCGTCTTGAAGTTCTTTACCGGATAATAGGGCAGCATATTCTCCTCCAGCCATCGAGTTGCCTGAACCGGAGACATTCCCCAGTTCGTTGGACAGGTTGACAGAAACTCCACGAATGTAAAGCAAGCCCGATCCCGTTGATAGCTGAACGCCAATTTTAGTGCACGCCGGGCATTGATTACCTGCTTGGGATTATGCACCGCCACCCGTTCAATAAATGCCGGCGTACGCAGACTGCTGAGCAGCTCACACATCCGGATTGGATAACCCACATCATTAACATCTCTCCCCCGCGGGGATGTTGTCGTTACCTGTCCCGGCATCGTCGTTGGCGCCATCTGCCCCCCGGTCATGCCGTAAATAGCGTTATTGATAAATACTACCGTAAATTTCTCACCGCGGTTCGCAGCATGAATAATTTCACTCATCCCGATCGATGCCAGGTCTCCATCTCCCTGATAGGTAAAGACAATCAAGTCCGGTCGCGCCCTTTTAATTCCTGTTGCCACCGCCGGTGCCCGACCATGAGCTGCCTGCTGGAAATCAAAATTGAAATAATTAAATGCCAGCACGGAACAGCCAACCGGAGCAATTCCCACCGCTTTTTCCCGCAATCCCAACTCATCAATCACCTCGGCAATCAGCCGATGAATGATACCATGTGTGCACCCCGGACAATAGTGAGTTGGAGTCACACTCAGCGACTCCGGACGTCGGAAAATTACTTTCATCTGCCACCTCCGGCAATGTACCGCTTCACCGCATCCACCACTTCCTCTGGACTGGGGACCATTCCTCCTGCCCGCCCATAAAAATAGACTGGCTTACTCCTGCCAACTGCCAGCCGGACATCCTCCACCATCTGACCGGTGGACATCTCTACACTCAACAGAAACTGTGTCCGCTGGCTGAGTTCATAGATCGGCTCCTCAGGAAAAGGAAAAAGTGTAATCGGTCTGAGCAGTCCTGTAGGTATCCCCTCATCATCAAGTCGTTGAATCGCAGTTTTACACACTCGCGCCGTAGTGCCGTAAGCCACCAGCAGACACTCAAGCTCCCGGTCGGTACGGAATTTCTCATAACGCACCTCATTTTTTTTCATCTGTTCGTACTTTGCCGCCAGTTTGAAATTCAATTTCTCCTCCTCAACCGGATCCAGATAAAGTGAGTTAATTACATTTGGCTTTCTTCCCTTACAACCGGTTGTTGCCCAGTCTTTCGGCGGCAAGGGAGGAAACTGCTGCTCCGTGAACTCCACTGGTTCCATCATCTGCCCGATCATTCCGTCACCAATGACAATCACCGGATTACGATACCGGTCCGCCCGGTCAAACGCCAGCGGCATCAAATCTACAGCTTCCTGAACCGAACAGGGCGCCAGCACCAGGCACCGGTAATCACCGTGTCCGCCCCCTTTGACCGCCTGAAAATAGTCCCCCTGTGATGGCAGAATACCACCGAGTCCGGGCCCGCAGCGCACAATATTTACGATCACACATGGCAGTTCTGCTGCCGCAATATAGGAAACAGCTTCCATCATCAGACTGATCCCCGGACTGGAGGAAGAAGTCCAGACGCGGGCACCGGCACCTGCCGCACCATAGAGCACATTAGCCACCGCCACTTCGCTTTCAATCTGCAGAAACACCCCGCCCACTTCAGGCATCCGGTGAGCAAGATATTCTGCAATCTCCGACTGAGGTGTAATCGGATAGCCAAAATAGAGAAGTCCCCCTGCCCGGACTGCTGATTCAGCAATTGCCTCATTACCCTTCATCAGAATTTTAGCCATCTGCCTTCACCTCCGATTTTTCCGACTCCTCGACGGCAATTTCAATTGCCGTATCCGGACACATCATACCACAGAACCGGCAGGCTATGCATGCATCCTGATTAACGACCTGCGCATAGAAGTAACCTTTGTCGTTAATCTCCTTGGACATCGCCAAGACCTGCTTCGGACAGTAAGTCACACATAGTTCACATCCCTTACAGCGGTTCTTCTCAATTGTTACTTTTGCCTTTCTCCCCACATTAACTCCTTAAATTTTAAAACGCCTCGGACCTAAACGATCATTCCTCTGTTCCCAGGGCTTCAGAAGCTGTCGTTCCAATACCAGCACTGGATAATCAGTACTCTTCGGATCGAAGTCCTCCAGAACTCGGCGTTCGATTGCTATAAACGCAATCGGTTTAGCAGTTACGGCACTCACCGCCTCTGCCAGTTTTATTCCCTCTTGAACGATTGCAGCGGTTGTTTCCTCAATCAGGTGGGAATTTACCACCAGATGTGTAATGGTCAACCCTGATGTTGATTCAATATCTCCCAGCAAACTCTGAATCTGTGACACAGTTCGGGTAAAAGGCCGACGGGAATTGAGCACAAAAAAACTGTTATACTCATCTCGGTTTATACCATGGCTCAGACTTGCCATCACCCGGGCACCTACTGGATCCCCGCCCAAGTCCAAAATCAGAAAACCTGCTCCCGAAACCATTGCACCGCGAATTTCGGCTCCGATCATCGGCAGATCGGTCTCCATCACCGTTACCGGCGGCATCAGCACCCGGACTCCCCATTGCTCAAGAACCTGCCTCGCCTCCCGGCTCCGGAAATAGGGATTAACGATATCCAGATCAGCAATCGTTACTGGCGTGCCCAGCTCTGTCAAACTCAGAGCAAAATTGACCGCAATTTCGCTCTTGCCCGAACCATATCCCCCTGCAAAGATACTTACTCGGCGCAGTCCGGCAACAAAATTTTCCGCATTAAACCAGAAGGGCCTGCCAGCGATTTCCGCTAGGGAACCTGTTTTAGAAAATCCCGACATGAGAAAAAATTATAGCATCCGATACACTCCGGTCAAATATGACAAAAAAGGGGCGGCAAAAACGCCGCCCCGTGTTGATCTCTGTTGTTCTTTTAACGCTGGAGCACGAGCTTGGTGCTGCGCCGGTAACCACCGGCAGAAAACCGGCAGAAGTAAATACCGGCAGCAACCTCGCGCCCGGCGTTGTCTCTTGTATCCCAAGTCAGTGTATATGTACCAGCAGGCTGAACCGAATTCACCAGTGTCCTTACTACTCGGCCGCTGATATCACAAATCTGCACCAGTGTCCGCTGTTCACAGTTAAGCGTATATCGGATTCTGGTCGCACCGGAGAATGGATTGGGCAACACCGGATACAACCGGGTTTCATTAGCTACTGCCCCTTCCTGCCAGAACCGGTCCTTTTCGGCAATACCCGTGGTGACCTCTGGCTGCCAGAAACCGGCCAGTGCCAGCAGGTTAGGACCACTCATCAACCCGGTTGCTGTCTGTCCAACGGTAACGCCACAGCGGTAACCACCTGCGAGCATTCCACCGCCAACCGCTGTCACCTGCCAGTCACAGCGGTAAGACTGAGCCCAGAGCCAGGAACTGGTCAGCAGAAGAAATCCCAGAGCTATCCATCTCCTGCCCATCATGGTTTACCTGCCTTCCTGAAGCTGTGCTTTCAAAGCTTCAAGCTCCTGCCGGAGTTCCTGGTTCTGCTCACAGACTGCTTGGATTGCTGCTAGCAGGAAACCGATGGCGTCACCGGTGTTGATACCATCCCGGTTCGGTGTTGCCAGCAGTTCCGGCGCATCTTCAGCAATCACACCAATATGCTCTTCACCTTTGATATCCGATTTATAACGGAAACGCACTACCTGAATCCGCTTCAACTCCTCCAGAATCGCCTTCACCTCTTCCGGTGTCAGAACCCTGATATCCTTCTTCAGGAGACGTGAGCTGGCATCCACCCAGCTGGTACCGTCGCAATAAGCACCACCCTGAACATGAATCGGATACTGAGGATTCTGTACTCCGACCCCGAGTTTTGTTGTTCCGCCCGAATGGTAGAATACTACTGCCCGCGGAGTGGAGGTCGAACAACCCTCGCCAAAGGCAAAGGTGTAATCAGCGCTGGCTCGAACGCGGGTGTTGTAACCGCCGGCAAAACTGTAATTAGCTGCAGCAGTGTCAGACATACCGCCGGCAACGATTGAATAATCACCGCTTGCAACATTGTCGCGCCCGCCAGGAACAGCTGCATAATTACCGTTGCTAACATTATTACTTCCACCACCGATCGAAGCATAGGTTCCGCCTGCTCTGTTAGCATAGCCGCCAGCCACAACCGCCATATAACCGGCAGCTCTATTATTTTCCCCACCAGCAACAGTAGCAGCAGCAGCGCTCGCTACATTATTGACACCTCCGCCAACTGTGCTGTAGGCAACATCAAAACTCGAGTTACCGGTAGTGCAGGCAACACCGAAGTTCACATGGGTGTACCGAAGTGCTCCATAAAGCACATTGTCCGCATTGCCGCGGGCGATACCCAGTTGTCGCGCCGTGAACAGCACACTGTCCTGGTTACTATCCCGCACCCAGGCATCATCATTCAAATCCGCAGCCGGCGCCCAGGCACTGCCGTTCCACTTCAGCACCTGCCCAGCAGTCGCACCCGCCTGATCAATCTTCGTCATCGTCACCGCCCCGTCCGCAATCATCCCGCTGGTAATCGCATCCGCCTCACCCGCCTCAACATACCGCTCATCCAGCCCGCTCAGATCCAGCCCGCCAACACGCTCCGCCCCACCAGCACTGTCCACATACGGATGACTGTGATCTGCCGCTGCAAAGTCGTCCGGCTCCATGCCCTGCAAGGTCTGCGCATCTCCCGCAGACGCCGCATAGTCCGCAGTGTCCGCATACGGCGCCTTGAAATCAGCCGCCACATCACCACGCTCAATCGTCCCGTCCGCAATCATCCCGCTGGTAATCGCATCCGCCTCACCCGCCTCAACATACCGCTCATCCAGCCCGCTCAGATCCAGCCCGCCAACACGCTCCGCCCCACCAGCACTGTCCACATACGGATGA
>JBDRTY010000001.1:0-215554 GCA_039801085.1 candidate division WOR-3 bacterium | reverse complement strand
CTGTGATCTGCCGCTGCAAAGTCGTCCGGCTCCATGCCCTGCAACAGATATGCGTTGCCCGCAACCCGGGCGCTGTCAACCGCTGGTGCATAAAGGGCATAGTCTGCGGTGTCCGCATACGGCGCCTTGAAGTCCGAAGCCACATCACCACGCTCAATCGTCCCGTCCGCAATCATCCCGCTGGTAATCGCATCCGCCTCACCCGCCTCAACATACCGCTCATCCAGCCCGCTCAGATCCAGCCCGCCAACACGCTGTGCCCCACCAGCACTGTCCACATATGCATGAGTGTGGGTGGCACGGGCAAAGTAGCTTGTGTCTCTCCCCTGCAGGAGGTCGGAATTTGCTGACCTCTCAGCAAGAAATGCGTAGGCAGCTGAACCGATCCTGAGGCGGGGACTCAGTTCTGGTGCAAGCCCAACTTGCAGACTGAGATACAGCGTCCCTTCATCCGGCAGAGCCGGAATCGGAACCACTGAACCCAGCAGCGTAGAGAAAATACCGTTTTTCACCGGAATGGTCTGGGGTTCAACCCATAGTGGCGTCCCGCCCGTCTCCTGAGAATAAAGCCGGAAAGTCAGCTGATAGTAGCCATCAGGAACCGGATTTCCAAGAGTATCAGTAAGTTTTCCTTGATAGGAAAGCAGACGCGGAATTGTGATTTCATCAGTTTTGCCTATTGCTCTTTCAACTACGGGTGCTGCGGTGACACCCTGAGATGGAAGTATTACCGCATCATCGCCCGCCTGGCTCAGTCCTACCAGGAGAGCTAACGCTATGAGCGTTATTTTGTGCATAACTACCCTCCTTGTTTTTCCCTATGTTGTTCTGAGCCCCCCTTATGAGCTCACACAACGATCATATTATATCATCAGAAAATTTTTTGTCAAGCAATTTTTTAACTTTTTAACCTGAACAGGACAGTCAGGAAAATTTTATCAACTGGCGAAATTTTTCACTGATATTACAACTTGTTTATCATTAATAACTTACAGTAATGCCTATCTTCCATCACTTACCAGCGCAGAACTGCAGCTGCCCAGGTGAAACCGGTCCCGAATGCGGTCAGCAGGATGATATCCCCGTCCTGAAGCCTTCCCTCCTCAAATGCTTCGTCAATTGCCACCGGAATGGTCGCAGCAGACATATTACCATATTTGTGCAGAACCACATACATCTTCTCCGGTGGAATACCGGCGCGGACCCTTGCCTCCTCCATAATCCGGATGTTTGCCTGATGAGGAATAAAGAGCTTGACATCGGCTGCCGCCAGTCCGGCATCCTGCAGTGCCTTGACCGATGAATTGCCCATCGCCCGGACCGCATGCTTGAACACCTGATTGCCTTCCATATGGACAGTATGCGCCATTTCCTGGAGCGTCTTTTCACTCGTCGGCATTCTCGTCCCCCCTGCCGGCTGATAGAGCAAAGGTGCCAGATTACCATCACACCCCCAGTTGGAGGCAAGTATCCCGGAACTGCCGTCACCGGGCACGACCACCGCCGCACCAGCACCATCACCAAACAGCACACAAGTCGCCCGGTCCTGCCAGTTAACCACCTTGGACATCACCTCCGCACCAATTACACCTGCCTTTTTTGCGGTACCGGTGACCAGAAGATTTGCCGCCACTTCAAGCGCAAACAGAAATCCGGAACAGCCGGCACTGATATCAAATGCAGCACTGCCGGTGATTCCCAGCCGCTTCTGCAGCCAGCAGGCGGTCGCCGGATAGACCGTATCGGGCGTTGACGTAGCAACAATTATGGTATCCAAGTCAGCAGGTTTCAAGCCCGCCTTATCGCAGGCACGTTCCAGCGCCACTGCTGCCAGATCGGAGGTAGCGGTGTTTTCATCCGCAATACGGCGCTCACGAATACCGGTCCGCTCCACAATCCACTGGTCACTGGTATCGACCATCTTCTCCAGATCAAAATTTGTGAGCACCTTTTCCGGCAGGGCTCTACCGGTACCGATAACCTTAATTGACTTCATATAAAATAATATAGCCCCATGGGGATTTGAACCCCAGTCTCCTGGCTGAGAACCAGGCGTCCTGGGCCGGACTAGACGATGGGGCTGCGTTGTTTATGTTATTGGTTAACGGGCAAAAGTCAAGAACCGACCTGATTGTATCAGAATTACGCCTGAGCGCCAACCGCGCGCTTACCCGCCTTCTTGCGCACCCGCTCGCCCCGGTACCTGAATCCTTTGCCATGATACGGGTCTGCCGGTTTGATCGCTCGGATCCGGGCGGCAACATCGCCCACCACCTGCTTGTCAATTCCTGAGATAATGATTTCGAACATCTGCTCTTTTGTGTCATCAGGATTCGGGACCTGATTAATCTCAACTGTGATTCCTGCCGGTATGGGAAAATCAACCGGATGTGAAAATCCGCAATTAATCTGAAGCCCGGCCTTCGTCTTCTGCACTCGATACCCCATTCCCCGCAGTTCGACAATCTTCTTATAACCACTGGTAACGCCGGCAAACATATTTCGCAGCAGTGCCCGGGTTGTGCCCACGAGTGCCCGTTCCACTCCAGATTCACCCTCGACCACGATGCTGCTGTCGGTCTGTTTAACTTGCACCCCGCGCGGCACCCTGAGTTCCAGCGTACCCAGCTTGCCTTTTACCTGCACCAGCTCCGGGCTGATTCTAATCTCCACCCCGGAAGGGATACTCAATGGACGGTAACTCTTAGCCATCTTACCACACCTTGCATATTAATTCGCCACCGACCCGGCGGTTCCTTGCCTCCCGGTCAGTAACAATTCCAGTGGGGGTGGTCAGAATCGCAATTCCCAGTCCTCCCATCACCCGCGGTACTTCATCCCAGCCGACATAAATCCGGCGTCCCGGTTTGGAAACACGCTCCAGCCCTCTGATCACCGGTGTGCCATCATCAAGATACTTGAGACTGATGATCAGCTGTCTCCTGATCCCTTCGCCATCTACCCGGAAGTTGCTGATGAACCCTTCTTCCAGCAGAACCCGGGCAAGCTCATAACGCATCCGGGTAAACTTGACGGTAACTTCCTTGTGCCGGGCAGCAAGTGCGTTCCGGAGCATCGTCAGAAAATCGGCAATCGTATCCAACTCATTCCTCCTTACCAGGTCGCCTTGCGCACGCCCGGTATCTCACCGCGCAGTGCCAGTTCCCGGAAGCACAGCCGGCAGAGTCCGAACTTCCGATAATATGCCCTGGGTCTGAAGCAGATCTGACACCGGTTGTGCTTGCGCACCGGAAATTTCGGCTCACGCTGTGATTTTACAATCAGACATTTTCTTGCCATATCACTTCCTTTTTGCAAAAGGCATGCCTAACTCTTCAAGCAGTGCCCGCGCCTCGTCATCATGTTTTGCCGTTGTCTGGAAGGTTATCGTCATACCGAAAATCTTCTTTACCTTGGCAACCTCAATCTCCGGGAAAATCACCTGCTCATTGAGACCGATACTGTACCCGCCCCGGCCGTCAAATGAATCGGTCGGAAAACCGCGAAAGTCCCGGATCTTGGGGGCAGCAAGATTGAAAAACCGGTCAATGAACTCATACATCCGCTCACCGCGCAGCGTAACCTTCACTCCCAGCGGCATTCCCTCGCGGATACGGAATGCGGAGATCGCCCGCTTGGCATAAGTCCGCACCGGTTTCTGTCCGGTGATTAGCGCCAAGTCCTCGGCAATTACATCCAGCACCTTGGAGTCATTCACCGCCTCTTTAGTCGTAACATTGATTACCACCTTCTCCAGCTTCGGCACCTGATGCCGGTTTTTATAACCAAACCGGCTGATCAGGGCGGGCACGACCTTGTTAAGATAATGTTCCTTTAATCTTGCGCTCATACATCAATAATCTCTTCGCACTCCCGGCAGACCCGGACCCGCCGGCCTTCATGCTCCTCGCGTCGCACCTTTGCCTTTTTCCCGCACTTCGGACAGATGAGCACGAGATTGGATACATCGATCGGATTCGGCAGATCCACAATCCCGCCCGGCTTATCCGGACCCCGGGTGCGCTGATGTTTCTTTGCCAGGTTCACCCCTTCAACGATCGCCCGGTAACTCTTTGACTTTTCATGCCACTCAATCCGCAGCACCTTGCCCCGGCGTCCCTTCTCCTCACCGGAAATCACTTCCACCACATCACCCTTGCGCAGCTGCATCAAACCACCTCGGTTGCCAGTGAAATGATCTTGGTAAACTGCCTCTCCCGCAGTTCGCGCGCGACCGGTCCGAACACGCGCGTCCCCTTGGGTTCACCCTTGTCATCAATCAGCACACAGGCATTATCATCAAACCGGATATAAGTACCGTCAGCCCGGCGCCATTCCTTGCGCGTCCGGATGACCACCGCCTTAGACTTATCGCCGGGCTTGATCGGACCGTTCGGCAGTGCATCCTTGACTGTAACGAGCACCGTATCTCCAAGCCAGCCGAACTTCCGCTTGGAGCCGCCATAGATTTTAATCACCATTGCCACCCGGGCACCGGAATTATCCGCAACCTTAAGTCTTGAATACTCCTGAATCATAATTTCTTCACCACCCGCCAGCGTTTGAGTTTGGACAACGGTCTGGTCTCCATCAACAATACCCGGTCGCCCTCGCGGCATTCCGCCCGTTCATCGTGGGCATAAAGTTTGGTCCGGCGCCGGACATACTTCTTATACTTCGGATGCTGGACCAGCCTTTCGGTCTGCACCACCACCGTCTTCTGCATTTTTGCCGAAACCACAGTACCCACTACCGTTCGCCGCAGACTACGCATTCCTGCCCTCACTTTCCTTTAATTCCAGCTCCCGGAGCACGGTGTGACAGCGGGCAATCTCGCGGCGCAGCACCCGCAACCGCAGCGGGTTGGGCAGTTCCTCAGTTGCCCGGCGCAGCTTCAGCTTCAACAGCTCATCCTCCAGTTCAGCCAGCCGGCGCTTGATTCCTTCCCTGCCCAGTTCCCGGAGCTCAGAAGCCTTCATAGGTAAACTCCTCGCGTTCAATCAGCTTGGTCCGGCAGGGCATCTTGCTGGCGGCAAGTCGCAGTGCGGTCAGTGCCTCCTCACGGGGCAGACCGCCAATTTCAAACAGTACTCTTCCTGGCTTGACGACACTCACCCACTCTTCCGGTGTCCCCTTGCCCTTCCCCATTCGGGACTCTGCCGGCTTCTTGGTCACCGGTTTATCCGGAAAGATACGAATCCACATCTTGCCCGCCCGCTTGAGAAACTTGGTCATGCACAAGCGTGCCGCCTCAATCTGCCGGGCGGTGATCCAGGAAGGCTCCAGCGCCACCAGTCCGAACTCCCCAAAATCAACCCGGTTCGCACTCGTCGCCTTACCCTTCATTCTGCCCCGCATCGCCTTGCGGTACTTGACCCTTTTCGGCATCAGCATAGATCAGCTCCTCCGCTGAGGTGTAATATCACCCTTGTAAATCCAGACCTTGACGCCGCAGGTACCGGCGATCGTCTTGGCAACATCAATTGCATAATCAATATCGGCGGTCAATGTCTGCAGCGGCACTCTGCCCTCACGATACCACTCACTGCGCGCGATCTCGGCGCCGCCGAGCCGGCCACCGACCATGACCTTGATTCCCAGCGCGCCCAGCCGCATCGCCTGCATCACCGCCCGCTTCATTGCCCGGCGATGCGCCACCCGCTGCTCCAGCTGACGGGCGATACTCTGCGCGACCAGCTTTGCCTCCAGCTCGGGAACTCTGACCACCTCAACCAGCAGTGTAATCTCCTTGTTACCACCGGTCAGCTTCCGGATCTCATCCCGCAACGCATCCAGATTCTGACGCTTCGGTCCGAAAACCATTCCGGGACGGGCGGTGAGAATCGTAATCGTCATCCGACTGCCCACGCGCTTGATCGCGATGTCGGCGATCATCGCTTCGGCAAGCTTTGTCTCAATATAACGCCGGATCTTCAGATCTTCAAGCAGGAAATCCCGGTAATACTTGTGCTCAAACCAGACCGACTTCCAGTCCTTGGTAATACCCAGTCTGAATCCCAAGGGATGCGTCTTCTGCCCCATAGTTAAGCCTGCTCCTCTCTCGTTCCCACTCTCACATAAACATGGCACATCCGTCGGACAAAAATCGAAGCGGTTCCCCGTGGTCCGGGCATCAACCGTTTCAGCACATTCGGTCCCGTATCCACCCGGACCTCCTTAACCACCAGATCCTCCTCCTTGAGTTTTGCCTTGCCCGCCTGGTTAATTGCATTGGCAACCGCCGAACGCAGCGTCTTGAGAATCGGCCGCTTCGAAGGTTTGGGCAGGAAAGCCATGATCGCAAGAGCGCTCGGCACATCCTTATTTCTGATCAACTCGGCAATCCGGTTCAACTTCTTTGCCGAACCCCGTTGAAACCGGCTTCTGGCAACCGCATCCATGCCTTAATGCTCCCGTTTCTCCTCAGCTGACTTTTCCTTGCGTTGTCCGGAATGGGCACGGAAAGTTCTGGTAGGTGCAAACTCACCCAGCCGGTGTCCCACCATCCGTTCAGTAATGTAAACCGGGACAAACCGGTTACCGTTGTGAATTGCAATCGTCTGTCCGACAAATTCCGGCGGAATTACGCTCCGCCGGGCATAGGTCTTGATCACCCGCCGCTCACCCTTCTCCATCATCTCCTTAATCCGGCGGAAAAGCTTCTCATCAATATACGGACCCTTGCGGATTGACCTGCCCATCCTACTTCCTCCTGCGGATGATCAGCTTACTTGACTTCTTCTTCGGGTTGCGGGTCTTGTAACCCTTGGCAATAATACCCTTTTCTGAACAGGGATGCCGTCCGCCCGAACTCTTACCTTCGCCACCGCCCATCGGATGGTCAACCGGATTCATTGCCACCGCCCGGGTCCGGGGTCTGATTCCCATATGCCGTGACCTGCCCGCCTTGCCGATGGAAATGTCCTTATGCTCGGCATTGGAAACCCGGCCAATGGTTGCCCAGCAGCGCAGATCAAACTTTCTGATCTCACCTGATGGCAGTTTCACTACCGCCCAGCCTTCCTCCTTGGCAAGAATCTGGGCAGCGGTACCGGCAGATCGAACCAGGAACGATTTGCTCTGGGGATAGAGCTGCAGATTGTGAATCTCCACTCCGACCGGAATATCGGACAACGGCATCGCATTGCCTGCCCGGATCGGCAGATTACTGCCGGAGGCGATTTCATCACCGACCTTCAGCCCTTCCGGACAGAGAATGTACCGGTATTCACCATCGGCATAACATACCAGGGCAATCCGTGCGGAACGGTTCGGGTCATACTCCACGGAAACCACCTTTGCCGGAATACCAGTCTTATCCCGCATGAAATCAATGATCCGGTAAAACCGCTTTTCCCCGCCACCCCGGTATTTGGCGGTTATTCTTCCCAGATTATTTCTACCGCCCTTCTTTTTGAGCGGTACACACAAAGGCTTGAATGGCTCCTCCCGGGTGATATCGGAAAAATCGGACACGGTGTAATGCCTTCTGCCCGGTGTTATCGGTCGATATGCCTTAATTCCCATACTACCGCTCCAGTGCCTCAATCTTTTCGCCCGGCTTCAGCTTCACCACCGCCTTTTTCCAGTCCGGTCGATAACCTTCAAACATTCCCATCCGCCGCTTCTTTCCCAGAAAATTCAGCACCCGGACCTCAGTCACATGAACATTGAACAGCGCCTCAACCGCAGCACGAATCTGATATTTATTCGCCTTCGGGTGCACCCTAAGGGTATAACTGTTACCCTCTTCCTTCATTCGCTCCGACTTTTCCGTCACCACAACACCCAGCACAACTTTTGTCGGCTCCAGCACTTATGCCTCCTCTGTCCCGGTACCACCAACTCGGGTGATAAATTCCTGCAACCCGCTTTCAGTAAACACCACCTGATTATGGGCAAGAACCGCATAAGTATTAAGCTGGGCTGCTGGCATCACATCCAGCCAGGGGATATTGCCACTTGCCCGGCGCAGATTTTCTGAGACTTGAGGAACCAGGAGCAGTACCGAATCATTCAACCCCAGCCGGTTAAATATCCCTGCCAGTTCCCGGGTTTTGGGTGTATTCAGCTCAAAATCTTCTATTAATTTAATACCGTTCTCCTTAACCTTGGCGGTCAATGCCAGCGCCAGCGCATAACGGCGCACCTTTTTCGGCAGTTCATAACTGTAATCTCTCGGCTTCGGACCCCAGGCGATTCCGCCTTTCACCCAGATCGGCGAACGCCGCGAACCGTGCCGTGCCCGGCCCGTATGCTTCTGAGGCCAGGGCTTCTTCCCGGTTCCGGAAACCTCAGCCCGGGTCTTGGTCTTGGCAGTCCCCTGACGCTGATTTGCCAGATAACACCGGACCGCCTCCCAGAGCAGACTCTTCGGACCTTCCCGGTTGAACCATTGCTCCGGCAGTTCAATCTGCCCCTTAACCTCACCGGTAATCTTCAGCACATCCATCTATTCCGCCTTCCGGATCAGCAGTTGTGAACCCCGGTACCCCGGAACCGCCCCTTTGACATAAATCACACCGGTGTCGGGCTCAACCCTGATTACCTTCAGATTCTTCACCGTCACCCGCTCGCAACCATAATGTCCGGGCAGTGTCCTGCCGGGCAGGACCCGGCCGGGTGAAGAGCCGGCACCCAGCGAACCGATCCGGCGATGGGACATTGACCCGTGCGAAGCCGGACCGCCGCTCCAGCCCCAGCGCTTCATCCCGCCGGCAAACCCTCGACCTTTGGTCCAGCCGGTTACCGAGACATAATCACCCGGTTTGAACAGATCCACCTTCAGCTCCTGCCCGGGCTGGAAACCATCAACACTTTCCACCCGGAACTCGTGGACCGCACGCATCACCGGCAGATTTGCCTTCTTGAAATAACCCTCATAGGGCTTGGTGCGCTGCCTTTTACTTGCCTCACCCCAGCCCACCTGCACCGCACAGTAGCCATGCTTCTCCCTGGTCCTCAACCCGACGACCACGCACCTGCCCACCTCAATTGCGGTCACCGGCACCACCTGACCCTGCTCATCATAGAACTGGGTCATCTCACCCTTCTGTCCGATCAGTCCGATCATGCCGATTTAATCTCCACTTCCACCCCGGCCGGCACTTCCAGCTTCATCAGCGCATCCACCATCTCCGGGGTCGCATTGGAAATCTCAATCAGCCGCTTATGCACCCGCAGCTCAAACTGCTCCCGTGATTTCTTGTCCACATGCGGAGAACGCAGCACGGTAAACAGCGTCCGCTTCGTCGGCAGGGGTACCGGACCGGCAACCTGAGCGCCGGTGCGCTTGGCGACATCAACGATATCCCGTGCCGACTGATCAAGCAGCCGGTGATCATACGCCTTGAGCTTGATTCTGATCTTCTTCGATGTTCTTAACAAACTCATATCAAATAAAAATCTCCTGTTTTCACTGCCATCTTTTCTGACACCTTAATATCCGGGGACTGTTAATCGTCCCGTGCGTTGTCAGACCTAATTAGCAAATATACAAATTTAAAAACCGCTGTCAACATATTCCGTGCAGGTTTTTTGACAAACCTTAAACTGCAAAAAACAGCCCGGAATAGCAACAAATCATTGACACCAGTTTACCCGGAATTATAATTACTCAGGCGGTCAGATGAAAATCTCTGCCACAACCGGGGATACAGGTTAGCTTTGTCCCCGCGGGTTACATGTTTTTAGAAGCCTGGAAACCGATAAGGAGGCAATGATGAAAAAGTTGGGTATTCTGCTGGCAGGACTCTTCCTGCTGGTTTCTGCCGATACCCTGCTCATTGAAACATTTGACACGAACTGGACACCGGCAAATCCGCCTGCCGGCTGGATCATCATCCGCGACTCCCTCAACCCCCATCCACCCCAGTACCTTGACGACTGGCACCGGGAGCCGGCGAATGCTGCACCCTGGATCAACCATCCGACCCCTTATGCTGCGATCATGTGGCAGCTCAACCCGAACCAGACCCCGGACATCATCATCTCGCCGGTCATCAACTGCTCCGCCTTCCGCAACATCGTCCTCTACTGCAGCACCTACTTCTCCCACAAACTGTCCAACCCCTACACCGCCCAGATCCGCTACTCCATTGATGGCGGTGCCACCTTCCCCTATGTCCTGCGTGACTATTACGGACAGAATGTCGGTCCGGGTATACTGGAATCCCTGAACCTGTCAAGTGCTGCCCGCCAGGAAAGCGTGCGCATCGCCTGGGTCTTCCAGGGTAACCTGTTTGACATCAACTGGTGGTTCTTTGATGATGTGGTGGTTACCGGCGAATCAATCCTGCCTTATGACATCCGCTGTGCCCGGATCATCCGGCCTGATTATTATGAACTGCCGGGCAACCTGATTCCGCAGGCACGCTTCCGCAACATCGGGCTTTATGACCAGTTTAATATTCCGGTCTTTGCCGAACTTTTTGACAGCCTCGGCAATACACTTTATATGTGGGCAGATACCATTGATACCCTGCTGGCACTTTCCGGGGAAAAGGTTGCCTTCTTTGACTCCACGACATTCCCGCTGACCACCGGCCGGTATACCATCCGGTTCTGGCATGCCGCCGACTCGGACTATAACCGCACCAATGACACCCTGCAGCGCACCTTCATCGTCTCACCGCTCGAGGAACTGGTCCATGACAACGGCGCTCCTGCCGGCTATCTCTCCTGGCCTGTGGGGCATTACGGCTGGTGCACCCAGTTCATCACTGCGACACCGGTCTATCTTGAATCCCTCAAGCTCTATCTGCGGGCACCGGTAAACCCGGCATTCCGGCGCTACCAGCTCGCAGTCGCACTTGATGATGGCAGTGGCAACCCGGGTCCATTCATTTACAAGACTCCGGTACTCTATGCCCAGCCGGGTGCCGGCTGGAACTCGGTGTTTGTTGCCGACACCGGCGAACAGATCACCGTTGCCGGCAGCTTCTACATCTTCTACCTTCAGGTCGGCGAACCGCCAGAGGCACCGGAACTGGGCATTGACAACAGCCTCAACTATCCCAACAGCTACTGGGAGTATTATGCGGACGGCACCCGCTATCCGGTTGCACCAGCAGGCGACCTGTTGCTGCGGGTGTTTGTCAATCATGACCCGATCACCCCGGTGCAGACCGATGCCCGGGTCACCTTCATTGAACAGCCGCTTTACGAATTCATCCAGCGCCCCTACAATGCGGTCTGTCCGCTCCGCGCCCATGTCCAGAACTTCGGACTGGATACCCTCTACAGCGTTGCCGCCATCTGCTCGATCATCGATGCCACCAACGGCAGTGTCTACTACAACTACACCGCCAATATTGCCATGCTCACCCCCGGGCAGACAATTGCGGTTGATTTCCCCAACTGGGTTCCCTATTACGGTGTCCCCTGCTCCATTATCGTCCGGGCAAACACCAGCAGTTCAATTCAGCCTGACCTCCAGCCGCAGAACGACGATAAACGCTACGGCTTTGATGTGATCAAGGGCGCCTTCACCGGCAGACATATTGCCGGCTATGCCTGGATTGACTCCGACACCCTCACCGGACCGGTCTATGACTGGATTGACACCACCGGCTTCAACATCCTGTTCACCAGCGGTGACGACGAACGCATCTTTGTGCCCATCGGCTTCAACTTCCCCTGGTCTGATACCACCTATGACAACTGCTATGTCACCACCAACGGCTGGCTCTCCCTTGGTCCGGACCCGCACACCGCATTGCCGACCCCGACCCGCATTCCCAACGAAAGCCTGCCCAACGCCCTCATCGCCCCCTGGTGGCAGGACCTGGTGGTCAGTGGTGCGGGCAGGGTCTACTATCGCACCTTCGGCACCGAACCCAACCGCAAATTTGTCGTCATCTGGCAGGATGTCAACATCAAGGGCACCGACACCACCAACACCATCACCTTTGAAGCAATCCTCAACGAAAACGGCACGGTGGTATTCCAGTACCGGGATGTCGAGACTGGCAGCCTCGTTTACAACAACGGCCGGTGTGCCTCCATCGGAGTCGAAAACAGGGATGGCACCGCCGGAGTCAACTACCTCTTCTCCTTCCCGCCGATGTCCACTGCCACGAACGACCTCCAGAACCGGCTCACTCCGGGCAGGGCGATCAAACTCTACCGCGAATTCCGGGACGCAGCCGCACTGGACATCATCCAGCCGGCAACCTATGTCTTCCCCGAGACCATCCTGCCGGTGATCAAGGTTCAGAACTACGGCACGGTCGGCGATACGATAATGGCATTTCTGCGCATCAGCCCGGGTGGTTATCTGGACTCCATCCTGATTACCGGACTCCTGCCGGGCAGAGACACAACTGTCACCCTTGCGACACCGTGGTTCGGTCGAGGCACCTTCACCGCGATCTGCTCCACCGCCATGACCGGTGATGTCAACCCGGGAAACGATGTATTCAGCCGGGTGTTTGTCTCCTCTCCCTGGGTCCAGCGTGCGGATATTCCGGTCGGACCGGCACGCCGCCGGGTCAAGGACGCCTCACTGGTCTATGCGCCCACCACCGGCAGGCTGTATGCGCTCAAGGGCGGCAACTCCAACGAATTCTACGCCTATGACATCGCCACCGGCACCTGGGAGTCCCTGCCGAGCATGCCCCTTGACCCATCGGGCAAGAAGGCAAGGGATGGCTGTGACCTGACCTTCAACCGGTTCCAGGGTACTGCCGGCACCATCTATGCGATCAAGGGCGGTGGTACTGCCGACTTCTACGCCTATGACATCGCCACCAGCACCTGGACGCCGAAGCGCTCTCTGAGCGTCCGCAACTTCAACTTCCGCCTGCCCAAGCGCGGTGCGGCGCTCGCCTATGTGCCCACCCGGGGTCCTCAGGGCACGGTCTACTGTGCACCGGGCAACAACTCGCTCACCTTCATCGCCTACGATGTTGCCGCTGACACCTGGTCCCGCTGTCCCGATGTTCCCTTCAACCCGCTGCGCAAGCGCACCTGCCGCTACGGCACCGACATGGTCTATGACGGCGACTCAATCATCTACCTGCTCAAGGGCTCCAATACCACCGAGGTCTGGAAATACTATCCCCAGTTTGACACCTGGGCGATGACCACACTGGATCAGGTGAGCATGATTGGCAACCGCAACCGCCGGGTCAAGAACGGCGGTGCCCTTGCCTGGCTCAACGGCAGTCTGTTTGTGCTCAAAGGTGGCAACACCCAGGAGTTCTGGTCCTACCGGATTGGCGGACCGGACACCTGGTCACGGCGCTCCGACCTCCCGGTTGCCCTCACCGGCAAACGGGTCCGGCCCAAGCGCGGTGCGGCAATGGCAGGCACCGACTCCGCGGTCTTCTGCCTCAAGGGTTCATCGGTCTACGAATTCTGGGAGTACCGTCCGCACACCGACTCACTCGGCAATGCCCTGTTCGCATCCGCGCCGGATCGGCAGGGGGTCCAGAGCCGGAATACAGCCCTGCCGGCAAAACTTAACCTTGCGGTCTACCCGACTCCGGCAACCGCAGAGCGTCTCCGGATCGCCTTCAACCTGCCTCATAACGCCCGGCTCCAGCTCCGCATCTACGATGCCACCGGTGCGCTCATCCGAACGCTGGCGGATGGTAGTGTGCCTGCGGGCAGTTACACCGTCAGCTGGGATGGACGCACAGATCAGGGCAAACGGGCAGCACCCGGGATCTACTTCATCAAACTGGAAACCGGCTCAACCCGGCTCACGCGGAAACTGATTCTGGAGCGCTGAACCGGAAGGTAAAATAAAAAGGGGGGCTGAACAGCCCCCCTTAATTTTTTCCAAACCCTAAAAACGGTACCAGAGATAAACCGCGAGAATTACCAGCAGCACGGTAAAGGTGGTGATATAAAATGAAATGCCAAAACTCACGGTCGCAAACCCCAGATTCAGCACAAGCTCCCGCACTCCGAACTGCACCGCCTTGAAGAAAAAATCCCGGACCGGACCATGGGGAAAAACCCCGGCGACAAAATAGGAAATCACACTCCCCGAAACCGCAGCGACCACAATCGCCACAATCAGAAGTCCGACTGAACGACCGCCTGCTGCCATCGTCCGCTTCTTCAAGTTGACCTCACATCAAATATACCTACAGAAAATCACCAATCAACCCTGCCATCACAGAATCAGCTCAACCTGCCGGTGACACACCCGGCATCTCCCCGCCTCGACATTCACCACCCTGCCCTGATAACCGCTCCGGTCCACCAGCACCGTCCCGCAACCGGGACAGAAGGTATCCCGGAACTCCGGACCGAGATGCACATTCCCCAGATAGACATAATCCAGCTTCCGCTTTGCAATCTCTGCCGCCCGGATCAGCGTCGCCTCGGGTGTCACCGGTTCACGAGCCTTGTGCCGGGGAAAATACCGGGAAAAATGCAGCACCGTATCTCTGCCCAGACCGGCAACAAAATCGGTAAGCGCCTCCAGCTCCGCCTCGGAATCATTTCTTCCCGGAATCAGCAGCGTCGTCAGCTCGATGTGACATCTGACTTTTGCCTGCCGGATTGTATTCAGCACCGCGGGCAGAAACCCCTGCACATAATCCCGGTAGAACTCCTCCCGGATTGACTTCAGATCAATATTCATCGCATCGATCACCGGCAGAATCTCCTCAAGCGGCTCGGGCTCAACCATCCCGTTTGTCACCAGCACATTCCTGATCCCGGCTTCATGCATCAGCCGTCCGCAGTCCAGGACATACTCAAACCAGATCAGAGGCTCGGTATAGGTATAGGAGACCAGCCTCAGTCCGGCATCCTGCACCATCTTCACCAGCTCCTCAGGAGGGATATACCGTGTCGGTGCCCGGCACTGGGAGATCTCCCAGTTCTGACAGAAAGGACACAGCAGATTACACCCGTAGGTGGCAACGGAGAAAATCTCCTCTCCGGGATAAAAGTGATAAAGCGGCTTCTTCTCCACCGGATCAATTGCCCAGGAGACCACCTCGCCGTAATTCTCTGCAATCAGCCTGCCCTCAACATTCCGCCTGCCCAGACACCTGCCGGTCTTCCCCGGTGCGATCAGACACCGGTTCGGACACAGAAGACACCGCACCCTGCCATCCTCAGAATGCCAGTATTTTGCCACCGGATGGCGCACCGCTCCGCTCATCTTCCTGCCCCGGAATCGGGCTTCAGCCCGAACTCATACCGGACCAGCGAATCACCACTGACCACATAAAAGATTACCCCCAGCTCCGGATGCAGCTCCAGCCAACGCCTCCCCTCCTCCGGACCCATCACAAACAGGGCGGTCGAATAAACATCCGCCTCAATCGCACTCGGTGCCCGCACCGTCACCGCTGCACACCGCTCTGCCGGATAGCCGGTGCGCGGGTCCATGATGTGAGTGTAACGCTTCCCGTCAACCTCAAAAAACTGCTGATAATCGCCCGAAGTGGCGATCGCACAATCCCTGAGCACCACCACCCGCTCCACCCCTTCACTCCGCGGATTCTGCACCCCGATTGCCGCCTGGTAATTGCCGAACACCACGATATCACCGCCCGCATCCACCAGCCCGACCTCAACCCCGTTCTGCTTCAGCACCTCCACCACCCGGTCCAGCGCATAGCCGACCGCAATCCCGCCCAGATCAACCTCCATCCCCGGCTCCAGCACAACCTTATAGCCCAGACCGAGCCGCACCCGCTCATAACCGACAAAACACCTGATCGCCTCAACCTCTCCGGGCAGTGGCACCCGGAACCGCCGGTCCCGGAAACCCCAGAGCCGCATCAGCGGTGCCACGGTAATGTCAAATGCGCCCCGGGTCAGCCGGCCAAACTTCAGCCCCTCCTCAATCAGCCGGCGGGTGTCAGCTGAAACCTTAAGACACCCCTCCCGGTTCAGCCGGGAGATCTCGCTCGACTCGGAAAACGGCGACCACAGCCGGTTGAAATAGTCGCAGAGCGCAAAAACACTGTCCACCGCCCGGCGCACCTGCGCCTCATCCTTCCCGGCTGCCATCACCCGCAGATAACTGCCGAATGCGGAACCGGTTGTATCCACCGCCTTCAGATTTTTCAAATCGCTCTCCGGCGCCCGCTTACCGCAACCGGAAACAACGAGCATCACCCCTGCAAACAGAAAAACCAGCCGCTTCATCGCCAAAGCATATAAAAGCCGCTCAACCGGTCAAGCACAGACCGGAGAACCGTCTGATTTTAACAGTAAATTGCATCCCTTTTGAATCAGGGACAGAATTCAGACTTTCAGGCTCTTGAGGATTGGATTGCCAAGCATCCTGATGGTCGCAATCCCTTTTGAATCAGGGACAGAATTCAGACGAACGCTTGTTGTAAAAAAATGAGCGAATTAATGACTGGCTATGTCGCAATCCCTTTTGAATCAGGGACAGAATTCAGACATACTGAATAGTTTGGTGGGCAGGCGGTCAAAGGCTGGCAGGCGGTCGCAATCCCTTTTGAATCAGGGACAGAATTCAGACCGAAGGAAAATAGAGACTTGGTTTTGGCGGAATTGTTAACCGTCGCAATCCCTTTTGAATCAGGGACAGAATTCAGACGGGTATTCCGGTGTCATCGCCATCGTGGAACGAAATCTCCCGGGCGTCGCAATCCCTTTTGAATCAGGGACAGAATTCAGACGGGGCTATTCCGAACGCTTGCGATGCTGGCTCATGGCGGCGGTCGCAATCCCTTTTGAATCAGGGACAGAATTCAGACGGATTCAGATTGACGGTGATGGAGGGAACTCGTGTTTTCCGCAGTCGCAATCCCTTTTGAATCAGGGACAGAATTCAGACGTACACCGTAGAACCGGTGGGCGAAGAAATCTTCGCCTCTCAGAGGTCGCAATCCCTTTTGAATCAGGGACAGAATTCAGACGGATTCAGATTGACGGTGATGGAGGGAACTCGTGTTTTCCGCAGTCGCAATCCCTTTTGAATCAGGGACAGAATTCAGACGTAAAATGAAGGGGGGCATGGATGCCTATCTCACTAAAGCGAAAGTCGCAATCCCTTTTGAATCAGGGACAGAATTCAGACGGTGTCGGCTGTCAGTTTCACCGTGTCGCCGATTTGATGGTCGCAATCCCTTTTGAATCAGGGACAGAATTCAGACGTTGTTATTATTGACACGCTGGGCGAATATCAGGAATATCCGTCGCAATCCCTTTTGAATCAGGGACAGAATTCAGACGAACGCTGATTGACGCCCTTGGTTCTGGGCTTGAAATCCGCAGTCGCAATCCCTTTTGAATCAGGGACAGAATTCAGACTTGCTGGTGATTGATGAAGCAGATAACTGGCAAAATCCTCAGTCGCAATCCCTTTTGAATCAGGGACAGAATTCAGACTCTCGACATCGCAAGTATTTGAACAGCTGGAGGTTATGTATGCCGTATGGGTTGAGAGCCGGGAAAAACGCACTTTCAGCGTCAACCCAGAATTAAACCACATACACATCCTCATCCTCACAAATCTCTCCGGTACCGATTATCACTCCCGATTGTCAAAGAGCGATGCCGGTTTGAGGAACTATGTTGTTGTCCAGGGAACGGGCTTGATCCTGTGAATCATATCCTGATAGTCGGGATACAGTTTTTTCAGCCAGTTCAGGGCGTAGCCGAAAAATTCTTCCGCCTCCTTCATAGTAATGGTCGCATTTCCATGCTCAATCCACAAGCCATTGCGAATGTCCAGCTTCTTTCGCATTCCTTTTAAGAAATCCTCATTCTCCTCAGCTACCAGTCGGTCTTTAAGCAGATAAAGCATCATGTAAGTGTGAATCAGACCCAGACGCACCGGCACCTCAGCCCCACTGCCCATAACCTCTTTGTGCAACCTGCTGAAAGCCTGTTGATAATCCTGCCGGATTTTCCCTTCAACCTGACCGGGATTGATGTTGTGCTGCACCAGACTTATCTGTCCAGCCAGCTCTATGATCCGATAGGAACAGAGAGCAATAACACTTGCCTGCTGAGCATCAAGCGCTATTTGCGCCTTGACTGCAAGGGAAATAAGAGCTGACCTTCGGTACTCCTCTTTTTTCAGTAATTCGTAGTATTTATTCCGGTCATCTTCGGTCAGCGGCTTGAGAAATTCCATCTGTTCTTTCCACCTGGGTACATGGTCCATGAACAGGCGATATTGTTCAGCACAATTAACTGCCTCGGATAAAAAATTATAGGCGCTGCGGAAACGAAACTCAAACCACTCGCCATAGGAACTGGAAACAAGCGCTTTTACATGACATTTTCTGGGGTCCGGTATCTTCCGGCACAGCGTGTTGTAAATCTCACTTGCCGGCTGATAACTGCCACAATTATAAAGCTTATCAGCCAGCTCTTCTTCAACCGAACGGAAAACCTGATAGGGGTTGGAAAGCTGCACAATCTCTTCGCTTCCGGGCCTGGGGCGACGCAGATCGGCAAGATACTCCCTGGGGTCAACATAATAGCAAGGGATATTTTTCAGAAACGAAATCAACGCTGCACCCACGACCATGGCTTTTTTGCCGCCGGTGATGTCACAGGCGAGTTTCCGCCCCTGATAACGGTTCAGCAGTTCGTTGAATCCCTGATATACCTCGCCTGTTTCGATACCCTTCAGAATGGTTTTGTCGTACTGGTCGGGCTGAAGTCCGGTTTCACTGACGATGAAACGCAACTGTCTCTCGGTTTCGGTCGAGCATATGAAATGCACCCTCCTAGGGGCAAGTGCCAGAATCGTCAAAATGACTGGTTCGGGACTGGTGCCAACCAGCGAAAGCAATATTTCCGGTTGCTCATAACCGGAAATTGATTTAAATCGCTTCTTGAGTTCGGGCCATAACCGTTCGCGATAAAACGTGTCGCGCTCGTCAGAAGATGCTGTTCGCCAACGCTCTACCAATTCATTAAAGTTTTTATCATCGACAGTTCCCTTATCTCTGCTCATACCACCTCCAGCTCCGCCCAGCCCATAGGTATTGACCCGATCCGCTTGCGGGTCCGCGGTCCGATCCGGGTATCAACCTTGGGCAGACGGTAAATATGAGTTAAATTCAGCTCCTGGGCAAGAATGAGCAGAGCGGTGGCAAACATTCCGGAACCCTGACCGAGCCGGATCAGGACCCGGCTGGAGTTCACCTGCACATCCGTTGGCTGACGGTCCTTTTCCAGCACCTTGCGGTAGAACTCGTTGACCCTTTCCAGCAGTGTCTCGGGAGTAAGCTTTGACTGAGGCGGGATCCTGAGCGTCAGGTTGAAGGTGATGCCGGGTCTGAGGGTTTCATACAGAACCAGGATCACACCACGCCGGGCACCAATCACCCGGGCAAGGGAAAGCTCCAGAGCGTCCGAGGGGTTCTTAAAATCGGAATCGGTAACATCCAGCCAGCGGGTGAATTTCTTGAGCTGGAGATCTCCCGCATCGATTAACGCCGGCAGTACGATATTGAGCGGGTCCTCGTACTCCCTTGTCTTTTTGCCCCTCCGGTTCTCTTTTTCCCAACCTTCAAGTATAGAGCTTAACGTATGATAATCTGACTGTTTGAGAACATCATAGCACAGGGCGGCGAGGATCGCACCCTTGAGGGAGGAACCTGGAATGTAGACTCTGCCGGCAGACTGGATAAAAAGCCGGACTTCAATCTGATTGGTATTCCGGGCACTGGGTGAAACCGGAATCCGGTACAGAATGTGCTTCCGGAGCAGCTCTTTCGGCAGAAGCTTGTCAATCGCCTGACCGCTGGCAGCAGACTGCAGAAACTTGTCTTTGATGGAAACGAAATCCGGGTCGCTGAAAAGGCCGGCAATATCCACCCGGCAGAGCTGTCCAGCCTCAAGGAAGTAGTCCAGTATGCTGACGGTCTCGCCGGAGCCGATATGAACCGGAGTCAGGATCTTCAACCGGACAGTAAAGGAATTTGAACTCATTCACCCCTCCTTTCCGGCCTGAAGCGGCAGGGCAGGGTAAAAGCAACTCCGTAACGATAGACCGGATGCGGAAGCAGCACCCTGTCCGGGGTAACATCAACCAGCATCCCGCGGTGATTACCACCGGGAAACACCGACCCCTCGGCAAACATACCGACCGCCTTGCGCCGCCAGGAGCGATTGTCTGGTGAGTAGACATAGCCCCGGCGGAAAATCAGCTGATACCAGCCTTCAGCCAGCCGGGCGGTCTCGCCCTCGGCAGGGTAGTAGAGTGACAGCAGGAGTTCGGCGTCGGCACTGGAAGGCAGGTTGAGCTCAATCTGGCGAAACTCGGGCGGATAAAACTGCCCCTTGCCGACCGTGCGATAGCCGCCGACCCCCTCATCGCACATCAGCCGGACTGTTGCCTCAAACTTTTCCTTCCACTCCGGTTTGACCTCGTAGAGGAAAAAGAAAGCGGCATTATGGAGCCAGACCTGGCCGAGATGATAGAACCCGCCCTCCTCGGCTGCCGTGCCGGTAAGCCGGGAGACAGTAACTCTGGGAACATCGTCGGTTGTGATTACGCCTTCGGGGAGCTTTGCCTGCACTGTTTCCTCATCGAGCGCCTTGCCTGCCAGCAGTTTTTCAAACTCCGACTGCATAACGAAGCGGATTTTCTTCTGCTCCTTGCCCACCGGAATCTGATTATGGGGCACCGGAAAGTAGAACCGGTCCTGGCAATGGCAATAAGCGGAACTGATGAGGAGCGGGGGCGTGGAGCCGAAGGCGGCAAGAAACCGCTCCAGCTCCGCTCTGCCGTAAAGAAGCAGAAAACTGTGGCAGAGGGCGGAAAAGAGGGTGTCGGAATGAACGAGCGTCTCCGTGCCCTCCCGCATCCCTTCCCGCTGGCCAAGGTGCAGTGGACCCTTCGGTTTCAGTATGCAGGCGTTCAAGGTAGTCATCATCCGGTGAGCCCCTTTTTCAACTCTGCAAAGTTATTAATCAGCTCCCGCGGAGTTGTCCAGGTTTTGTTTACCGCTCTTTCAGCAGTAAGGCCAAGATTGCCCTTTTCGTAATCCTCTTTCTTGTTCCACCAGACTCTGATATTTTCAAACTTCACCTTGCCGTAGCCGCGCGAGCCCATCCCGCCGAGATAGTCATCCTCAAGCAGCGCCATCGCCTCAAACAGATGCTTGAGCAGGTCTTTATCTCCATCCTCATAGATGTTGAAGATGAACTCTGCCGGCCGGAAGATCGCCCCTGCCGGCACCCGCTCAATCTGACGGAGGCTGCCATGAAGCGCAGTTCCGGTCCGGCGGTCAATTGCGGTCTCAAATTTCACCTCGGTATACTTCAGATCCATATTCTTCTGCATCTCTGGCGTTATGGTTGACTGATCCAGCGGAACATCCCGCACCAGCAAACGTCCGAGGGTTACAGTTTCGCCGTTAGCCGAGCCGGAGACACCAAGAACGCCCCAGATCTTACACACCTCACAAAGGGAACCCGATGAACACATGTGCCGTCCGCCATGCTGGGAGGGAGGCTTCGCCAGCTTACGCTCAGTCAGTGTCAGCATCTTACCGCGCAGAGCCGAACCGGGAATGTATGGAACGCCGTAGGCATCGCTGATCACCGGAGAATCCGGTCCCCCGATTTTTAATCCGGTCTGACTGCCACCAACTCTGATTCCGGTCAAGGCGACAATCTCGGCACTGATAATTACCTTGCCATGCAGTCTAATCTCTGCCATTTTTTACTCCCTTCCACCATAATAGCGGTGATAGGCAACCACCGCCTCAATGAATGCCTTGAGATTTTCAAACATTGAAGCTGGCGCTTTTGTATTCGGATCGGTCACCAGCTCAATCGCATAATCAATAACCCCCTGAAATTGCTTGACCCTGCCTTTGTGTCTGCCCGCCGCATAGGCCAGTTTCGGCCTGAGCAGTTCCAGCTCACGCCGGACGCTGTCTTCACTGCTGGTATCAATGCTCTGGATGTCATCAAGGATGGAACGGACCTGCGAGGTTGTCAGCTCCTTCTCCTTGCCCATCTTGTTTATGAAAATCTGTCCCAGCTCCTGGGCGAAGGTATTGAGGAGTCTGACATTTCCCTTGCGGACGATCTCCTCTATATGCTCTCTGGCTTTCTCTGTCGGCTTGTATTCCCGGAAGTACTTTGCCTCAGGATTGGACTGGCTGCTGGTTCTTTGTGATTGTTGCATCCTTATCCTCCCTTTTTAGTTTTTCTCTTGTCCTCAGTTCTGCCCAGCGGGTGATGAGCGGAAGATGAGGGTGAAGGTTAATGTCCTGCACAACCCGCTTCTCCAGCTCATCCAGCTTCAGCACCGCCTCGGGCATGTTCTTCATTCTGGCTTTCAATCTCGTCAGGGCATAAAGCAGGCGCCAGACCGGAAAGACCGGAATTTCGTTTCTGTCTGCCTGCTCCATGAGTGCCCAGCTGGAGTTGAGAATTGAGAGCAGGGCGCGGGGAACCGGGTATCCGTCTCCCAGCAGTTCGACGAGCTGACAGGTGATATCCCGGACATCCGGATAATCGTCCCAGCTGACGAACGCATCCAGAAATACGAGCGCATTCCGTCCCATCATCTTCGCCTGATCCTCGGCATCGCCAGCCCGCTGCGCCGCCTCGTAGACCGGAAACTTCTCCGCCGGCGCAACAAAGATACCGGCAGACAGGGTGAGCCTGCCGGAGGTGAAACGCTGAAACTCCTCATAAATTCTCCGGGCAAACTGCGGCAGTTGCGACCAGGCACCGATGACAAACAGGTCATCACCACCCGAATAGGCAAGGTAGATACTGTCCAGGAATTTATCCTCCTGCGCCAGCGCCTGCACCCGGGCGGTGAAGAAGTAACCCAGCAGATAGCTGAGCATCGCCAGCCGGGAAACGGAGGCGGTCTCGCCCAGACCCTTGCGGAAGGTCTCGCCCAGCCGGTCAACATCCATCCGCAGCACACCCCAGCGTTTTACCCCGTCAGCCTTACCGGCGATATCCTTCAGCTCTGCTGTTTTGCCCTCTGCCTGCGGCACATGGGTGGCGATAAACCGGAGACCGCCGTCTCCTGCCGGCAGTTCTGTGCTGTTGAGGATATAAACCTGCCCCTCCGTGCCCGAGCGGATATCAGTAACAAACGAGTAACTTCTGCCCAGTGCGGCCAGCACCGCATTCCAGTCCCGGCGGTCAAGGGGATGTGCCGCCACCGGCTTCTCAATCAGATACTTTGCCTGATGCAGCTGTCTGCCCAGCTGGATGAAGCTGTCGCAGAGAGAACACACCTCCTGCTCACCGCGGGTCAGCTCTTCGCCGCAAATTGCACAGCCAGGCGCTTCACCGCCAACCCCGGTCGGACCGAGCACCCTCTGCCAGTCGGTCCCCGCCAGCAGCCGGCTGAACCGGCGCCGCTTCATCTCCCCCAGCTGGCTATGCAGCTCTTCCCAGACCCTGCCAAACCGCTCAAGCCTGAACTCCTCTGCCCGGACCCGCTCGACCGCCACCGTAACACTCAACCTGCCCTGATGGACTGCCAGCAGAACCTGATCAACCTCACGGGCAACGCCGGCAATCTTCTCTGCCAGATTGTCAACCACCGGCACGAGCAGATAGAAATGACCACCACCGCAGTAAAGAAGATTGGTGCGGGGCAGCTGGAAGAGATCGAGAATCCTGCCGGCAACCGCCTCGGAGACAAGCTGGAGATAAAGCGAACGCCCGCGCAGGCTCTTGAGCGCCCCTTCTGCCCGGAGGTTGTAGATGAACTCCTGGATCCCCGACAGATCACCGCCGACAAGCGCTGCAACCTCTCCTGTGCCTGATACCTGCTCCGACTTCAGCGCCTCAATGAGCCCCTCCACCTCGCCTGGCTCAAGCCCGGTGCGGTAGATACAGGCGGCGATCGCTGCGCTTAACTTGAGATGGTGAAAAAGGGAGATGTCTGCCAGACTCCGGTATGCCGCTGCGGGAATGAACATCGTATACTTCTCCAGCAGGGCAAGCAGCCGGTTGACGAGCGCATCAAACCCCAGCCCCTTCAGCGAACCTGCCTCCTGAGTGAAGCGGTGCCAGAGCCGCTGATAATCAGCCCACCCCGGTTCGTAACTGGCAGAAGGCTCAATTTTGCCATCCTCAGGCAGTTCGGAAAGGGGAAACCGGGTGTACTCCTCGGAGTGATAAAGCGTGGAAAAGACAGAAATCAGCGCCAGTGCCGACGGTGTGCCCTCCTCTCCCTCTTCAAGGCTGATCCTTTCCCCACTGGAGAGCCAGTCGGCAAGCGTGACGATCATGGTCAGCGCCGGATTGCGTGCCGTCTTGACATCACGCAGGTGGTGACGGGCGGCGATATCCGCCGCATCCACCCACTCCGGGTCAAGATAGTTGGTGATAAACCTATTGCTCAGCTCCGGATGATCAGTCCCCGGCAGTTCTCCGGTCCGATGCCAGAACTTGCCGATGTCGTGCAGCAGGGCACCAAGCACGACCGCCTGAAACTCCCTCTCGTTCATAGCACCTCCAGTCTGTATTTTCCCATGCCAAAGGTTGCCCCCTTGCCGATGTGAATGATCTCACCGGCGGTAAGGAAGGGCATGAAGGGTGTCAGCTCACCCTCATAAACCGCCCAGCCGGTCACCCCTTCCCGTTCGATCAACCTGCCCTGGCGCCGGGAAAAGTGATACCAGTCCGCACCGGCAAAAACCGCCTCGGTGAGCCGGACCTTTTCTGCTTCCCGGAGCAACCAGCGGTGGTCAAACTCAACCGGCTGGTCGTGAAATGTGCTCAGCAGCCAGAGCCGGCGCAAAAGCGCCCGGACCAGAATATGAAACTGCGGGCGCCGGCAGAGCCTGCCCTGATAGATTATGCGGGTCGGAGTAAGAAACTCGAGCCTTACTTTTGAAACCGGTGTTTGAGTCGGGACAAAGTTGAACTCCTCAATCGCCAGCCTGTCGGTGATTACCTGACGCTCGGGCTTGTAAATCTGTCTGCCGTTCTGATAGACGCCGTTGAACCTGAGGGACGCCCGGTTTCTGCCCAGCCCCAGCTCTGCCAGCTGCTCCAGAGCACAGATGAAATAGGCGAGAAAGTCAATCGCTTTGCCGATGAGCACCAGCCCGAACCGCAGCCGGGAGTTGCGCGGCAGACGGGTGCGTTCATCATCCGGGGGTTCGAGAACAAACGGCTGGGGCACAGTCTCTGGCTTAAAGGTAAGAGGGAAGTTATCCGGCTTGGGGGTATTGAACACATAACTCCAGACACAGCGCGGGCGGAGCAGACAGCCCCGGCAGTTACGGTCCGGAAAGGGACAGCAGACCCGGCGCAGGGCAAGCCCGAAACCGCCCCGCACCACCGCCCCTTTGAATTCCGGCAGCTCCAACGGCTCGGTAGCGGTAAACTGAACGCTCAAAGGCAGATAGCGCAAGATGACAATTTATATCTGCTTCAAAGCCGATTGTCAATAAATGCTGACAGCATCCCTTTTGAATCAGGGACAGGATTCTGACCTTTCACATTATCCGCTGACGAAGTTATTAACGCCATTAAGTCGCAATCCCTTTTGAATCAGGGACAGGATTCAGACCGAGTAAATTCATGTCTAAATTCTACGAAGAGATGAAGAAAAAATGTCGCAATCCCTTTTGAATCAGGGACAGGATTCTGACGGCGTGCCCTTAGGAAGCGAAAACTGGGGGTTGTGGTCAGGGTCGCAATCCCTTTTGAATCAGGGACAGGATTCAGACTGGGACGGGCAAAAGTGGCGGCCGGTGAAAGTTAAGACCGGTCGCAATCCCTTTTGAATCAGGGACAGGATTCAGACAAAGTGAACCTTCCCTTTATCCGTGGGTATGCGATACTTGGTCGCAATCCCTTTTGAATCAGGGACAGGATTCAGAGGATATTCCGGCAACATCTTGATGAGTGGGTTGACTGGTTCTGTGTCGCAATCCCTTTTGAATCAGGGACAGGATTCAGACGGCAAGGCAGATAATCCGCCAGTGTCCTAAACCGGTTGGTCGCAATCCCTTTTGAATCAGGGACAGGATTCAGACCGAAAAAGTTCGGCAGGGTGATTGATACCTTCACAACAAGTGGTCGCAATCCCTTTTGAATCAGGGACAGGATTCAGACTTAGGAGAGGGCGGGCTTAAAACAGAAGCTAAAAGTGCTGAGCAGTCGCAATCCCTTTTGAATCAGGGACAGGATTCAGACAGAGCAATAAGAGAAACTACCTGAACGACATCCCTACGGAAGTCGCAATCCCTTTTGAATCAGGGACAGGATTCAGACGCCGAGCTCGCTGACCTTCTGAATCACATCTCTGTCGCCGACCGTCGCAATCCCTTTTGAATCAGGGACAGGATTCAGACGACTTACGGTATAAAACGGGCTTGGCATATCATACTTATGATGTCGCAATCCCTTTTGAATCAGGGACAGGATTCAGACCCTCAGGGCTGTAACTATCTGAAGAGCAGGATGTTAAAAGGTGGATTTGGGTTGACCCCCGCCGGAATTGGCATTGAGTGCTCAACCCAGAAAAAACTCCGGATTGTCAAAGAGCAATGCGGTCAGGCTGAAACCGGTCCGGAACCATCGCACCACAATCAGACGCCATTATATCCGGAACAATGAGCGCTGTCAAGCACCCGCGCCCGCAACACTCCTGCTTTAGGGTATTTTTAACTTAACTGAAAAGTTTTCAAATACTTAAGGGCTAGCCCCGGGCTACCCCGGTCCTGCAGGGAGGACAGTTGACTCCGCTGATGCCGGTGGTTTCCAGCGGTTTACTGTCCTGACCGCAGTGGAGCAGGCAGGTGGAGAAATTGCGGCTGTGCTCAATCTCAGGACCGGGTTTTGTCCCGGCTTGACTTTTAACCGGTTTTACTGATAATTTTAATCTGTGTTTAATTGCGCTCTTTGTTTACGGAGGAAGAAATGACGGAGAAGGTGATTTATAACAGGTTCGGCAAGGCAACCTACCGGCTGCGGGAAGTGGTTTTCTATGACTTCATGGGCAAGCCGCGCGGGTTTCTCGTCGGCAGGACGGTCTATGATCTCCGGGGAACCCATCGCGGGTTCTTTGTCCAGAATGTGCTCTATGACCGGGGAGGCAGGGTGATCGGGTATGTGGCGGGCGCCAGAATTGACGGGCTGACTCTGCCCGATCCCGAGGTGCCGCCGGTGCCCTATAAGGATCTGCCCGCTCCTGAAACCCCGGCAAACTGCGTAGATCTGGATCTGCCGCGGACCGCACCGGTGTGGTCAATCATGCGGCTGGAAAATCTTCTGGTCTGATAATTAAAAAGGAGGCGGCGTGAAGTCGGTTAAAGTCGCAGGTGTACTGCTCTTTGTCATCCTGGCAGTTGGCGCTTCCGGGCTGGAGCTGAAGGGCAGGGTAACCCGGCTCTGGGAGCATAACAGCTTTACGATTGAGACCCGGTCCGAGGAGACGGTGCTGTGGTTTGATCTGCCCAAGAACAGCCGGATTTTGGTGCTCGTTGAGGCGAGCGGGGTTGAGCCGCGGCGGGTGCCGGTGAACTCGAGCGCACCGCTGACGCTGAAGGGAATGAAGGAGTGGCGGATTACCGTAAGGTGGGATTCGGTTGACTGTGAATGGGGGCTGCGGCTTGCCAAGGGTGAGGAGCCGGTTCTGAACCGGGTCCAGGGTTATGCCAGCACCGGCTTTACCTTCCGGTTTCAGCTCGTGACCGAGGAGGAGCTGGAGGTGTGGCAGTTCACCAGCCCGAAGGATGCCACCTTTATCGTCCGGCAGAGCGCGGTCGGTGCGCGCGGATCTGAGGAGCAGGACCTGGCTGACGACCCGAAGGTGAAGCTGATCGGCGCCGGGATCTTCAATATTGAGGTTGACCCGATTGACGGCGAAGGAGAGTTTGTCGCTGAGCGGGTAAGATAACCTTCAAACAGTATTGGCGTCTTCCGAACTTTCCCCTACCGCCCGGCTCGGGCGGTTTCTTTTCCGCTGCCGGCAGGTTGCCGGTCTGCTCGGTTTTGTCCTTGTCGCCCTGACCGGCAGACCCGGACCCGGAACACTGCTGAACGGGCTGGTGCTGCTCCTCCCCGGTCTGCTTTTGCGGTTCTGGACCGCGGGCTATATTGGCAGGGAGAGCAGAAAGCCGGAGATTTCTGCCCGCCGGCTGGTGGTCAGCGGTCCTTACCGCTATTTCCGCCATCCGCTCTATCTGGGGAATTTTGCGCTGGTTGCCGGAGTGGTGGTCGGCTTCCATCCGCCGGTCTGGAGCGCACTGGTGGTGCTGTTCGGCTATCT
This sequence comes from candidate division WOR-3 bacterium, assembly GCA_039801085.1. NCBI lineage: Bacteria > Pseudomonadati > Caldifarciminota > Caldifarciminota bacterium. The sequence continues at coordinate 187,371 of JBDRTY010000001.1, read as the reverse complement.
GCTGATTTACGGGCTGATCAGCCGGGCAGAGGCGGAAATTATTGCCCTTGCCTGTCCCCAGCCGGAGAGTCCGGGGTTCAGCATCCGGGAGGCGCTGGCGGAGTGGCAGACCTGGCTGGTGACCTTTATTGCCTGGGGGCTGGGCTGGCTGAAGTGGCTATTTCTTCTCCGGCGGTAGGATGCGGAACCGGGTGGTCAGGCTGAGCTGTCTTCCCGAGTTCAGGTCCTCAACCCGGGCGAGCAGCAGGTAATTGCCCGGATTCAAGTCCATGGTGTGCACCCGCTCCAGCGCAGTGCCGGTTGTGCCCGCACCGGTGATGAAGCGGGAGGGTGCGGGGATAACCGCCATTCTTCTCGTGTCCAGGTCCATCAGCTCGTAGCGGACCTGTGCCCGGTGGCGGTTGAGGCTGTCGGTCTTCAGGTTGTAGATTTCAAACAGGGCGTAGAAGGTGCCACCGGAGCGGACCTCAGGGAGAACAAGCGGCACCACCCGGCGGTAGCGGGGATGCTCAAACTGCGGGCTCTGGAAGATATCATCCACCAGTGCATATAGTACAATATCAGAGCCGGGCTGGGCGCGCCGGACATAGTCCACGAGGTTAAGCTCTGCCCGGACCTCGCCCGCTGCCGAGCCGTCGCGGTTGACCGCACTGACCCGGACCGAATAGATGTCGGCAGGCAGGGAAAAAAGCTCCCTGCCGACCACCAGGACGTTCCCGGTGTCGGCGGAAAAACCATACCAGCCGGAGCGGACGAAACCGCCGTAGCGCCGGGAGTCAAACCGGAATTCAAACCGGAGGATATCGCCCGGCTTCAAACCCGCCGGTCTCACGCCGTAATGAAGCTCAACCTGCACCGTCTCCTGGTGCTGGCTTAACCGGTAAAGGGCAATCTGAAGGTCCAGTTTTCTGGCATCCGGTCCGGGCGACGGTGCCGGTCTGCCATAATCCACCGGCTCAAATGCGGGCGGAAACCAGCGATTGCCGAACCGGGTAAATCCGACCTGCCGGAACCCGACCCCGGTCTTGACAAAGTCAAACTGGAGCCCGAGCGAGTCATAGGTCCAGATCTCCGCCGGGTTGACAAAAAGCCGCAGGGTCTCGTTTTCCACCGGCAGGGGTGCATACTCCTCGCGCCGGGGCGGTCCGTAGCGGATGTAGACCGGTATCCGCTCATCACCGAGCAGGTCGAGCCGGCCGAAGAGCGCTGCCGCCTTTTCTGCCCGCTCGTGGTAGCGCCGGTGCTCCTCCGGATTCCGGTCCTGCCAGAACCAGTCCAGATACTCCTGACGTGCCTGTGCCGAGCCGAGACTGAGATACTGCTCTCCTGCCTGCGGGTCAAGGGTGCGTAAAATCAGGTATTCCAGTTTCTCCTCCGGACCGAGCCGGTCCGCCCGGGAAAGTGGGCGGAGCTGTCCGCAGGCAGCCGGCAGGAGAAGCAGAAGCAGCAGTCTTGACACTTAATCCAGCATCGGAATCACAATTCCGGCTTTCCGGGCAAGGCTGATCGCCTCCTCATAGCCGGCATCCGCATGCCGGCACACGCCCAGACCCGGGTCATTGGTCAAAACGCGGCGGAGCCGCTCATCCATCTGGGGTGTGCCGTCGCAGACCACCACCTGGCCGGCATGGACCGAATAGCCGATGCCGACGCCGCCACCGGAATGGATTGAAACCCAGGAGGCGCCGGAGGCAACATTGAGCAGCGCATTGAGCAGGGGCCAGTCGGCGATCGCATCTGAGCCGTCCTTCATCGCCTCGGTCTCCCGGTTGGGTGAGGCGACCGAGCCGGTGTCCAGATGGTCTCGGCCGATGACAATCGGCGCCCGGAGTCTGCCCTCACGGACCGCCCGGTTGAATGCCAGACCGGCACGGTCCCGCTCCCCGTAGCCGAGCCAGCAGATCCTTGCCGGCAGGCCCTGAAACGGCACCTCATTTTCCGCCTTTTTGAGCCAGTTGTGGAGTTCGGGCTTGTCCGGGAAAAGCTCCATCACGATCTTGTCGGTCTCGTAGATGTCGTCCGGCTCACCGGAGAGGGCGACCCAGCGGAACGGTCCCATCCCCTGACAGAAGAGCGGCCGGATATAGGCGGGCACAAAACCCGGATACTTCCAGGAGCCGGTTCTGCCCGGAGTCCGGATCTCCTCCTCGCGGAGATATCCGCCCTCGAGCGCCTTGCCGCGCAGGTTGTTGCCGTAGTCAAAGGTGACCGCACCCCGCTCCTGCAGGGCGAGCATCAGCCGGACATGGCGCGCCATCGTCTCGTAGGCACGGCGCTTGTACTCCTGCGGATCCCGGCGTCGCAGTTCCAGCGCCTGCTCAAAACTGATGCCTGCCGGCACATAGCCGTTGAGCTCGTCATGGGCTGAGGTCTGGTCGGTCAGGAGGTCGGGGGTGACATTGCGCTCGAGCAGCCGCTGGAGCAGGTCAACGATGTTGCCACACCAGACGATTGACTTTGCCTGCCGGTGCGCCTTTGCCTCGAGCGCCGCATCAATCGCCCGGTCGAGATTATCAATCCGCTCATCCAGATACCGGGGTTTGCGCGATGCCCGGCGCCGTTCAATCCGCGCCGGATCCACCTCGGCTCCGAGATAGACCGCATTCGCCATCGTCGCAGCGAGCGGCTGGGCACCGCTCATTCCACCCAGCCCGCCCGAAACCACGAGCCTGCCGGTCAGGTCCCCGGAACCGAAGTGCCTGATACCCGCACTGACAAAGGTCTGGTGTGTGCCCTGCAGGATGCCCTGCGTGCCGATGTAAATCCAGGAGCCGGCGGTCATCTGGCCATACATGATCAGCCCCTGCGCCTCGAGCTCATCAAAATACTCCTTGGTCGCCCAGCGGGGCACGAGGTTGGAGTTGGCGATCAGCACCCGGGGCGCATGCTCAAAGGTCCGGAAGATCGCCACCGGCTTGCCCGACTGGACAAGCAGGGTCTCGTCATTTTCCAGCTGCTTGAGACAGGAGACGATCGCCTGAAAGCATTCCCAGTTGCGGGCGGCTCTGCCGGTGCCGCCGTAGACAATCAGCTCCTCGGGCCTCTCCGCCACCTCGGGGTCAAGGTTGTTTAAAAGCATCCGGAGCGCCGCCTCCTGGTGCCAGCCCTTGCAGGTCAGGGTGGTGCCACGCGGGGCGTGCACCGGTTTATATCTGAATCCTGCCATCATACGCCTCCACAGCTTGCTGTTTTAAAATATTATAGCTGACCGGTTAGCGGGTCAACCGCCCGCAGCCGTTCCTTTTTCCCGCAGTTCACATCCGCACCGCACCAGGTTGCGGTTTGCCCCGCAGACCGGACAGATACCCTGACAGTCCTCACGGCAGCGCGGTGCGATCGGAATTGCCAGATGGATCGCATCATGAATCACCGCACTCAGGTCAATGAAGTCAGCATCAATCTTCACCCGGTCCAGCTCCTCCGGTTCCAGCTCCCGGGCATAGGCGGCACCGGTCCGCTCCAGCATTGTGAATTCGGCAACCAGCTCCTCATCAAAATCCTGCTCATACTCCTCATTGCAGATCGCACAGCGCAGCCGCGCCCGGAAGTGAACTCTGCCCCGAACCAGAAACCGCTTGCCACTGCGGGTGATCACCACCGCCACCCGGATTCTGCCCAGCAGTTCTTCAAAAGAGGGGTTTTCCCGAACCTCGTGAATCTCCAGCCCGTAATCCCGTGCCACTCCCTCCAGTTCAAACCGGTTGTCCCCGGGTTTGAGACTGGCAAGCGGCACCAGCCCGATCTTTCTCATCTTCACTCCTTTTAATTCCGGCACCGGACCGGCTTAACGGCGCTGACTGCAGGTCTCGATCAGCCGGCGGATCAGCTCCTCAACCCGGATGTTCTCCGCCTCAGCGGTGAAATTGGTAATCACCCGGTGCCGGAGCACCGGCAGGGCTACCGCAATCACATCATCAATTCCCGGCGTGTATCTGCCCTCAAGAATCGCCCGGGTCTTGGCACCGAGCACCAGGTACTGGGTCGCCCGCGGTCCCGCACCCCAGCTCACATAGTCCTTGACAAACTGCGGTGCATCCGGACTGCCGGGCCGGGTCATGCCGGTGAGCCGGACCGCAAAGTCCAGCACCTCATCCGCCACCGGCACCCGGCGCACCAGCGCCTGCAGCGCCAGCACCTCGTCCGCATCCAGAATCCGTTCCAGGACCGGTTCGTATGCCGAGGTGGTGCTCTGGACGATTTTCTTCTCCTCCTCCGGACTGGGATAATCAACCACAATTGAGAACATGAACCGGTCAAGCTGGGCTTCAGGCAGTGGATAGGTGCCCTCAAGCTCAATCGGATTCTGAGTTGCGAGCACAAAGAACGGTGCGGGCAGGTCATAGGTTCTGCCCCCGACCGTCACCCGGTATTCCTGCATCGCCTGCAGCAGTGCCGCCTGGGTCTTGGGCGGAGTCCGGTTGATCTCATCCGCCAGGACAACATTAGCAAACACCGGTCCGGGCACAAACCGGAAACAGCGCCGTCCGCTCTGCGGGTCCTCATCAATGATCTCGGTGCCGGTGATGTCGGAGGGCATCAGGTCGGGCGTGAACTGAATCCGGTTGAAGGACAGGTCCAGAACCCGGGCAAGGGTATTGACCAGCAGGGTCTTTGCCAGCCCGGGAACACCGATTAAAAGCCCGTGACCGTGCGCCAAAAGGCAGATGAGCACCTGCTCGATCACCGGTTTCTGACCGATGATCACCTTGGCGAGCTCATTCTCCAGCTGCTGACGCGCCTGTGCCAGCCGCGCCACCGCCTGCACATCACTGCCGGTGCCGGTATTCATCAAATCTTGAATCCCTTCCTTTTCCAACTGCCTTTAACCCTGCTTTTCCCGCTCCAGGAGTTTCTTCAGCACCTGGGGCAGGGTGGTATATTCCATTTCCTTCAAGCCCAGACGATGGGGCTCGAACGGTCCGTGCCGGCGCATGAACTCCGCCAGCCGGTTCGCCTCCTTGCGGGCAAGGTCAAACCCCGGATCATCAAACATGTCCCGCGGTCCGATCAGCTTCCCCTCTGCCAGCTGGAAACCGAGAGCGATAACCCGGGGCGGACCGTCAAACCTTGACGGCGTTGCCTGATGCTGGGCAACCGGCATCAGCGGACCGTAGTGGGAACCGCGCATCCAGCCCGAAACCAGATGGGGAAAGACAAACGCCTCCAGCACCTCTCCCACCGCCGGAAATCCGGACTGACAGCGCACCATCATTACCGGGTCATCCTTGCCCACATACCGGCCGGCGATCAGTGCCAGTTTCTGGGTGGAACTGGTGGCGGCGATTTCACCGTCCTTCTTGTAGACATTCTTGATGACATAATTCTCCGGTGAGCCGATGAGCACCAGGAGGTCATACATCTCCTCCGGACAGGAGAGGACCATATCCCGGCCCTCAAATACATCATGAACCTCGAACCGGAAGCCGTCATGCATCGTCGGATCAATCACCAGACCGATGGTGTTGAACGGATCGGCAAAGATGCGGAAAAGCGGCAGGTTCCAGGCGCCGGGTGCGCACTTGTCCCCGCAGAAGACGATCACCGGCTCGGACTTGCGCTCAACAAAGCTCATCTCTGCCACGCCCGGTCCCATTCCCTTGACATTACCGCTGAAGGCATCGGCGAGCATGTCCTGCCCGGCACCGTAGAGTTTGAGTTCCCGGGCAAGTTCAGTACAGGCCATGAAGGTGTCCCAGGCAAGTTTGTGAATCTTTTCACTGTCTTTTCCCTGCCGGTGGGTCATGATCAGTTCCAGGTCATCACCGCAGCTGGTGACATAAAAGTCAATAAGCAGCTCTTCCTTTTTTGCCTTCTTCAGCTTATCTTCAGCCAGATCAATAATTTCCGGATGACTGGCAGAATGCCCGACATAGCCGCCGATATCGGCTTTGATCACGGAAATCGTAATCGGAGACTGGGAATTTTCCTTCATCGGATTTCCTCCTTGGTTAGTTAAAATGTCATTATACCAGTAATTGCTCCGGGGTCAAGGATTTTCCTGTCCGCTATTTCCGGATTGCAATTGCATCGATTTCTGCTAAACTCGCTTAAAATGCCATCCCGACTGATTACGGTTCTGAAAAACCGCAACTTCCTTTACCTGGCGCTCGCCGGTGCCATGTCCCAGCTCGGCGACCGGCTGTCTCACATGCTGCTGATTACCGTCATCGGCATGTCCGCTCCCGGAAAACTGCTCGCCTATTCCGGCGGTTCGCTTGCCTTTGTTATTCCAACACTTGTGCTCTCACCGGTTGCCGGCGTGCTTGTTGACCGCTGGAACCGGCGGAATACGATCGCCCGTACCCATTTCATCCAGACCGCCATTCTCGGCCTCACCCCGTTCGCCATTGCCCTCACCCGCTCTTTTGTGCCGTTCTGGATCGCCCTGACCCTGTTCTTCGGTCTGGATATCTTTAACAACACCGCCAACCCCGCACTCCTGCCCAGCCTTGTCGCACGGGATGAAATTCTTGCCGCCAACTCCGCCAGTCTGTTCTTTTCCCGGATCGCCACTGTGCTGGGCATGGTGATCGGCGGGTTTCTCATCAAATGGGTCGGATGGCAGCGGGGAATCTGGATTGACGCCTCGTGTCATCTGGTTGCCGGTATCCTGGTGCTCAACATCGGTACCAGTATCACTCGTCCGCTTTCAGCAAACCCGCTGGCACACGGATTACACTCGGAGCAAAACCTGGTCCAGGAGATTGTCAACGCTTTTGTTCAGTTTTTCAGGGAACTGGCAGAAGTTATCCGGCTCGTCTTCATCAATCGGCTGGTTGCCTTTGTGCTCGGCTCGATCGTCGTCTCCACCTTCATCTCCGCCGTCGCCTATACGATTCTGATCTACCTCGTCCAGCAGGTGCTGGGAATGGGCACCGCTGGCGTCGGCATCTTTGCCGGCATCCTCGCCATCGGGATGATTGCCGGTGCAGTGGTCATCGGACTGATGCCGAAAAACATCAACCGCCCGCTGATTGTCGCCGTCATCATTCTCATCTATGGTCTGCTGTTTTTCATCGGCAACTGGCTCATTACCCTCTGGTTTATGATCCTGGTTGCGGTAATCGCCGGCATCGCCTTTTCCTGGCTCGGCGTTGTCCAGAATACGATGCTGCAGGAGGAGGTGGCGGAAAATATCCGGGGCAGGATATTCTCAACCCGCGAGTTCATCACCAACGCCACCTTTCTTCTGACCACGCTCTTCATCGGCACCCTCGGTGACCTCACCTCTCACCGGCTGGCACTGGTGGTAATTGGAATTGTGCTTCTGCTCCTGGGGACGGCCGCGCTGCTGGGTATCAGGAGTTTTTACCGCCGGACTGCGGGGCACGGACAATGAGGTTGTCAATTAGCCGTGCCCGGCCGAAATAGACCGCGAGCGCAACCAGCACCTCGCCCTGAATCCTTGGAACCGGCTCCAGCCGGGAGGTATCAACGATTTCCACATAATCAATCCGGGCTTCAGGCTGAGTGCGGATCAGCCGGCGCAGCGCCCGCTTGACCCGGGACGGTTCGGTCTCCCCGGCTCTGATCAGCTGTTGAGCCAGCTGCAATGCCTGATAGAGCACGGTCGCCTGCCGGCGCTGTTTTGGGGTGAGATAGGCATTGCGCGAACTGAGTGCCAGACCGTCAGGCTCCCGCACGGTCGGCACCACGATAATCTTCAGATCAAAGTTCAGGTCCCGGACCATCCGTCTGATCACCAGCGCCTGCTGAGCATCCTTCTGCCCGAAGACCGCAACATGGGGTTTGACAATGTTAAACAGTTTTGCCACCACGGTAGTCACCCCGCGGAAATGTCCCGGTCGGGACCGGCCGCAGAGATAACGGGTGAGCCCATCAACCTCAACATAAGTGGCAAACCCTTCAGGATACATCGCCTTTGCATCCGGGTAGAAAATCACATCCACCCCGAGTCCGGCAAGCAGCCGCCGGTCCCGGGTGAAGTCCCGCGGATACTGCCGGTAGTCCTCTTTGGGTCCGAACTGAATTGGATTGACAAAGATGGAAACAACGGTGAAATCGGCATTTTCCCGGGCAACCCGGACCAGTTCGAGATGTCCCGCATGGAGTGCCCCCATCGTCGGCACAAAACCAATCCGGCCCTGTGTCCGGAGCCGGTCGGCAAGCAGCTGCATCTGCCGGACACTGCGGATTACCCGCACCCGGTTATTTTCCTTCATCCAGATAGAAGCTGTGCTCTTTTCCGGGGAACCTGCCGCTGCGCACCTCGGAACAGTACTCCGCAACCGCCGTCTGGACAATCCGGCTGAGTTCAGCATATTGCTTGACAAACTTGAGCCGGGGTTCATCGCTCAGCCCGAGCAGATCCTGAAGCACGAGCACCTGACCGTCGCACTCCGGTCCGGCACCGATACCGATAGTCGGAATCTGGAGACGGCGCGTGACAGTCGCCGCCACTTCCGCCGGCACCTTTTCCAAGACGAGCGCAAAACAGCCCGCTGCTTCCAGCGCCAGCGCATCCGCCAGCAACCTCTCCTGCTCCTCAGGCTTTCTTGCCTGTAGGCGGTAACCGCCCAGCTGATGAACCGCCTGGGGTGTCAGTCCGAGATGTCCCATTACCGGAATTCCGAACGCCACCAGCCGCCTGACCACCTCCAGCACCGGACCCGCACCCTCGACCTTGACCGCCTCTGCCCCGGCCTGAAGCAGCCGGCCGGCATTCTCCACCGCCCTTTCCGGCGACACCTGAAAGGAGAGAAACGGCATATCACTGACCACGAGCGCCCGCTCAACCCCGCTTGCCACCGCCCGCGTGTGCAGAAGCATCTCCTCCATCCCGATCGTCAGGGTTGTGCGCATGCCGTAGACGACATTTGCCGCCGAATCGCCGACCAGAATGACATCCACCCCGGAGCGGTCAATAATCCGGGCAAAGGTGAAGTCATACGCAGTCAGACAGACAATTTTTTCCCCGAGCGCCTTCATTTTCCGCAGCCGGCGGGTGGTAATTTTCCCGGAATCGGCAGCCATCTGCTACCTCCGGCTCCGGGGCGAATAGAATTTCCTGCCCGAACGGTGTTCCAGGATCGCCCGCAGCAACTCCTCAAAATCATCCTGACTGGCGACAAAGTCCAGCCGGTCGGTATTGACAATCAGCACCGGCGCCTCTTCGTAATGGAGAAAGAATGAATTGTAGAGATTTGCCAGCGTGCCCAGATACTCCGGATCAATATCCACCTCAAACGGCCGGCCCCGCTGCCGGATCCGCGCCAGCAGTACCTCCACCCGTGCCTGCAGATATACGACCAGATCCGGCTTGGGAATATCCCGCCTGATCAGCTCATAAATCCGGTAATAGAGCGCCAGCTCATGCTCGGTCAGATTAAGCGTGGCAAATATCCGGTCCTTCTCAAACAGATAGTCACTGACCACCGCCTGTTCCGGCACCAGCGCCCCTTCCATCAGCACCATCCCGGACTGGAATACCTCCTGCAACTGCCGGTGCCGGGAAAGCAGAAAAAACAGCTGCGTCTGAAACGCATAGCCGCGCATATCCCGGTAAAACTTTTCCAGAAACGGATTCTCCTCCACCACCTCACGCACCAGCCGGGCCTGCAGGCGCCTTGCCAGCAGTTCTGCCAGTGCGGTTTTCCCGACGCCGATCGGCCCTTCAATCGCCAGATAACTCAGCTGCGCTCCCAAGGTCGCACCCCCGAAGTATCAACCTTTGCCAAGAGCTCCCGCACCGTCAATCCCAGCACCGGATGCCTGAAGTCCGGCGCCAGCTCGGCAAGGGGCACAAGCACAAACGCCCGCTCGTGCAGGCGCGGGTGGGGCACAATGAGCTGTGCCCCAAGGTCAGGTTTATCTGCCTGCCAGCCGATAACCTGATGATTGAAAAATAAAATATCAATATCGATGGCCCGTGACCGTTTCGGTCCGTCTGGAGACCGCGCCGGTTCCCGGCCGAGCCTGGTTTCAATCTCACCTGTCCGGACATGAAGCGCCTCAAGACTCAATCCGGTCCAGAGCCGGACTGCGCCGTTGAGAAAATGCGGAGTTCCTGCCGACATACCTGCGGGTTCGGTCTCATACCATGCGGACCGCTGGAGCGGACCGAGCTTGACCAGTTCGGCAAGCGCCCGGTAAAGATTTTCCTCCCGGTCGCCTGAATTACTGCCCACGCCCAGATACACTTCTGTCACCATTTAAAAGACTATTTGATTATCTTTGACTGTCAACTAAATGAGGCAGGAACAGAATTCAGACCGCCTCCCGGCGGACATTGATCGCCCGCGGTCCGTGCACGGTCTCAGCAATTTCAAAACTTACCCGCTCTCCGGGCTTCAGTGCCCGCTCCTCGGTTCCGGTGATGTCCGAGGCGTAGACGAAGACATCCCGGTCACCGAGCTCCGGCTTGATAAATCCATACCCCTTCTCTGCATCATACCACTTTACCGCACCATGCTGCATTCACACTCCTTTTCTGCTTCAGATTAATTTACCACCCCGGCCAGAATTGTCAATCAGGACGGTATCGCTCAATTGACTGGCAGATTCTGTATCTTATAATCAGCTGATGCTTCCGGTCGTTACCGGCAGACAGATGCAGCAGATCGACCGCCTGGCAATGGAAAACTGGGGTATTTCCGGGCTGGTGCTGATGGAAAACGCCGGCCGGAGTGTCGTTGACTATCTTACTGCGGAACTCTCCGATTTTCCCCATCAGCGGTTTCTTGTCATCTGCGGTAAGGGCAATAACGGCGGCGACGGGCTGGTGATAACCCGGCATCTGCTGAACCGCAATCTGCCGGTTGAATGTGCGGTCCTCGGCAAGATCACAGAACTCAAAGGCGATGCCCGGACCAATGCCCAAATCCTGCTCAACGCCGGCTTCCCGCTGGTGGAAATTACCGCCATGGAACAGCTCTCCTGTCTGCTTTCCGGAGAAAAGGTCATAATCGACGCCATCTTCGGCACCGGGCTTGCCAGCCCGCCGACTGGCATTTATGCCCAGGCAATCGAACTGATTAATCAGAGTGGTGCCCAGGTTGTCAGTGTCGACATACCGTCCGGAGTGAATGCCGATACCGGTGAGGTCCTCGAACCGGCGGCCCGTGCCCGGATTACGGTCACGATGGCGCTACCCAAACTGGGGCTGCTGCTCTATCCAGGAAAAAGCTGTGCCGGAAAACTGCTGATCGCCGACATCGGAATACCCCGGAAACTGCTTCAGGAGGCTGGGGATACATTTCTGGTGGACGCCGATTCGGTCCGCAAACTCCTGCCTTTCCGTCCCCCGGATGGACACAAGGGCACATTCGGCACCTGCCTGCTTGTCTGCGGTTCCCGGGGCTTTACCGGTGCCGCCTGTCTGACTGCAATGGCGGCGGTGCGCGCCGGTGCCGGGCTGGTCCGGCTCGCCTATCCGGAAAGTCTGAGCCCGATTATTGAGTCAGCTGTGCTGGAGCCGGTAAAGCATCCCCTGCCGGAAACCAAAGAGAAAACACTGAGCCTGCAGGCACTTGAACCGCTCGCTCGGCTTACTGCCGGTGCGGATGCAGTTGCCATCGGTCCCGGTATCTCAACTCATCCTGAAACGCGCCAGCTGCTTATGGAACTGCTGCCCAGAATTGAAAAACCGCTCGTCATTGATGCCGATGGTCTGAACAATCTTGCCGGTGAAGTTACAACGCTCAGCCGGCTCAAACCGCCGGTGATCCTCACTCCGCATCCGGGCGAACTGTCACGGCTCACCGGCATCCCGGTCCAGGAGATCAACCGGCGCCGGGTTGAGATCGCCCGGGAGTTCAGCTCGCTGCATAACCTTTTTCTCGTGCTCAAGGGTGCCCCGACCGTCATCGCTGCTCCTGACCGCAGGGTATTTATCAACCCCACCGGCAACTCGGGTCTGGGCTCTGGAGGCACGGGCGATGTCCTGACCGGACTGCTCGCCGGTCTGCTGGCTCAGGGTGCTTCGCCCCTGAACGCCGCCATCAGTGCGGTGTTTATCCACGGGCTGGCAGCAGACATCGGTGCCTCCCGGTTAACCGAATACTCGCTGGCAGCGGGCGATCTCCTCAGCCTGATCCCGCAGGCAATGCACCAGCTGCTCACCGCAACCGGAGCCTGATGTCCGGTCTCCTCATTTCGCTTTTCTTCACTCTTTTCTATCAGCCGGAACTGTGGCTGCACTATCCTCCGCTGGAGGAGATCGGCTCGGTCAGCTTCAGCAGCCGGCAGATTTACATCGCGGTCCCGGAGGGCATCTACATCCTTGACCGCTACAGCTACCAGCACCTGCGCACCCTGACCTCTGCCGACGGCATAACTGACCGGATCCGGTTCTGTGCCTACAACCCGTTCGGCGGTGAACTCCTGATCGCCGGCACAAACCGCCTCTACAGCTTCGTCCCCGGCACCGGACAGCTTCAGCCGCTCAATCCGCCCTTTAGCGAGCTCCGTTCAATCGGAATCGCTCAGAATGGTGCCTTCTTTGACACCGAAAAGGGCATGTTTCAGAAAATCAGATCCCTGGACCAGTTCCGGACGCCTGGAGAGCTTCAACCGCCGGTCCGCTGGTTTGGAGAGAAGGATACCACCCCAATCCGGCGCTGGACCTTCCTGACACCCTATCACATCCTTGACGCCGACCTGAACATCCGGCAACTGACCAAAGCCTGGCCCGACGAACGGTTAGCCCGGCTTTATGTTGCCAGCCCCGGCTATGGGATCCTTGTCTACAATCTCTTTTCCGGCTTAAAGGAACGCGAGCTCCGTCCCGGACCACCGGCAGGACCGATTACCCGCATCCTGCGGTATGATCAGCAACTGTGGTTTCTTACCGAAGACGGCGCCGCCGGTATTGACTCCATGAAAAACTGGTATTACACATCCAGGACAGGAAGTTCACTGCACATCAATTTCCTGCCCGCTCTGGACCGGGTGCTGGAACTTCACCATCGCGAAAAAATCCTCGGCATGCTGAATTATGCCGGCAATACTCTGATCGCCACCGCCAACGGCGTCTACACCATAAGTCCGGACAGTAAACTCAACCTGCTCTGGAAACTTGAACGCGGACTGAACGACCTCAGCCTGGTTCGGGATACACTGCTTGTGGCAACCGACGAGGGCCTGCTCCTGGTGACTGACGACAGCCTGATCCCGGTCACCGACCCGTTTGCCCGATTTGATTTCGGTGTCTACTCCATCGTCCGGGCGGATAGGACCTTCTTCTTCGGCACCCTGGGCCGGATTCTGCGGCTTGATACAACCAATACCTGGACCCAGATCATCCCGCCGGGATTTGACCTGTCAAGACCGGTCCGGACAATGACCGCAGGAGGAAACTATCTCTTTATTGCCGACGGCAGCACAATTCACACGCTCAATCTGAAAAATGATGCGTGGATTGTCATTGACCGCAGCACCGGGCTGCCGGAAGGAGAGATCACCGCCCTGTTTGCCGATGAGCGCTACCTCTGGATTGCCGGCTCCCGTTTTTTAAGCCGGTTTGAATACCGCCGCCAGCTCCGCTGATCTGATGAACATCTCCTGCCCGCAAAAGATTACCGCTCTGCTCTTTGACCTGTTTCACACCCTGACCTCACTTGAGGTTGCCGGTGCACCGGGGAGTCACACCGCCGAACTGCTGGGGATTGACCGTGAGGTCTGGAATGAACACTGGCTCAGGGACCCGCCGGACTACTGCCTCGGCCTGGTGCCCGTGGAGATCCCGATCGCCCGGCTGGCGCGTCAGCTCAATCCGCAGGTAACTGAGGAACAGCTCAGAACCGCAATGCAGGTCCGGCACCAGCGCTTTCGCCATGCACTTACTAACATCGAACCGGAAACACTCACTGGACTCCAAGCCCTGCGCAAAGCGGGCTACCGCCTGGGACTGATCTCAAATTGCGGTTTTGATGAAGTTGCCCACTGGCACGAGTCTCCGCTTGCCCCGCTCTTTGATACCGCGGTCTTCTCCTGCCAGGTCCGGCTCAAGAAACCGGATCCGGAAATCTACCATCTTACTGCAAAACAGCTTGGCGTTAAACCGGAGAACTGTCTGTTCATTGGCAACGGCGGCTCAGATGAACTCAATGGTGCCCGGCGTGCCGGCATGACCCCGGTGCTTTTAACCCGTCATCTTGAGGCAGTAAGACCGGAACACATTATCAGAATGATGCCCTCTGCCCGGCTCTATGTCCGGACGGTCGGCGACCTGAAAATCCTTCTGGAAAACTGCCGGGCTTAAACCGAACCCTCTTCGATCAGGGCGACATCGACCACCGCATCACCCTTCTCCACCGCCATCACCTTGACCCCAGTAGTCGCCCGGCCGCACCTGCGGATATCAGAACACTTGACCCGGATCACCGCCCCCTGACGCGAGGTAATGATCACCTCTGAGGAGTCGGTCACCGCCTTGGCACAGGCAAGCTTCCCTGACTTCTCCACCGGCTTGGCAGCGATCACCCCCTTGCCGCCACGCCGCTGTACCGGAAACAGATCGAAATCGGTCCGCTTGCCAAAACCGTTATCAAATATGGTCAGCAGCGAACTGCCCGGCGCACACACCACTGCGCCGATCACCTCATCACCCTTGCTCAGTTTAATTCCGCGCACACCGGCAGCGGTCCGGCCCATTTCCCGGACATCGGTCTCCTTGAACCGGATTCCCATTCCATTTCTGGTCACAAGCAGAATATCATCCCTTCCCGAAGTCAGCAGGGTTGCAATCAGGGCATCCTTCTCATCCACGGTCATCGCAATGATTCCCTTGCGCCGCGGGTTGGAGAATGCCTCAAGACTCGTCCGCTTGACCATCCCCTGGCGGGTCACAAAAAACACATACCGGTCCGGGGAAAACTCCCGCACCGCCACATAGGAACTGGTACACTCCCCCTTCTCCATCTCCACCAGATTGGCAATTGAACGCCCCTTGGAGGCATAGGACCCCTCGGGAATTTCATAAACCTTCTGCCAGTAGCACCTGCCCCGGTCGGTGAAAAACATCATGTAGTCATGGGTTGAAGCAACGAACAACCCCTCAACAAAATCCTCCTCCGCAACCGGCACCCCGGTCCGGCCCTGGCCCCCGCGGTTCTGACGCCGGTAAACACTGACCGGCATCCGCTTGATATAGCCCCGGTGGGTGATCGTAACTGCCATATCCTCTTCCTTGATCAGATCCTCAATCGACACATCCCGCGGCGCTTCGGCAAGGATCTCAGTCCGGCGTTCATCGGCAAACCGCTTCTTCAGCTCCAAGAGCTCCTGCCGGATTTCACCCATCATCAGCTTGCGCGACGAAAGCAGACTCTTCAGCCGGGCAATCTCCTTGATCAGCCCCTTGTACTCCTCATCAATCTTCTCCCGCTCCAGTCCGGTCAGCCGTGCCAGCCGCATCTCCAGAATCGCATCCGCCTGCCGTTCCGTAAGCTTGAACTTCTGCACCAGCCCCTGACGCGCGGTCTCGGTATCCTTGGATTTTTTTATCAGCTCAATCACCGCATCAATGTTCTTGAGCGCAATCTTCAGCCCTTCCAGGATATGCGCCCGCTCCTCAGCCCGGGCGAGCTCAAACTTCGTCCTTCTCGTGACCGTCTCGAGCCGGAACTCAAGAAACTGCTCGAGCAGCCCCTTGAGATTCAGCACCTTCGGCTCATTATTCACCAGCACGAGCAGGATGGCGCCGAATGAGGACTCCAGCGGTGTCCACTTGAACAGCTGATTAAGGATCACCTCCTTCGGCGTCTCCTTCCTGAGCTCGAGCACAATCCGCATCCCCTCCCGGTCCGACTCATCCCGGAGATCCGCGACCCCGGCGATCTTCTTCTCCCGGACCAGCTCGGCGATCCGCTCCACCAGACTCGCCTTGTTCACCTGATAGGGAATCTCGGTAATTACCAGCCGGTCCCGGCCCGCCTTCACCTCCTCAAAAACCACCTTCCCCCGGACGACAAAACTGCCCCGGCCCGTTTCATACATCTGGCGGACACCATCAGTTCCCGCAATCGTCCCGCCGGTTGGAAAATCCGGGCCCTTGATATGCTTCATCAGCCCGGCAACCGTAATCTGGGGATCATCAATCAGCGCCACCAGCCCGTCAATCAGCTCGCCAAGATTGTGGGGCGGAATACTGGTTGCCATTCCGACCGCAATCCCGGTTGCCCCGTTTGCCAACAGGTTCGGAAAAGCGGCGGGCAGAACCACCGGCTCCTTGAGCCGGCCGTCAAAATTGGGCTGGAAATCAACCGTCTCCTTCTCAATATCGCGCAAAAGCTCCAGCGCCAGCGGTGCGAGCCGGGCTTCGGTATAACGGTAGGCGGCTGCTGCATCACCATCAATCGAACCGAAATTCCCCTGCCCCTGCACCAGCGGATAACGCATGGAAAAATCCTGCGCCATCCGGACCATCGCATCATAAACCGCCGCATCACCATGGGGATGGTATTTACCGAGCACATCGCCCACCACCGCTGCCGACTTCCGGAACGGCCGGTTCGGCAAGAGCCCCATCTCATTCATTGTCCAGAGGATTCGCCGCTGCACCGGCTTCAGACCGTCCCGAACATCAGGCAGTGCCCGGGCGACGATCACCGACATCGCATAGTCAAGAAACGACCGGCGCAACTCATCTTCAATATAGACCGGAACTACTGAATCTTCACGCACGAACTCAAATATATTAACATAAAAACACAAGTCAAACCTGAAAGCACAGTTACAAAAACTGCCCAATCCGCCACTCCTGCCGCCGCATCCGGAACCGTACCGGCATCCGGTATCAGCAATCAAAGGACATACCAGCAGCAACAGTCCACCCGCGATAAATCCGCCACCATCAACAGGATAGCTCAAACCCGCCCGACCCGAACCGCAATGATCATCACCCATCCCCGGCTCCAGACGGTAGGGGGAACTGCCTCCTCTACAGACCGAACAGGGGTACAAAGATGGAAGATATTGAAAAAATTGTACTTATAGAAACCGACGCTCGAACCCGTTTCAGAACGAGTAGAAATTTTACGACCACTGGCAATTTATAACAGCAGAATCATTAAAAACGATGCAGAAAGAACAAGGATAAGAAAATTGCAGAGCTCTATGTCAAGGTTGCGTACTTTAAAATTTTCTCCCCATTGACTACGACCAAGAACAAACGAAAATAACTTGACAGGCGGGGAAAACTAATACATAATTTCTCAAGGCTTTTCAATGAAAAGGCATTTTTACAGTCTATAATACAAAAGGAGGTACACTCATGAAAGACCAAGAATTAAGAGATCGTTCTGGTCGACTCCTCGGTAAAATAAAAACTTTACCAAATGGAAAATTGGAATTAAGGGATGCTGGTGGAAGACTCAGAGGTACTTATGACCCTAAAACGAACCAAACACGGGATAGTTCTGGTCGGCTTGTCGGTACCGGTAACTTGCTAACTTCTCTTTTATGAAACATTATTGATTATGTTTATTGTAGCGTATCAGTGATCCTACTATTTGAATTTGGCGCTTCCCCATATGGAAAACTTAAAAGAAATCAAAATACGCGGAAATAACACGCTGGCAGAAAAAACCGAACCATGCCCGCTGTGCGGTACTATGCTTCCATACAAAAAATGGTTAAAAGTGGTTGGTGTCTATGAAGCGCAGCAACGTTATAAAAAGGAATTAGAAGAAAAATTAAAACAAGCAAAAGAACAAAAGAACAAGTTGATCATTGAATACAGAAAAATTCGACAAAAAGAGAAAGAACTGAAACTTCAGACTGCGCAGAAGTTGCAAGCAGAGCGAAAGAAAATAAGAAAAATATACTCGAATTTAAAAGCAAAAGAAAAAAATCTTAAGGCGGAATTTGAAAAGAAATTCAGGTTACAGCAGGAAAAACTAAAAGCGAAATATGAAAAAGCGGTCGACCAAGTCAGAAAAGAAGGAATAAAAATAGGAGCCCAGAAAGAAAAAGCTAAAGCTGAAAAACTTCGAAATCAGCTTGATAAAATTAAACAGACTTACGAACTATCAAAACTTAAATTAAAAGAAAAGCTTGAAAGGGAAAAACAAGTTGCACTGGAAAAATTAGAGCGAGAAAAACAGATGGAATTAAAAAGAGTTCGACGGGAAGCTCTAAAGGCTGGTATTGAGAAACAGAAAGCTCAAACCCAACGAATGGAGAAATTGCTCGAGAAATATCGTAAAGCACGAGATGAAGCAATCGAACGCGCAAGGCAATATGAAGAAATGCTAAAGAAAGGGACAACCCCTCAAGTCGAAGGATTTGACTTTGAAAAGGAACTTGCCCATCAACTCAAACATGCATTCCCGAAAGATGAAATAAAAACTACAGGCAAAAAGGGAGACATAATACAGACCATTAAATCAGAAGGCAAACCAATAGGTAAAATTATCTATGAATGCAAGAAAACTCATAAATTCCATAATAAATTTGTTGAGCAAATCAGGCGTGATAAAATTAGAGCCACAGCTGACTATGGTGTAATTGTCACTTGGGCCTTCAAAGAAAATCGACAAGGATTCTGGCTGGAAGGTGATATAATCATTGTACATCCTTTTGGAGTGCTTGATGTGGCAACATTTCTTCGAGAAATACTTATACAGATGTATTCACTGAAATTATCAAAATCGGAATTAGAAACCAAAGGCAAGTCCTTACTTGAGTTCATGCAATCGGATGATTTTAGAAGCCGAATCCAAGATTCAATTGAGATGAGCAGAAATGCTTATGAAATTTTACAAAAGGAAGTTAAAACTCATGTAAACACTTGGAAAAAAAGGTTTAAAATTTATGAGACTATTTTCCAAAATACTGGTGCTATTAGAGATATTGTCCGCTACGTATTACTTCATGGTACAATCCCGAAAGGACTACCTGCAAACAGAGAATTTCCCATGCTTCCGCCTGTTGCCATAAAAAAATAACCGTTGACGAATTCTCTATTCTCTAAAATTAAAAACACTGGTATATTGCTATACTCCGGTGATCGTTCTACGAAAGAAGAAATTTGAGACTGCATGCCATCTCAATTTATTAAATCTCAACCTTCAATTCTCATTCGCTCCAGAAGACTAAACCCGGCCTTATCCTGATTGACACCGGAAAGAAAATCGCTATTATAGTTTGTTTGATTAACAATCTCAGGAGGATAAAAAATGCTTAATCTTCGGCGGATGGTTCTAACTGTCTGCGCCCTGTTTGTCATCGCCGGCGCCCAGAATGTGCCCCTGGATGCGCTGCTGCGCGGCGGCAGGATCCACTATCAGGGCGGCAGATATGAACGGGCACGGGAGCAGTTTCAGAAGGCACTGGATCAGTATGGCAGTACTGCAGACAGCAAGACCCTCGCTCAGATTCACCTCTGGCTCGGACTCTGCGATGCTCAGCTGAATCAGCTGATTCCGGCTGCCGGACATTTTCTCGCCGCAATCAGTAACGACAGCTCGATTGTCGAGGACATTCGCAAGGATGAACAGCAGACCCACTGGAGCTGGACCGCACTCATTGCTGCCAGCCGGGACAATCTGAACGCCGGGGAATACGAAAAGGCGATCAGCTTTGCCCGTGCCGCCCTGCTGATTGAACCGGCAAAGTCCCAGACCTATGCGCTGATTGCCAATGCCTACAGCGCACTCGGTAAATTCGACGAGATGCTGAAGACCGCCCGCGAGATGCTGTCTCTGAACACCGGCAGTGCCGAAGCCTATTCGCTGATCGGGCTGTATTACCTGCAGGTTCCGGACAGCCTGCTGCCCAGGGAGACAAGACGCAGCCGCTGGGACTCCACCAGTTATTATTATCATCAGGCACTGCGGATTTATCAGGCGCGTTATGACAGCGCCTATGCGGAGCTGGTGAATCTCCTGAAATTGAGCGACACCGCCCAGGTCCGGAAAATCGCCCGGAATCTGGTTGACAAACAGCGCTATGCCGGACCGGAGGAGCTCCGGCGCTATATTGAGAAGGAGCTGAATCAGGAAAAACAGCTCCAGCAGATTGCCCAGGTAACCTCGCGCCTTTTCTACGCCGCCAACAATCTGAATGTCACCTCCACCCGGCTCGGCTCTGCCCTGCTGCGTGCTTCAGCCGAAACCCGGGGCGACACCTCCAACAAATACCGCACCCAGGCGGAACAGTTATTCCAGCAGGCACTTGCCAATGACCCTTATGACTATTCCGCCCTTTTTAATCTCGGGATCGCCCAGTACCAGGCGAAGAAAGACAGCCTGGCGATGATTTCTTTCGCCCGGGTGATCGAAAACACCGTCGTGCCGGTAGCAAAATTACCAGGCACGCTGCAGCAGCAGCTTGTGTCTCTTGTCACCACTGATGTCGTCCCCAGGGGCTATCTCGAAATCACCGGACCGCTTGCCCGTCAGATTGACAGCGCACTTGCCACTCTCGGTTACTATGGGGGTGGCTTTGTTTATCTCTACTTCCCGCACCTCAAAGGACAGCAGGACCTCTCCGCCGTCACTCCGGAAGGGGTATTCCTGAGCAACGAGAATCCGGTTCAGCTGGAAAACATCTATCTGCTGCTCGGGGTGAGCCGGACCGGCATCGGGCTGTCGCTGATTGAATCCGGGAAGAAGGATGCGGGACGGGAGTTTCTGAAACAGGCAATCGAGGACCTGATGATGACCACGAAAATCAATCCGGACAACGCCGAAGCCTGGCTCAACCTTGTGCACTGTTACCGCGAGACGGGCGAGAAGGACAAGGCAGCCGCCGCCTATGAGCGGTATAAGAAATTAAAACAATAAGAAGGGGAGGAACAATGACCCGAATTCTGACCGTCATTATCATCATCCTGGCAGCAGTACTGGTCGGCATCATCCTCTATCCGCAGATTCAGGAAAACCGGCCGATGCCCCTGCGGTTTGCCTGCGACAGCTCGGTAGCAGCACTACCATTTCTCGTCGCAAGCGACGACACCCTGTTTGTCAAAAACCGGATTCTGCCTGAGCTGGTATTCTACTCTGACCCCGAGCAGGCACTGACCGAGCTCTTTGCCGGCAAAACCGATGTCGGGGTGTTCCCTTGGAGTACAATTCTGAGGCATATGAGCACCAAGGGCGAAACCCTGCTGGTGTTCATGGCGGTGGAATTCCGGCCCGCTCTGCCGGTGGATGCGCTTGCCAAAGTAAAAAAGAGCAAAATCAACAAGCTCACCGATCTCAAGGGCAAACGGCTCGGTTACCCGCCGATCCTGCGAGACTATGTCGCCGCCCTTCTCGGAGAAATTGGACTCAAGCCGGCGGATGTGAAACTCACTGAAGCATCCCTGACCGCACTTTCGGCGATGCTCACCGCCGGACAGCTGGATGCCGCCTGGCTCGTGGAGCCTGCGGTCTGTCCGCTCAATCTGAATACGGTCGACACACTGAGCGCAATTGCCACCCGCTATCTCAACAACCCGTTCCCGGCATTTGCGATTGGCTTCAGTCCGGAATTTCTGAAAAAGACCACCCGGGCACAGCGCACCCGGCTGAAGATTGCACTGGATATGGCGGTTGACCGGATCGATGCCCGGCCTGAAGAAGGCAAGCAGACTCTGGGACGCTACTTCCCTTACTGCCAGAATGTCTGCGGTTTCTGCCGTCTGCCTCAGTATCAGCGGCTGGTCGAGATCAACCGGCCAGCGGTTCAGACACTGGCTGCCCGTCTGCTCCGGCTGGGGATTGTCAGCGATACGATTGACACCAAGAGACTCTTCGTTGAACCTGCACAGATGATGCGCTGATGCCCATTGCCGGGTTTGGGGACAAAGGGTTATTTCCGGTCGTGCTATGCGGGGGGCTGGCGGTCCCCTGTGACCCGAAATCCGCCGATGCGGGGCAGAGAGGAACCATGAGTTCGGTCTGGTGCGAGTCCAGCTGGAAATGTCCCCGGGCGTTGAAAGCCGGGTCCGGTGATGGTCGCCACCGTGAACCCCGCCAGGACCGGAAGGTAGCAACGGTAAACGGACCGGCGGTCAGTCACCGGGACACCTGGCTGGAGCCCGAGGTTTTCCCGCCCTCTCACCAGCTGCGCGAAGGTTCCGGCACGACCGGATTCTGATAAATCATGTCCAGCCGGCAGGTTCTGACTCTCAAATACCGGCCCAGGACCTTTGCCGAATTACTGATTCAGGACCATGTTAAAAATACCCTGATCCGGGCAATCGAAAATAACCGGCTCGCCAACGCCTATCTGTTTGCCGGTCCGCGCGGTGTCGGCAAGACCACAACCGCCCGCATCCTCGCCAAGAGCCTGAACTGCCTTTCCTACCGTCAACCGACTGTGACCCCCTGCAATCAGTGCTCCGCCTGCGTGGAAATAGCGGAATCGCGGAGTATGGATGTCCTGGAAATTGACGGTGCTTCCAATCGGGGAATCGACCAGGTCCGTGAGTTGCGCGAGAATATAAAATATGCCCCGGCCAGCTTTCGTTATAAAGTGTATATCATTGACGAAGTTCACATGCTGACCAAGGAGGCGTTCAATGCCCTGCTCAAGACACTTGAGGAACCACCCGCCCATGCGAAATTCATCTTCGCCACCACCGCCCCGCATGAAGTACCGACCACCATCCTTTCCCGGTGCCAGCGCTTTGACTTCCGCAAGGCGACCGTCAACGAAATCATCGACCGGTTGAAATGGCTGGCAGAGCAGGAGCAGATTAAAATCAGCGAACCGGCGCTGGCAGCAGTCGCCCGAAGGGCAGATGGTGCGATCCGTGATGCTGAAGGGCTTCTGGACATGCTTGCCACTTATAGTCCGGAAGGGATCGAACTCGTTCATGTCGAAGAACTGCTGGGGCTTGTGCCTGCAGATCTGTTCTATCAGTACGCTGACCTGCTCAGCACCCGCGACCCCAAGGCGATGCTTGACTTCACCGAACAGCTGTTCACCGCCGGCTATGACCTGGTGGAATTTTTCACCGGAACGGTAAATCATTTCCGCAACCTGCTCCTGCTGAAATTGGGGGGAACCCTCGCTGAAGGGTTTCTGCCCGAGGAGATCAACCGGCTCCAGCAGCAGGCAGAAAAATTTGACCTCGCCCGCATTGTCAACATCATCAATACCCTGAGCATGTCCGAAAAACAGGCTCGGGAATCGCTCCTCCCGAAAATCCTTTTGGAGATCGTTTCGTTGAAGCTGCTGGAGCTCGGTTCTGCCGGCAACCCGGCACCTACCTCATCAACCTCTGACCCGCCCGCGGGAAAAAAAGTAAAGTCAAACCGCTCTGCTGACCTGGCGCCGCCGGTAGAAAAACCCCCACCTCAACCCGAATCAGCCGGAGACCCTCCGCCCTCAGCTCCGCCGGTGGGGAACAAACCACTGGATCAGCTCTGGACCGCCATGCTCGAAAGTATCGCCCAGCAACGCCCGGGACTGTTTCCGATTCTTCAGTTTGCCAAACCGCTGAACTGGGATGGCAGAAAACTGACCATCGGACTGTATCTTGAACATCGCGGTAATATTCATCTGCTGAAGAGCAGCCGGGCACTGATTGAAACCACTCTGAGCACCCTGACCGGCAGCCCGGCAGTTATCGAGACCACTCTGATCCACGAACAGTTACCGCCGGACTGGGTTAACCGCAAGGTCCGGGAGCTGTTCGGTGATGCGGAAGAGGAACCATGAACAGCGTGTTTGAATCACTGCTTGCCGCCTTGAGCAGTCTGCCGGGCATCGGAAAAAAGTCGGCTCAGCGGCTTGCCTTCCACCTGCTGAAAAACCCGGAACTTGCCCGGCAACTCTCCACCGCACTGAACCAGGCACTGGAGAAAATTCACCTCTGCCCGGTGTGCTTCAATCTGACGGAAAAGGAAATCTGCACCATCTGCTCTGATCCGAAACGGGACCACTCCCTGGTCTGCGTAGTTGAGGAACCGGCAGATGTGCTGGCACTGGAACAGACCGGGCAGTTTCACGGCATCTACCATGTCCTCGGTGGTGCACTGGCACCACTGGACCGGATCGGACCGGAAAATCTCCACATCCGGGAACTGCTTGCCCGGATTGAAAACGGGAAGATTAGCGAGGTAATCCTCGCCACCAACCCGACCGTCGAAGGTGAAGCGTCGGCAATCTACCTTGCCCGGCAGCTCAAACCGTTTGGCATCCGGGTAACCAGAATCGCCCGGGGTCTGCCGGTGGGCAGTGAACTGGAACTGGCAGACCGGGAAACACTCGGCCGGGCTCTGGAAGGAAGAAAAGAGTTATAATTCAAATCTTACCGCAAGTGACTGCTTGACTTAAGACATTATTCCGGTAAGATTTTTGTGGTGAAAAGGAGGTTAAATGCAGATCACCATTACCGCCCGTCATCTGGAAGTCACCCCCTATCTCCGGAATTATATTGAGAAAAAAATGAGTAAAATTGCCCGCTATGACCATCAGGTACTGGAAGGGGAAATTATCCTCTTCCGGGACCGGGCATTTGAAATTGCCGAGGGAAAATTTCATTCCGGTCATTTTATCGTGACCGCCAGGGGCCAAGGCAAGGACCTCTATGAGGCAGTCAACGATCTGACCGACAAGCTCACAGTGCAGCTGGAGCGGCATCTGGAAAAAATCCGCACCCGGCGCCGTCGTGCCGGCCGGGAAAAAACAGGCGGATAATGGCAGCAGATATGAACGCTGAAGAATCCGGCCTTCCTCCCCCGAAAACGATAACCGTCGGGACACTGTTCCGGGAAAAAAAGGAAGAATGGCGCCTGGAACTGCTCGGCGGCGCCAGTGGACTGGAAAGTCATTATATTGTAACCTCGGACATCAACCGTCCGGGGCTGGCACTTGCCCGTTTCACCGGTGTATTCCTCTCGGAACGGATTCAGATCGTCGGCAGTACCGAACTGTCATTTCTTAATACCCTGACCCCGGCTGAATACACGAAGTCGGTCCGGACCCTGCTGGAGCTTAATCCTGCCGCAGTAATTGTTACCAAGGGGCTGGATTTAAATCCGATCTGGCTCAGCGAAGCCGACCGGCTGGCGGTTCCGGTCCTGCGCACCCCACTGGACACAACACCATTTATTCACCTCCTGACCTCATTTCTCGACTACCGGCTTGCTCCCGAGACCTATATCCACGGCGATCTGGTGGATGTCTTTGGTGTCGGGCTGTTGATCACCGGTGAATCAGGAATCGGCAAGAGTGAATGTGCCCTTGACCTGGTGGACCGGGGACACCGGCTGATTGCCGATGACCTGGTGCGCGTCCTCCGACGCGGGAACGGCATCCTGATGGGCTACTCCGCTGCCAAATCACCGGCGCTGGCTCATCATATTGAAGTCCGGGGGGTCGGCATCGTTGATGTCTACAGTCTCTATGGTGTCCGCGCCATCCGGGTCCAGAAAAGGATTGAGGTTGAAGTCCGGCTTGTACACTGGAAGACCGGTGTTGAATGTGAACGGGCGGGAATTGAGGAGCAGTTTTCCGAAATTCTCGGCGTAAAAATTCCCCTGGTCACCATTCCCGTAGTTCCGGGCAAGAACCTTGCACTGGTGCACGAAGTGATTGCCAAAAACCACATCCTGAAGGTATTCGGATATTATCCCGCCCAGCGCTTTAATGATGAATTGATGCGACTGATGACCAAGTCACCTATCGACCCTTATATTACCGAAGACCAGGAATAAACTCACAGCCGGGCGGTCAGCGCCTGACGCCAGACCCTTTCGGCATCGGCAACTGCCAGACGGAGAACTTCCGTTGCCTGCAACCCCCGGATCACTACCTGCAACTCGCTCGTGGTCTGCCCGATCGCTCTCACCGGCAACCCCTGCATCAGCCGTTCAAAATGGTGACGGGCTTCGAGCGGCACCTCACAAAGAAACCGGCTGTTGGACTCGCTGAACAGCAGGAAGTCATCACGCTCAAACTGTTGAGCACCCGGAACCCGGCGCAGATCCAGTCTTGCCCCCAGTCCGCCGGCAAATGCCATTTCCAGCACCGCCACTCCCAGCCCTCCCTCAGAAAGGTCATGACAGGCAAGCACCAGTCCGGCTCTGATCGCCCGCCCGAGCTGTTTCATCAGCCGGCGTGCCTTTCGCGGTTCAACCTTGGGAACATCACGACCTAATCCGCCATGCAGACGCAAATACTCACTGCCCCCGAGCTCCGGCAGTGTATCGCCCAGAAGATAAATCAGGGAACCGGCACGCTTGAAATCAGCGGTCACCGTCTGCGTCCCGTCGGGAATCACACTCACCGCTGATATCAGCAGTGTCCCCGGAATCGGCACCGTCTCGCCGGCAGCGGTGCGGAATTCGTTATAAAGCGAATCCTTGCCGGAAATAAACGGCACCCGGAAACCGCGGGCAATATCGTAACAGGCTTCTGCTGCCCGCACCAGCGCTCCGAGCTGTTCCGGGCGCTCCGGACTTCCCCAGCAGAAGTTATCCAGAATTGCGGTCCGCTCAATATCACCACCGGTAGCAATGCAGTTCCGCAATGCCTCGTCAATTGCCGATGCCGCCATCCAGTAAGGATCGATCATCCCGTAGCGGGGACAGATACCGCAGGCAATTACACAGGCGCGAGCGGAATTCCGGACGGGCATGATGACCGCTGCATCGCTCGGTCCGGTACCGTATCTCCCACAGAATGGTTTAACAACCGTCCCCGCCTGCACCTCATGATCATACTGACGCGTAATCCATTCCTTGCTCGCAATATTGGGGCTGGCTAACAGCTTCAGGGTTATTTCGTTCAAATTCTGATACTCCGGAACATACGGCTCGGAAACATCAGGGCGATTCCAGACCGCGGTCCGTTTAACGCTGCGCCACCCATGATGGAGAAAATCCATCGGCAAATCAGCGACCAGCGACCCTCTGTATTTTACCCGCAACTGCCCGGAATCTGTCACTCTGCCGATCACCGTCGCCTCAACATCATGCTCTTTTGCCAGCTTCAGCAGTTCATCAACCTGCCCGGGTTCCACGAACACCACCATCCGCTCCTGAGCCTCAGATACCCAGATTTCCGCCGGCGTCAAACCGGAATACTTCAGCGGTACTCGTTCCAGCCAGACCTCACATCCATGTTCCTGAGCCAGCTCGCCCACGGCACTGGAAAGCCCACCCCCACCACAATCAGTAATGGCACTGAACAGCCTCCGATCCCGGGCACAGAGCACAAGATCACGCAGTTTCTTCTCCTCAATCGGATTACCGATCTGAACCGCTCCGGAGGAAAACGCTGCCGACTCCTGATCCAGTTCCAGTGAGGCAAAAGTTACTCCATGAATTCCGTCCCTCCCCGTTCTGCCGCCTAACAGGACAATCGCCTGTCCGGCTCGAACCTCTTTTCTCAGGCAGTCCCGGGGAATCAACCCCACGGTACCGCAGAATACCAGCGGATTGGTCAGAAAACCTTCATCAAAATAAACCGCACCATTGGCAGTAGGAATTCCCATCCGGTTACCATAATCACGCACACCGGTGACGACCCCTTTCAGCACCCTTCGGGGATGCAGAACCCCGGGGGGCAACTCCTCATGCGGTGTGCCGGGATAACCAAAACAGAATACATCGGTATTCATTATCGGCTTGGCACCCAGCCCGGTCCCCAGACAGTCCCGGATTACCCCACCAATGCCGGTAGCAGCACCGCCGTAGGGCTCAAGCGCCGAAGGGTGATTATGGGTCTCTACCTTGAAGCTAATTCCGTATTGTTCGTCAAATTCAATTACACCGGAATTATCATGAAATGCCGAAAGCACCCAGGGCAGATTTAGCTCCTCAGTAACCCGCATAATCGTTGACTTGAGTAAATTATTAATCCGGCGCGCACCAAAGGTAATCTCCCCCCGGAAAGTTTTGTGCTGACAATGCTCCGACCAGGTCTGAGCGAAGGTTTCCAGTTCGACATCAGTCGGCTCCCGTCCCAGTTCCTCGTAGAACCGCTGGAGAATCTGCATTTCCTCAAGCGACAGTGCCAGCAGTCGCTCTCGAGAAATTGCCGCAAGCTGAACATCATCAAGCCCGGTAATCCGGATCACTGACGGGCGAAAACGGTAGGGGCGGGCGCGGGCAAACACGATTTCCCCGGGCTGGGCAAGGTGCTGAATCAGCGGATTGAGCAACAACCCTTTAACCAGCCGGTCCTGTTCTTCCGGACTGAACTCCCGATTGAATTCATACCGCCGACCGCTGCGGACAGAGCAACCGGAATAACCCATATCTGCCAGGGCGCGCAGCACACTTGCGACGCTCGGGTCCATCACTCCGGGATTGAACAGCACCTCAAAACCGGTAACCGTCTTCAGTCTGCCATCAGCCAACAGAGTAATTTTCGCCTGCTCGTTCACCGGATCGCACAGCAGTTTCGTGGTTATC
Organism: candidate division WOR-3 bacterium; assembly: GCA_039801085.1. Classification (NCBI taxonomy): domain Bacteria; kingdom Pseudomonadati; phylum Caldifarciminota; species Caldifarciminota bacterium. The sequence goes on along the minus strand of JBDRTY010000001.1, from coordinate 159,055 downwards.
TGTCCAATGTCATCCTCATTGAGTGCTCCGGATAGAAACCACAGCCGCGTAATTTTTAAACGGAATACTTTTTTAAAACCCAGGTCCCTGACATCGGCGATCAGTGCCTGAGCTTCGGGATCCGGGGAGTTTTTCGTAACTTCCACTTCCCACACAACATCACGCCTCGCCCTGCTGCCCCTCACAGCTTATTTCTCCTCAATCAGCCGTTGAAACTCCCGGTCAAGCGAATCCAGTGAAGTCCGGGAAACAGTGGAATCAACCGCCCGGACAAAATCAGTTACCAGCTCCCGCAATTCGACATAATGTTTCCGAGTCCGGGAAAACCGCTCCTTCCTTTCTTCATAACCGGCCGCCGCCTCGACTGTGCTGAATTCATTCCAGAGACGGGCAAGGCCTTCTGCACAGAGCCGGTAAAGCGAATCCTGCGCCGGGGTCAGCGAATCAAGCTTCTGACGATACTGAGCCAGCCGCCGTTCCAGGCGCTCAATTCCTCTCTGGAGCTGACGCCGGGGTCTTGCCATGGTTGTGTCTGAAGGAATTGGTGCCAGACTCACCGGTGCCGGGCCAACCTGCACCCTGCCGACATTTTTCACGACAACGAAAATCGCTCCTGCTAATACCAGCAGCAGAGTAATAACCAGCGGAATCAGTACCGCCGGCCTCGAAAGCAATTGCTGATAATCCGATTTTTCTTCCGGTTCAATCACAGCTGTCTATTATAGCAGTTATTGCAAGGAATGCCAGTTTTCCCTGAGCGGTTTTAGAATTTTCTGCCCGGCATGCCGCTGATCAGAACTCAATCACTGTCAAGCTCCTCGATCTCCCTTCTACCTTCAGCCGATTCCTTAACTTGTTCTGGATCAAGTTTCATCAGCAGCGCTTCAAACTCGCCAAAATGTGTTTTTTCCTCCCGCGCAATATCAAGGAGCACCTTCCGGATATGTGCATTCTCGGTCATCGCTGCCATCTGCTCATAAAGATTAATCGCATCCAGTTCCGCAATGATTCCTGCCCGCAGTATCTCAAGCTCCAGCGTTTTTTGATCCAGCTCCTTCAATTTCTTCGGAATATCCGAAAGCATACCGCCTCCTTTAGCGCCAAACTAACCCCGCTTTCACTGTGCGAGTTTCTTATGACAGAGCCACCAGTCGAAACATTCAAACTCGCCTGCTTTTGCCTTCACCAGACGCTCCCGGGCGGTTTTGACATCCGTTGCCGGAGGCACAATCACATGATCCCTGATCAGTTCGTTGTTGGGCCAGTTTGCCGGCATCGCCACCCGGTAGCGATCCGAAATCTGCATTGCCTCCACCGCCCGCAGGATTTCGTCGATATTTCGCCCCAGTTCCTGGGGATAATAAAGAATGATACGGATCTTTGCCCGGTCGTCGACAATAAAAACTGCCCGCACCGTATTTGTTCCCTTACCGGGATGAATCAGACCGAGGCGACTGGCTACCTTGCCTGTGTCCGCTATTATCGGAAACTCAATTTCAATACCCAGTTTCTCCTTAATCCACTCTTCCCATTTGATATGAGAAAACACCTGATCAACGCTCAGACCGATCAATTCACAGTTCAGCGCCCGGAATTTTTCATACCGCTTCTGGAATGCCACAAATTCCGTTGTGCATACCGGGGTAAAATCCGCCGGGTGGCTGAAAAGCACAAACCACTTACCGGCATACGCCTTGGGCAGTTCGATCACACCATGGGTGGTCTGGACCTTCAGTTCCGGAAACTCATCGCCCAACAAAGGTATCCCTTTTCCTTCGGTTTGTCGGTCTTCCATTGCTATTACCTCCTTTTCATTTTAATTTAATAGCACGATACTCAGATTCAGAACCAAAGCAAAGCTTAACCACAAGATATAAGGAATCAGCAGCAGACCTGCTGCGTGCCTTAGGCGGTAAAACAGAATAATATTAATTAGCACTACTATCCAGAGAATAATAATATCTGCGAACCCCAGCAACGGACTGCGTAACCCGAAAAAGAAAAGCGACCAGAGCAGATTCAGAATCAGTTGCAGGGCATAAACTGTGAATGCCAAACGCAGCTTCGCTGAATATCCCTGCTGCCAGATTAGATAAAAAGCGATTCCCATTATAATATACAGCAATGTCCATGCCGGGGCAAACAGCCAGTTCGGCGGAGCGAAAACCGGCTTTCTCAGGGTTGCAAACCAGCTATCAACTGATGGACGTGTAAACATCGAACCGGCAAATCCAATTATCAGAGGGAGAGCGATTGATCCCGCGAGTTTCGGTAAATTCCTCCTCATTGATTAAAATTAGCCGACCAGCCTTCAAAGTCAAGTCAGAAGGTCTGTTGACTTTTTGCTGTTTTAAGGATAAAGTTGGATTATGCCGAAGGCGATCGCGCTGTTCTCAGGTGGGCTTGACTCCATCCTCGCCTGCGCCTTAATGCAGGAACAGAATGTCTCCTTAATCGCCCTCCATTTTCTCCCCCCGTTTCATCCGCTGCCTAAGAAAGATGAACGTTTTCTCCCGCGGAAAATGGCGCATCAGCTCGGCATCCCGCTGAAAATCATCCCTTTACGCCAGGACTACATCTCATTGATTAAAAATGCGCGCTACGGATATGGTGGGGGAATGAACCCCTGTATTGACTGCCGGATTTATACCTTTACTCTCGCCCGCATCTTCATGGAACAGATCGGCGCCGATTTTGTGGTAACCGGGGAGGTACTTGGTGAACGCCCGATGTCTCAGCACCGGCAGGCAATGGAATTAATCGAAAGAAAATCCGGGCTTACCGGAAGGTTGCTACGTCCCCTTTCTGCCAAGCTGCTGGAACCGACCTGGCCGGAAATTCAGGGTTTGATCAACCGGGAAAGACTGCTGGCAATTCAGGGACGATCCCGTAAACCACAAATGGAACTGGCAGCAAATTTCGGTATCCGCGAGTATCCCAATCCCGCTGGTGGCTGTCTGCTCACCGACAAAATTTTTGCCCGGCGCCTGCGCGAAGCTCTCGCTCATGGCGAGGAAACCATAAGAGAAGTCAAACTTCTTCGGATCGGCAGACATTTCCGTCTGGATTCCGGCAGGAAAGTCATCGTTGGAAGAAATGAACGGGAAAACCGCATTATTAATAACCTGTCGCGGCCGGGTGATACAATTCTGGAACCGGTAGATATACCCGGACCGACCGTTCTGCTGCTGAATTCCACCTCCGAAGAAGACATGCTCACCGCTGCCCGTATCTGCGCCCGCTACTCAGATTGTAAACCAATGTCCGAGGTTAAAGTCGGGGTTCGGGACAAAATTTTCTTCGTTACATCAATAGAGGAAGATATGCTCAAGAACCTCCGAATCGACTGACGAATCTATCCCCCGGTATTGCATAGAGTTAGAAATTCAGATATAATTAAAATGTGAATTCAGGTAATTTTATCGTGATTGCAACTCCGAAACTGGAAAGGGAATCCGATTTTCTGCAATTGCGCGAACGCTACGCCTCCGCTATTCTCCAGCCTGACCCGCACATTAGACTCACCAACCCTTGGATTCCTGCCGATCTCGGTGAAGTAATGACGGTAATCGAGTTTATCAGTCAGACGCGGAAAAAATTACACCCGCTGGCAATCACTGCCGAGAACTGGCAGGAAGCGGGAGAGTTTATCATTGCTCCGATTGTCAATGGTGCTTCCGAGCTGCTCCTGATTCACCAAACACTACTGGGAAGTGAACCCGTGCCGCTTTTAAAAACCACACCTGAACCGGCACTCTCTTTAATACTTTTGCGGGTGCCCGACGACCATAAGCGCACCCTTGCAGTCACCGAAGCCAACCGGATCGGCAAAACCTTGGGTGTCATTGACTCTCTGACACTAATCCGGACATTTCCGGACGGTTCTTGGCAGCGGCTTGCCCGGTTTCCCTTCGGCATCGGCAGGGTCGATTTTTACGATCGCCTGCTGAGCTAAACTGCTCGATTTAATCCAAAACTGTCCGGTGATGCTCACTGTCAATATTTAGACTTACTGATAAGTAATTAAAACAAAATTACTTAAAACAATGGAACAGAAGTTGCAAGTTCTGATTGTGAAAATGAAAAAAGGAGGAGCAAAATGAAGAAAGTACTTGGACTGCTGATTAGCATCAGCTGCGCCGGGCTGCTGATTGCCGGGACAGGCGGAATCTCGGGACGGGTTACTGACCTCATTACCGGCAATCCGGTAGTCAATGCGGTCGTGATCGCCTGTTCCGACAGCACACCGGCGGGCAGAGCTCAGACCAATGAGCAGGGCAATTATCAGATAACCGGCTTGGAACCCGGGAGATACCGGGTTATTGCCCACGCCCGCAACTATGTGACCGGCCACTACCCCCGTCCGGTCGTCGTTCAGCCGGAAAGGATAACTTCGGATATCAACATCGCACTGCGTCCGATCGAACCCCACACCGGAGCTGTTTCCGGACGGGTGATTGATGAAATTACCCGAAAACCAATTCCCAACGCGGTGGTGATAATCAGCAATCAGGGTTTCAGAAAACGCACAAGAACCGACCGAAACGGATATTACATCTGCCGTGGTTTGAGACCCGGAATCTATCAAGTCACAGCCACGGCACCTTATTATCTGCCGGAGAATTACAATGAGCCCGTGGAGGTTCAAGAGCATCAAGTGACGGAAAATATCAACTTTGCTTTGCCCCCCAAACCTCGGAGAGGCGGAATTGCGGGACAGGTAGTTAACAGTGAAACCGGTTATCCGATTGCTGGTGTTCTCGTCATCGCTCGGGGCGAAAACAGGCAGCAAACAGCAAGAACCGATGGTCACGGCTTTTATCGAATCCTGGGGCTGGACCCTGGTAACTATGAAGTGTCCGCATTCAAACCAAACTATCAACCCGAAACCTATCCTGAACCGGTCTCTGTTGCACCCAACGAAATTACGCGCAGTATTGATTTCCGGCTTCACCCGTTGAACCGACAGAAGGATTGAAAAATTAGCCATCCCCACGCCCCCAGTCCGGCCTGGGGGCGTGGGGAATAATTTCTCACGGCATGTACCTTGCATTCGCATTGATTGCGAATTATACTCTCTGATGATATGCGCCGATTCACAATTTACTCAATTACCTTTGCTGTTTTGGTACTGATTGTATTCAATGTTCAGAGCTGGCTGATATTGACTCAGACCCGGAAGGCACTGGAAGAAGAACTGGAAACCCGGCTGGAAAATATCGCCTCAATTCTTGCCCTCAGATTAAAAGGCTGGGAAAACAGCCGTGAAATCATTCCGGTTTTAACTGAAACAATGAATTCCAGTAATCTGCTGAATATCTCCATGATTGATGAAAGCCTGCGCTTCTTTATCAACCTCCGTGACCCGCAAGTTGTCGGTCAGCATTCTCCCCTGATTGAACTCGACGCACCGGAAATCCAGTCAGCCTTTGCCGGCATGCCTGCCAGTACCCGGCTCTATACCGCCGGCTCTGTCTATCTTAAATCCGCCTATGCGCCGGTCTACGATCGTAACGGTATACCGCGGGCAGTACTGGGAGTGGAGGCTGACGCCCGTTTCTTCCGCACAATTTTTACTTATCAACGAACACTTTTATTTATCAACGCCCTGAGTTTGCTCGCCATGCTTGCCATTGTCATCACTGGCATTACCCTCAACCGTTACGCCTTAAAACTTCAGGAGAATGTCGCCCGGACCGCAACCTTTGCTCTGCTGGGCGAAATGTCCGCCTCGCTTGCCCACGACCTCCGGAATCCCCTTGCCACAATCTTAGCTGCTACAGACAATCTCCGAATTCGCTACAATCTCGCTGACGACAAAACATTCGGATATATCCAGGAACAGATTGTACGCCTGAACGAAATTATCAACAATTATTTAAGCATGGGTATCAGCCAACCGGGACCAACTGAACCGGTAAATATCAGAGAACTAATTCAGGAAACCGTGAGTATGCTGAGCCCTGAAATTCACAAATGCAAAATCAGTACAGAAATCATCCTGAGCGAACTGCCACCGATAGAAGGCGTACCCCAACAATTGCGCCGGGTGTTTATTAACCTCCTGCTTAATGCAATTCAAGCCCAGCCCCAGGGAGGCACGATCCGGATTTCCGGGGAAGCGAAACAGACCGGCAGGCATAAATGGATTGTGATAAAAATTGTTGATCAGGGACCGGGGGTCCCGGCAAAATACCGCCGAAAGGTATTTGAGCCATTCTTCACTACTAAAGAGAAAGGTAGTGGACTCGGCCTCTTTATCGCCAAGAAAATCGTTGAGCTCCATAATGGTCAAATCTCGATTTTCGGCAAAACTGGCACAGGAACCACCGTTGAAGTAAAATTACCTGTATATGAGAATTCTGCTCGTTGATGACGAAGCTGCTTATTGTGAATTAACCGCAAGCAATCTCCGCAGTGCCGGATATGCGGTGGATACAGTGACCAGCGGGGCTACTGCTCTGGAACTTCTGAATAAAAACACCTATGAAGTTGTTATTACCGACTTGAAAATGACGCCAGTTGATGGACTGGCGGTTATGAGCACTGCTAAAAAAATCAATCCTGATACCGAAGTCATAATCGTTACCGGCTTCGGCACCATCGCCACCGCAGTTGAAGCCATGCGTCAGGGGGCTTTCGACTTCGTTACCAAACCGGTATCTGTGGACCATCTCCTCGTGCTGCTGGAGAAAATCAAACAAGCCCACCGGACGCGGCTGGAAAACAGAATCTTAAAACAGGAACTTAAAAGCACTAACCGGTATTCAGACCTGGTCGGTTCCAGTCCCGCAATAAAGAAACTGCTCACTATGATCCAGAAAGTCGCTGCCAGCGATACTACGGTCCTGATCACCGGCGAAAGTGGCACTGGAAAGGAACTGGTAGCCCGCCTGATCCATAATGCTAGCCTGCGGGCACAGAATCCATTCATTACAGTTCACGCTGCCGCATTACCGGAAACGCTGCTGGAATCCGAGCTTTTCGGATATGAAAAAGGTGCATTTACCGGAGCCTCGGGTAAAAAACGGGGGCGCTTGGAACAGGCCGATGGCGGCACTCTTTTTCTTGACGAAATTGGAGAACTGACATCCTCCATGCAGGTAAAATTACTGCGTTTTCTCCAGGATCGGAGTTTCATCCCCCTGGGGAGTAATCAACTTGTCACTGTGAATGCTCGAATTATCGCCGCCACCAACCGCAATCTGAGTCAGCTGGTCAGTCAGGGTAAGTTCCGTGAGGACCTCTATTACCGGCTGGCGGTCTTCCCAATCCACATCCCTCCCCTCCGTGACCACAAGGAGGATATACCTCTGCTCTGCAATCATATTCTCAATCGTCTCGGCTACCACCGCGAATTAAGCAAAGATGTCATCGATTTGCTTTCCAAATGGGACTGGCCCGGTAATGTTCGCGAACTGGAAAATGTTCTGGAACGGGCGCTAATCCTTGCTGCCGGAGGCGAAATAAAACCTCAACACATCCAGTTTCCGGAAAGAATCACCGCTGAAAACCCAGAAACTGACAGACCCCGTTCCCTTCCGGAACTGGAAAAAAGACTCGTAGAAGAGGCATTAAGGCAGGCGGGAGGAAATAAATCCAAAGCCGCCAAAATCCTTGGCATAACACGCAGGATGCTGTATACGAAAATTGCGAAGTATAATATAGACGAGAATTTCCCGGGGTGACCGGTATGGAACAGATATGTTCAATTCCGTCCGGTACACACCTTACCGCTGAGGAACATGCTTCTCTATAATGAAACAACCAGGACTGGCATAAAAATTGCTTATACTAAAAGCGTATGCGGAAAAATTATTCATTGCTTATACCAATCCTGATGCTGGGAATCGCCGGTATCGTTTACGCCCAGCATCCGGACAAAGTTCGGCAGGAACTGGAGCGCACTGACGACATCATCCGACAGGCAGGAACTATAGTTGAACCATCAAACAATTCTGAAGCTCAGTTACTCCTCAATCAGGCAATTGTGATCCAGCAAACCGCCTGGGACGGCTATCGCCGGAGACGCTACCGGTGGTCCTACAGCCGGACACTCGCTGCCCGCCAGCGCGCCCGCGAGGCAATGGAACTGATTACCGTTGATCCTCAACGGATAGCAGCCGAAATTGAACGCACAAACGAACTGATGAGTCAGCTCCGACCCCAGATTACACGAATTGACGACCCGCAAATCGCGGATCTGTGGAAAACAGTCCAGACCGAACAGAACGCCGCCCTGAACTACCTCCACACGCGACGCTGGCGCTGGGCACTCCGTTTCACCATGGCAGCCCGGAACCATATCTATGAAATAATGGGAAAATTGGGGCGGTTTCAATCCTGGGAAAAAATTCAGAGTGAATTGAACCGCACTGATTTAATTCTTCAGCGCATCAGCGGACCAGTTGCTGCCAGTCATAATTTCCGGGCACAGGAAATGTTCTCCCGCGCTGGAGAATGGCAGGTGCAGGCGAAAAACCGCTTCCGTTCGCGGATGTATCTTGTGACCGTAAAATTAACCTTTGCCGCCCGGGAACTGGCGATGCGTGCCTGGCAACTGGTAACTCAAACGCCCGACAGCACGCTTGTCAGTTCGGCCCTGGAAGAAACTGAACATCTGATTGTTCAATGGGAGGAAAGAGTTAACCAGCAGCAGGATGCCAGAATAAAAGAAATGTTGAACTTGGCAATAAAACAACAAAATGCCGCCCGGGAGTTGTACCGCCAGAGAGACCTCAATGCTGCCCTCGAGCAGACCAATCAGGCGCGCCAGATGCTCTACCGGATCGTTGAGCTTCTCAATCTCGCTGAACCGCCTGCCGGTAAAAACTGATGTTCTGCCTGATACCGGAAATTTCCTCCTGATACCGGATGAACCTGATTTTTCTAATTTGGGGGGTTACCATCCGCAGTGATGCTGGTGTGGGCGGGTATTACTCCAATCTGCGCTACTCTGTTGCCGATACGATCACCCGTGATACTATTGTGCCCAGCACCGAACTTCGTTCCTTCTGGACCGTATATCTGAATCACGAACGTATTGATTACACAATCCAGAGTAAAAATACTCTGCAGTTTTCCAACACAGACTTGACTGACTGGTTAAATTTTCGTTTCTCAATCCCGTTGAATTCCTCTCTGACCTTCAATGGTGCGATGGAAAATGAGCTCTCCTACTATCATAATTATCTACCCCTGTTTCAGGATTCCGTCTGGAATAAATCCTATGTTAATACCCTGCTCAAGCTTGATCTTGACTACGAACTTAATAAAGATTTTACCCTCACGGGCGGAAATGAAATTGAACATCAACGCTACTTTTCTCCCGACAGTGCCTTTTATAATTACTATCTTAACCGGACAAAGCTTAACCTTGATATTCAATTCGGCGATTACCTGACACTCACCTGGGAATCAAAGCTCCACCGGCTCTGGGCTCAAACTCAACCCCGGCATAACTATACTGAGTATATTCTGTATTTAAATGGAAACAGTTACTTTCTTCACAACTGGACCCTGCAACTTGACAACACCTTCAGTCGGCGCATCTACCCGGCAAAAAACCGCAGCTATGCCGACTTGAACCCCTCTCTCTTCATCAATCGGAATTTCGGCTCTTTGCTGGGAATAAGCCTGCGGGAAAACATCCGGTTCCTCTGGTTTGATGAGACAACCGCCGTTTATCAGAACCAGCTTACCAACCGGCTGGAACTGGAACTTGAAATTCAGCCCGGGAGTGCCTTTGCTTTTCGGATAACGCCCCAGATGGAAAATCTTCGTTCATTGAACCAAATAAGCAGTCAGGATTACCAAGAAATCTCTCTGTCACTCGGAGTTGAACTCCCCCGCTCAACCCGTATCTGGTTGTCGCTGGATGACCGTTTCGGAACCCGCCGTTATCTGCTAGCGGACTCGGCTTTTCAGTCTGGTTACCGGTTCAACGAATTTACCCTCACCGGCAGCTGGAAAATTCTGAGCATTCATCAGCAGGAACTCACTCTAGAAACAATGCTCAACATTACCCCGGAGTGGCACCAAGAAGCAATTGACAACCTCGCTGCCCTGTCATCCTCGATTGAACTGAAATACTGCTGGTAAAACTGATTTACCCAGTACCCAGTTTCTTGCCAGCGGTTTGACAACTCGGGTTCTTGATGTATTCTATCTGTGTTACATCGTCTAAAATAAATTTTAGGAGGCGCTGTGAGAACTAAAAAATGCATATTCTTTATTATCTTAATCCTGTACTCGGCAAGTACTGCTGCAACCGGTGCAAGGTATCTCATCATCACTCCCGATGCATTTGCTTCCTTTGCCGAACCGCTTGCCCGTTGGAAAACTGCCAAAGGTATGCTGGCAAAAATAGTTACTACCTCAGAAACCGGAACAGATACCAGTCAGATTCATTCCTATATCCGTTATGCCTGGAATTACTGGGACATTCCTCCCGAGTATATTCTCCTGCTGGGTTCTCCTGAATACATTCCCAGTTTCACTAACAACAATGACAACTATTACGGTAATATGACCGGTGACTTCAGAATTGAAATCCCGGTAGGCAGATTTCCCGCTCACAATCCGAGAGAATGCAGCACTTTCGTCGCCAAGGTTCTGGCGTATGAAAATCCCCCTGCCGGCATTGATACACTGTGGTTCCGTAAAGGGACGACCGTCGTCCGCGAAGACGTTCCGCCCGATTCCTACTATCAAAAAGATGCTCAGATCCTGCGGGCATACTGGCAGGAACGAAATTTTCTGCTGGCTGAAAGTCTCTGTAACCTGTACGGAGATTCCAGCCGGCAGGTTAATTATGCAGGCAGTGATGGCAGAATTTTCATTACCTATCGCGGCAATGGTGTTGGCAGTTGGTACTCACCTTTCAATGCCGTCACACCGGCAAGCTGGCAGAATGGCATCAAAATGCCGGTCGTCGTCAGCGCCACCTGCGCCACTATTACCCTTTCTCCCGGGGAAACCATGTACGGGGATCAGTTTGTTCGCGCCGGCTCACCCTCAGCGCTGGGAGGAGCAATTGCCTTCTTCGGCACTACCCGGAGTGGCACCCATCTTTCGCGTTATCGCAGCGCCTGTTACCGGGGATTCTTCCACGCCCTTTATGAAGAAGGAGAATACCGTCTCGGCTCCGCTGCTCTGAGAGGCCGCCATTGGGTCGATTCAATCTACGGCGACAGCATTCGCTACCTTGAGTGGAATCTCTTGGGTGACCCGGAGCTCAATGTCTGGATCGATGCACCGCTGAAACCTGATGTCATCCATGATACAGTTGTACCGATGACACAACAGAATTTTACCATTACGGTCAAAGTGGACGGGACTCCTTTCCCCGGCGCCCAGGTATGCATATCAATGGACACATTAATCTATGCATATGGACAAACAGATGGCATGGGACAGGTAACATTCCCAATCCACCCGCAATCCCCGGGCAGACTGCAGATCGTGGTTAGTGGGAAAAACATCCTTCCTTATATTGGCTCCTGTGAAGTAGTCTCAAGAGATGTAAGTTGTATCTCGATTCTGGTCCCGGCAGGAACGGTTGATTCGGGTACGGCAGTCTATCCGGTGGTAAAACTGTTTAATCATGGCAGCCGAATTGAAACTTACCCGGTTTTTATGCGCATCGGCTCAGAATACGCCCGCAGCGAAACTGTGCAGTTCCATCAGCCCAACACTGATTACGAAATTGTCTTTCCTCGTTTTACCGCTCAGCAACGGGGAAGCTGGCAAGTGACCTGCTCTACCGGGCTGGCACAGGACCAGCATCCAGAAAACGATCGATGCTCAGTAAACTTTTTTATCCGTGTCCGGGATGTCGGGGTGGCAAAAATCCTTGTCCCGAGCGGAAGCTATACGCCAGGCACTGTTATTACCCCAGCTGCATGCTGGCAAAATTACGGCAATGTGAATGCAACTTTCCAAGCATGGCTGATAATCGAATCCTCTGCCGGCACGCGTATTTACATTGACCGGCAGGATATCACCATGGCTCCTGGAGATTCAGAACCATCAGTAATTTTTAGACCCTGCACTTTGAGCTCCAGCGGCACATATGTTGTTCGCTGCAGTACTTATTACCCGTATGATCAAGTATCCGCAAACAACTGCCGGTCCGCCAATTTTATCGTTACTCCGCTCTGGAATAATGGATGGCAGGAAGTGCTATCAATGCCTGCCGCGCCCTCCGGCAGTCCGGTCAGCGATGGAGGCTGGCTTGCCAGTGCTGGCGAATACGGAATGATATATGCTGCCAAAGGAAACAAAACCGGTGATTTTTATGCCTACGATCCGATTCGTGATTCATGGACAATGCTGATGCCCATTCCAGAAGGACCCGCACGCCGGTTTCCTAAAAAGGGGACTTCAGCGGTCGGCAGTAACCAAGTAATTTTTATGGCAAAAGGCAACGGCACATTTGAATTCTGGTGTTACGAAATTCCCGCTAACAGCTGGCGCCAGCTGCCGGATATCCCTCAAGGACCGGATGGTAAAAAGGTAAAGGGGGGTACTGATCTGGTGTATGTGACCGAAAACGATACCGGATATGTTTACCTCCTGAAAGGCGGGAGCCAGGAATTCTACCGCTTTAATATTACTGCTCCAGATTGGCAGCGCATGCCCGATGCTCCTGCCGGGGTCAAACCGAGATGGGGACAAGGATCTTGGCTCGTATATGATCAAAGAACCACGATTTATGCCCATAAGGCAAAGTATCACGAATTATGGACATTTGATCTCTCAACCCACCAATGGAGCTCCACTCCACTCCCCGGAATTCCGGTTTCCAGCGGACAAACTGGAAAAAATAAAAAATCACGAGATGGCGGCAGTGCCGTTTTTTATGACGGCAACATCTATGCTCTGAAAGGTGGAAACACCTGCGAATTCTGGAAATTCGATCCTCTTACCCGCAGCTGGTCTGAACTTGATACGCTACCGCAGTTCGGCTCCACGGGCAAAAAAAAGCGCGTCAACCGCGGTGGTGATATCACTCACTTCGGAGGCGGTACATTCTTTGCGCTGAAAGGAAATAAAACTCTGGAATTATGGCGCTATGTAGCAAACCAGCAGGTTCAATATCCTGCCATCATAGCACAGGACAAACCGGACAGTCTTCCCCGTCCTCAACGATTGCATGTTGAAGTCATCTTACCATCCTGCCTCAGTTCACCTGAATTGTCCAATCTCCTCGGCTCCCAATTGTTGAAAAATGCATGTATTGAAATTTATGATCCGGCGGGAAGAAAAGTTATGACTACTCACTCGGCAATCACCAGCAGTGGCACGATCCCCTTTCCGGCTTTCACTTTAAATCCCGGAATTTACATCTTGCACATTGACAGAACATCATCTACAACTACAACTCGGAAGCTTGTCATCGTGAGAAGGTGAAACATATTTTCAGCCCTGTTTGACACTGAAATTTAAGGGATTAAATTAGTGAATAATGGCACGCAGAATCGCCGTCTGTAATCAGAAAGGCGGAGTGGGAAAAACGACAACCGCAATCAACCTCGCTGCCGGGTTGGCACTCCGGGACTATAATGTGCTCCTGGTGGATATGGACCCACAGGCACATGCCACCGTCGGACTCGGAATTGACCGCAGCAATCTCGCTGTCTCTGTATACGAAGTTCTGCTCGAAACTCAGCGTGTTGATGACGCAATCATCAGAAACTGCTTTAATAAAATGGACCTGCTGCCCGCCACGCTCAACCTCGCCGGAGCCGAAGTGGAACTGGTAGAAGCCCCTCAGCGGGAATTCCGGCTCAGCCGTGCGCTCAACCTGATTGAACCGAAATATTCATTCATCATCATTGACTGTCCGCCATCATTGCTTCTGCTGACAATCAACAGTCTCACCGCCGCCAACAGCGTGCTTATTCCCGTACAAGCAGAATATTACGCCTTGGAGGGAATGTCCCGACTTCTGGAAACAGTCAACCTCATCCGTTCAACACTTAACCCGACGCTGGAAATCGAAGGTGTACTGCTTACGATGTTCTCCAGCCGGCTCAACCTCTGCCAGCAGGTGGAAAATGAGGTGCGCGAATTCTTCAGAGAACAGGTGTTTTCAACCGTCATCCCCCGCAGTATCCGGCTTGCCGAAGCCCCCAGTTTCGGCAAGCCGATCTTTGCCTACGACGGACAGTCGGCCGGCGCTCAGGCATATCTGGCACTCGTAAATGAAATATTGTCCCGACATCCATCAGGAGTAAAAACCGATGAACCGTAAGGCATTAGGCAAAGGGCTGCGCGCTATCATCCCGGAAAAAACTCAGGAGGCTCTGGCTACAGAATCCCGCCCGATCCCCATTGATGAAATCCGACCCAACCCCTATCAGCCCCGCATTACCAAGGAAGCAGAAAATGACCCGCATTTTCAGGAACTGGTAGCATCAATTCGGGAAAAGGGAGTACTTCAGCCCGTTGTTGTCCGTCGCCGTCACGACGGGTATGAGCTGGTAATGGGGGAACGGCGCTGGCGTGCTGCCCGCATTGCCGGATTAACTGCAATTCCGGCGATCATCCGCCCGGTTGACGACCGTGAGATGCTCGAAATGGCGCTGATCGAAAACATACAGCGCTCTGATCTGAATCCAATTGATGAAGCCCTTGCCTATAAGGCATTGCATGAACAGTTTAATCTCACCCACGAAGAAATCGCCCGCCGGGTGGGCAAAGACCGCTCGACGATCACCAACGCCCTGCGGCTGCTCACTCTCCCCTACCGCGTCCGTGAAGCACTAAGCTTGGGACAGATTACCCCGGGTCATGCGCGCGCGCTCCTGACGCTCACCAGCCGGCGTGAACAGGTGGACCTGTGTGAAAAGGTAATTGCTGAGGGCATTTCTGTCCGAACTCTGGAACGACTCTGCAGTGAAGGTAAAATTCCGACAACGAAGGGGGAAACCAGAAAAACGGAAAAGGACATTCATCTGACGGAAATTGAGCAGCGTCTCCAGGAAACCCTCGGCACCCGGGTCGTGATTACACCGCCGGGCAAATCCGCGGGAAAAATCACGATCATGTTCCACTCTTCCGAAGACCTTACTCGTATCTGCCAACTGATCCGGAAAGAATCCGGTGGCTAAAAAAGAAATCACCGTATTCATTTTTGGCAACTATACACCAAATTCACTTCGTTTCAGCATCTCGCTCGGTCTCGCCCGGCTGCTTTTCGCCCTGTTATGTCTGTCCGTTTTGCTCGTGCTGGCAGCAGTTGGAATTGTCGCCTCCGGTGCCTACCGGTTCCATCAGCTGATCTATCTCACCCAGCGTAACCGGAAACTGGAAACAGAATTCAAGAAAATAACCCAGCTCCGGGAAAAACTGGAAAACCTGGAAATTGAGCGGGAAAAACTTGCGCGGATGCTTGGTGTTGAACTATCACCGCCGCCCGTAGACTGGCAGGGCATGACTCCCGACTCATTTATTCTCCCGGAATGGATTTCTGACCAACCCTGGGGAAAATATCCGGTTCCGATACTTGTACCAGTTTCCGGATATGTTGTCTCCAGACGTGCCAGTCCCGAACACATTGCGGTTGACCTGGCAGTCCCCCGGGAAAGTCCGGTCCGGGCTGCGGCTGACGGTATTGTCATCAGCCGGGGAACCGACCGTGTCTTGGGGCGGTTCATCGGGCTTGCGCACGCCGAAGGCTACGAAACTTACTATGGACACCTTGCCCAGTGGCTGGTGAACCGTGGCGATTCGGTGAAGGTCGGGCAAATAATCGGCCGGGTCGGTATGACCGGACAGGCAACTGCACCCCACCTGCACTTTGAAATCCGCAAATTTGGCAAGCCGGTTGATCCCACTGAAATACTCAAAATCTAATCTCATTTATTGACACAATACCACGATTTGTTATCATAACTATAAAAGGAGGTCATATTGGTGAAGCTTAAGGTACTCATACTGTTATTGGTGCTGACAGCACCGGTTTTGCTCTGGGCATGGCCTCAGCCCGGTGATCCGGCACCCAACATCTCCGTCCCGGATACCGCGTGGCAGACTCACACCATCCCGGCGGAATACCGTGGACATGTAATTCAACTCTTCTTCTGGCAGTCCACCTGACCATCCTGTCTCGCGGAGTTGCCGCGAATACAAGCAATGTTTGATGAATACGGCAGTCAGGGGTATCTGCCTTTGGCAATCAATCTCTGGCAGGATATGGAAAATGTGGTAAAGGTGTATGCCCGCGCATACAGCTACCCCTTCTTCCGCGATGCCGGAGCCGGCTGGACCGCATACCGGATGAATGGCTACATCCCGCTGAATTATGTCATTGACACGGCCGGGGTGGTCGTTGGCTCAATGGAAGGGTTTAATGAGGCGGTGATTCGTAGCTGGATCGAACCATACCTCACTGCTGTCTCTGAGGAAAAGCCGACAATGCGACCGGAATTCAATCAGGTAGCCCCCAATCCGGCAAACCGGAACCAGACCATCCGTTTTTCGCTGCCGGAAACACGCACTATTACTCTGAAAGTCTTCTCAGCTTCCGGGAAACTTGTCGGCACACTGGTTGAAGGCAACCTGCCTGCTGGAGTTCATTCCGCTGTCTGGCACACCACTGACGAACACCACCACTTGGTACCAAATGGTCTTTACTTCTACGAACTGAACGACGGTCGGTATATCATCCGGTACAAGACGGCGGTTCTGCGCTGATAAAACTACCTCCTGATTCTAACCGGGCTCAAACTGAGCCCGGTTTTTTATAGTTGACTCGAGGTAAACTGCGGTATATCATTAAAGCTAAGTGTATATCAAGGAACTTCAGCTCTTAGGATTCAAATCCTTCCAGGAAAAAACAACCCTCCGCTTTGCACCAGGAATGAACTGTATCATCGGACCGAATGGTTGCGGCAAATCCAATGTTCTCGATGCACTGCGCTGGGTGCTGGGCGAACAGTCGTTCGCAGTGCTCCGCTGTGCAAAAAATGAAGACCTGATTTTTGCCGGCACCGCGCAGCTGCCGCCGGTAAACTTTGCCGAGGTCCGCCTCATCCTCTCCACCGAAGATCAGCCCGCACTCGGTTCGGAAGTGGAAATCCGGCGCCGTTATTTCCGCTCCGGTGAGAGTGAATACTATCTGAACCGCCAGCCCTGCCGGCTTCGTGACATTCAGGACCTGTTTCTCTCCACCGGCATCGGCACGAAAGCCTACTCGATTTTTGATCTCCGCCAGATGCGCGAAATAATCGCCGGCAACATCCGTCAGATGTTTGAAGAGGCGGCGACTTTAGCCAAATTCCGCGACTCCAAAGAAGAGTGCCAGCGCAAATTAACTCTTACCCAGACCGATTTAACCCGGCTGGAGGATATCATTGCCGAACGGGAAAGAATTGTGCGCAGCCTCCAGCGCCAGAGCGCCCGGCTCCGGGTCTACCAGCGACTCAAACAGGAAGAAAGCCAGCTCCGACTCCGGGAACTCCAGCAGGCATACCGGGAATTAAACGAACAGCTTGCCGCAAACGAACAGGAAATCCGGAAACTTGAGGACGCCGCTGCCGAACTTACCCTCCAGATCCGGCATCAGGAGGAAGAACTCCGTCAGCTTCATTCCCGGCTGGTCGGCATCCAGAGTGAACGGGAGCAGGCACTCAATGAATTAAATCAGCGCCGCCAGACACTGGCGGAACTGCAGGCAAGACTGCTGATGGAACAGCAGGAATCTGAATTTCTTGACCGTACCTCAGAGGAACTGCAAAAGGAGAAGACCCGGCTGGAACAGGAAATCAACGAACTGCAACAGATATTTAACACCGCACTTAACCAGCTGGAAAACGCCAATTCCACCCTGCGGAAACAGGAGGCTGAACTGCAGCACCTGCAGACTGAGAGCCGGCAGCAGGAAACCACAGTTATTACTTCCCGCCAGGAGGAAGAACAGGAGCGCGACCGGCTGCGTCAGCTCTGGGAAAATGAACAGCAACTCCGGGGAAAAATCATCCGCCTCGAAGCAGAACTGGCAAATAATAAAACAACAACTGAGCGCCTGACTGAAGAAGCCCGCCGCCTCCGCCAGCAACTGAATCAGGCAGAAACGGACCGCAACACACTGCAGAGTGAATTCGAGCACTTAAAAAATCAGCTCGACTACCAGCGACAGCAGTCAACACTCCGGCAGCAGGAACTCGCTGCCATTGAACGGCAACTGGCAGAGCTCGGGCGGGAACAACGCCACCTCGAGGAGCAGAGGACCGGTAACGCTGCCCAGATTGCCCGGCTCGAAACCCGGGTTGCCCGCTCGGTGCTGGCGGGCGCAAGGGAAATACTGGGCGATGTTACTCCGGTGAGCGACTGGCTCGAACCGGACCCGGGCTGGGAACGTGCCTGCGAGGCAGCATTCAACTTTTTGCTCGACTTCCTGAACACCGAGACAATTCAACCGGCGGAACTGAAGCGGCTTCTTGACCGCTTCCCGACTGAGCGTTTCGGCCTGCTCATAAACTCACTGGCGACCGCACCTGTACCCGAAAGCCCGCCCCCCGCGGATCCGGCGATCATCGGCACGCTCCACCAGTTTGTCCGACTCCGTACCGGTGCCCCTGCCCTGCTGCGGTCACTGCTGGAATCTTTTGCTGCCCTCCGCAACAGTGAATCTCTCGGGTCAATGATTGAAAAGTATCCGGCGTCCCGTTTCGTCACCGCTGACGGCTATGCCTATCTCGGTAACGGCCGGCTCGTGCTTGCCGGTGAACAGGCAGGCAGTATGGTCATCCTGAGCAGAATCCGGGAACTCGAGCACAGCACTGCCGCACTCAATGAACGGCTTGCAGCGATTGAAAAGACCGCTGCCCACCTCAACGAACAGCGCCTCCAGTTGCAGGCTCAGCTGGACCAGGCAGAAAGTGAACTTCGCTTGACAGAAAGAGAATTTTATGCTCTGGAATCCCGGCTGAGCACCACTGCCGGTGTTGCCGCGGAACTGCAGCGGGAATACGAACGCCTGAATGCGGAAATCCGCCGGCTGAACGGATTAACCGGCTCCATAACCACTGCGTTGGCAGAACATCAGCAGGAGCTGACCGCACTCCGCACCGCGATTGAGCAGTCCGAACAGAAACTCGCCGGGCTGGAACAGCGGTCAAACACCGCCGAACAGCAGGTTAAAAACGAACTGAAGGCCGCATCCGAACTGCTGGCTCAGCTGGCAGAACAACGGGCCCGGGTCCGGCATCTGGAAACCGAAATGAGCCATATCAAACAGTCCATTGAGGACAAATCCCGGCGGATCAGGGAAATTACCGCCACCATGACCCGCCATCACGAACGCCAGCAGCAGCTGAAGGACCGCCGCGAGCAGTTAAACACTGCCATCAATCAGCTCCAGGCGCAGCTTGCCGAAGCCGAGCAGAGTTATGCCCGCTTCAACCTTGACGATGTTTCCGCAGCCACCGCCGAACTGGAAAAAAACATTGCCGAGTTACGGAACCAGCAACAGAATAACCAGAACCGGCTTCTGGAATACCGGCTCCAGCGCGCCGAACTGGAAACCCGAGTCCGTGCCCTGCTTGATGAGGCCAAATCCCTGGGTGCCGATCTCAGCCAGTTCAGTCCGGCACCGGCAGAATCAGCCGATGAACTGAACCGGCTGGAGGAAATTCGTCGCCGGCTTGCCGCCCTGGGTCCGGTAAATCCACTGGCAGCAGAAGAGTATGAACAGGAAAAAAAGGACCTTGAACGCCTGCTCTTCCAGCGGGACGATGTCCTGCAGGCAAAACAGAATCTGGAAGAGTCATTAAAGGAAATTGACCGGCACGCCCGGGAACAGTTTCTCAATACCTACCGGGAAGTCCGGCTTCATTTTCAGCAGGTCTTCCGGGAACTGTTTCTGGAAGGGGATGCCGATCTGGTTCTGGTTAATGATGCGGACCCGCTCCAGTCTGAAATCGCCATCATTGCCCGCCCCCGGGGGAAAAATCCGAAACGGCTGGAGCAGCTTTCGGACGGCGAAAAGGCACTGCTGGCGATCTCACTCCTCTTCGCCTTCTACCGGGTGAAACCCGCTCCCTTCTGTTTTCTGGACGAAATCGATGCCCCCCTGGACGACGCCAATGTCAGCCGTTTTGCCGACTACCTCAAACGGATGACCGAAAAGACCCAAGTGATAATCATTACCCATAACCGCGCAACGGTGGAACGGGCTGATGTCATCTTCGGTGTAACTGCCGAACAGCCCGGGGTCTCAAAACTCATTTCCGTGAGCCTTGCAGACTACCGCCGGAACAACCCGGCATCGCCCCTGCCCGAAAATTAACCCATGGGACTGCGGGAAACACTTGCCCGGACTCGCCAACTCCTCTCCCGGCTGATCACCGCCAAAACGCTCAACCTGGAGGAACTGGAAGCCGCCCTGATCAGCGCGGATGTCGGCGCCCGCGCCACCGCTCAGCTGCTGGACCGTCTCAACCGGGCGGAGGAAAACCCGCAGGCGGCGCTGGAACAGGAAATTATCCGGCTCTTGAGCGGAACCGATCGCGGTAACCGCCCGTCACCGGAAACTCCCGTAGTGATCATGATCGTCGGGGTCAACGGCTCGGGCAAAACAACCACCGTGGGGAAATTGGCCCATTACTATGCCGCCCGGGGCAGACGGGTCATCATCGCTGCCGCTGACACCTATCGCGACGCCGCTTCGGAACAGGTGCGCATCTGGGCGGAGCGGGCGGGGGTCGCAATCGTCCACTCGCAGAAAGGCCAGGACCCGGGAGCGGTTGTGTTTGATACCATAACCCGGGCACGCCAGCAGCAGTTTGACACGGTGCTGGTCGACACCGCCGGCCGGCTCCATACCCGCCAGGACCTGATGGCAGAACTGGAAAAGATCAAACGGGTCTGCAGCAAGGTCAAACCGGGTGCACCGGAGGAAATCTGGCTTGTACTCGATGCGACCGTGGGCCAGAACGGACTCCGCCAGGCAGAAATCTTTCATCAGCGTCTCGGCCTCACCGGCATTATCATCACCAAACTGGATGGAACTGCCCGCGGCGGAATCATCATCCCGGTGGTCATCGAGCTCAAACTTCCGGTCCTCTTTGTCGGCACCGGTGAGGGGCTTAATGACCTCGAGCAGTTCAACCCGCAGGAATACGCCCGGGCGCTCATCAAATAACTGTCCCGGAGGAATCAATCATACTCAGTGCCCAGCGTGCTGCGTCCTTGACTCTTCCCGGCTCCCGGCTCCAGGGCCAGGGGCGGGCAATCGCCCTGAGTTTCTCTCTTGCCGCCTTTGCCCGTAACAATCCCAGCGCCTCAATTGCCGCCAGCCGGACCCGGACTTCGGGATCGTCCAGCGCCTTCATCAGAAAAGGAACCGCAATCGGATTGCCGATCCTTCCCAGTGCCAGAAAAACATTCGCCCGCACCAGATCACTTTCATCTTCCACCCGCTCCAGCAGCTTCATGCTCGCCCGGTAATCTCTCAACTTGCCCAGTGCCTCGGCGGACATCGCCCTTACCAGCCGGTCCGGGTCATCAAGACGCTCAATCAGCGCCGGCACCGCCCGCACATCGCCAATTTCACCCAGCGCCTGCGCCGAAACCAGTCTGACCCAGTATGAAGAATCATCAAGACCGCTGATGAGCCGTTCCACCGCCCCCTCATGTCTGAGCCGGCCCAGCACATCAATTGCCCGCACCCGGACATCGGGTGATTGATGAGTCAGTATTCCGAAAACCGGCTCTACTGCCAGCTCTCCCAGCCTTTCCAGGGCGTTGGCTGCCATACCGGCGATTTTCGGATCCGCATCCTCCAGCAACCGGCTCAGCCGCTCCGCTGCCCGCAGATGCCGGATTCTGCTTAGCGCCTGAATCGCCGCCAGCCGGACGCCACCTTCTGAATCTTCAGTCAGCAGAAACAGAGTGGCCAGTCCCGCCTCTTCCCCGAGCATGCCCAGAACCCAGGCAACCAGCCGGCGGATGCCGGAATCATCACTCCCTGCCAGCCGGATTAACGGCGGCAACGCCGCTGGACCAGCATCCAGAAGCTGACGCAGCGCCGCTTCCCGCTCATCCAAATTCTCAGCAGTCAACGCCTCCAAAAGTGAACGCACCGAACGGTCCGAAATCCGCTCCAGCGCCTCCCGTGCTGCCTGGCGCACCTCAGCAAACGGATCATTGTTTGCCAGTCGAACCAGTTCAGCAGCAGCAACCGGCACCCCGATTCTTCCCAGTGCGACTGCTGCTGCCCGGCGCACCTGCGGATTTTCATCCTGCAACTCATCAAGGAGCGGATTAACCGCCTCCTGCCTGCTCAGTCCGGCAAGCGCCTCGGCGGCTGCGACCTGCACCTCGGGATTCAAATCCCGCAGCAGTTCCAGCAGTCCTTCAAGTGCCCGGGTACTGGTGATCCCCGGCGCATCTGCATAAGCAGCACCAATCCTGCCCAGTGCCACTGCGATCGCCCGTCTTGTCATCGGCTCCGGTTCGTTCAGATGCTTGAGGAGATAATCCACCCCATCAGCCAGCTTCAGCTCCCCGACAAGCTCTATTACCCACAACTCAAGCGGTCCCTCCCAGGTTGAAAGATACCGTGCCACCGGTTCCTCGGCTGTCCTGCCGAGCCGGCTTAAAATTCCCGCCACCTCCCGGCGGATCTCCGGCTCCGGGTCCTTCAGCAGAAAGACGATCGCACCTGCGGCTGTCTCCGGATCAAGCCGGGCGAGCTCACGGGCGGCAGCACGCCGAACCGCCGGTTCTGGATGGCTCAGCTCCAGAATCAGCCGGCTGACCGGCATCAAATCCTCCTGCCCGGAAATTTACTTTTGTCCGGGATTAATTCCGCACTCAGCCACTTCAGATATGGCTGATACCCGGCACTGATGACCATTGCAATGATCTCGGGGACCTGATACGGATGCATCTCCCGGACCCGCCTCTCAAGAAGGGGGTAATGCGCCCGGTCCGTTTTAATCACCAAAAGCCACTCCCGGCTCTGCTCGATCTTCCCCTGCCACCAGTAACTGCTGACAATCGGACCTAAAATCTGTACACAGGCTGCCAGCCGTTCCGCCAGCAGCATCCGGCTGATCCGGCTGGCGGTTCTTCGGTCCGGTACCGAGACAAAGACCTGCAGATACCTCACCTTAAAAGTTTGCCCTTGCGCCTGACCTCAGTCAAGAAAATTGACCCGACAAATCTTCCGGATATAATCTAATTAAAGTCAGGCTCGATAAAATGGAAAACCGATCAAACAAACCAGAGGAGCGCAAATGATAAAAACCATCATGACAACTCTACTTCTGCTCCTTGCCTTCGGCTTCGGGATGATCAGTCCGGAGCTGGAGCGGCATCTGAGCACCGCGGCGGCTGACCAGAAGCTGCCGGTTCACATCGTTCTGAAAAACCAGTATGACACCCGGCTGCTTTTCTCGCAGGTTGACGGTCTGAGCCGGCGGGAGCGCCGGGTGCGGGTGGCAGAGATTCTCGGCGAGTTTGCCCGAAGGGAGCAGTCCTCCATCCTGAGCTATCTCGAGGAGAAGGAGCAACAGGGCCTGGTCCGGGACATCCGCTCGATCTGGATTGTCAATGCGGTTGCCTGCGAGGCGACGCCGGCGGTGATCCGGGAGCTTTCGCAGCGGGCAGATGTCCACTATGTCAACTATGATCTTGCCTGGTGTCCGGACCTGCTCGAGAAGCCGGGTGCGCCCGCAGAGCCGCAGTATGATGCGACCTGGGGTGTGCGCAAGATAAGGGCGCCTGAGGTCTGGGCACAGGGCTACACCGGGCAGGGTGTGGTCTGCGGGCACATTGATACCGGCTGTGACTACACCCATCCCGACCTGGCAGACCACATGTGGGAGGACCCCAACTACCCCTATCACGGCTGGAACTTCGAGAGCAACAACAACAACCCGATGGATCAGAACGGGCATGGCACCCATACGGCAGGCACGGTTGCCAGTGATGGCACCTCGGGCACCCAGTGCGGGGTGGCGCCGGATGCCCGGATCATGGTCTGCCGGGTGCGGACGGTAGCGGACTCGGTGGCGGAGAGCCAGTGCTGGCAGGCGATGCAGTTTGTGGTCTCGCCCCCGCTCTCACCGGCCAACGGTGCGGACCTCTACACGATGTCCTTGGGCTGGATGCTTTCCTGGAACCCGCACCAGGCGACCTGGCGGCAGGTGGCGGACAATGTCAATGCGGCGGGTGTGATCCAGATTGTGGCGGCGGGCAACGAGCGCAGTCTCACTCCGCCCAACTCCTGCCGCTGTCCGGGTAATGTGCCGCCGCCCTGGTGGAACCCGCAGAACACCGGCACCGGCACCCTCTCCGGGATCATCTCGATCGGTGCGACCGACTCAACCGATGCGATCGCCTCCTTCTCCAGCCGGGGTCCGGTCACTTGGGGCACGGTTGCGCCCTATAACGACTATGTCTATCCGCCCGGACTGACCAAGCCGGATGTGAGTGCGCCCGGGGTGGCGGTCATCTCCTGCCGGGTTGGCGGCGGTTACACCAGCATGGACGGCACCTCAATGGCGACCCCGCACACTGCGGGCACGGTCTGCCTGATGCTCTCCAAGAACCCCAACCTGACCCCGGCGGTGGTGGACTCAATCCTTGAGGTGACCGCGGTGGACTTGGGACCTGGCGGCAAGGACAATGACTTCGGTGCGGGCAGAATTGATGCGCTGGCAGCGGTCAACTACATCACCGGCTCGGGCGGTCCGATGCTGGTCCTGCGCACGATTGCGATTCACGACTCGCCGCCTGGTGGCAACAACAACGGCCGGGTTGACCCGGGTGAACAGGCGCGGCTGCGCATCACCCTGCGCAACTCCGGTGGTGCTGCCTGCAACAACACCAGCGGCATTCTGCGTGCCTATGACAGCCGGCTGACGGTCACCGACTCGCTTGCCACCTGGGGCAACATCCCGTCGGGCGAGGAGCGGACCAACACCACCGACCCGCTGGCAGTCTCAGCCCTGAGCACCATTCCGCCCGGCACCACCATCCCCTGCACCCTGTTTGTCTCCGGCGACAGCGCCGACTATGCAACGAAGTTCAGAATCAGCCTCATCATTGGTGAACCGCCGATTCCGGGTCAGCTGCTCATGACCCATGACACCGGCTACTGCAAACTGACCGTCTCCTGTCAGGGCTCAATCGGTTATGACATCCCGGACGGCTCCGGCTCCGGCTTCTGTTATCCCAAAACCTCAGCGACCGCCCTTTATTACGGCAGCTTTGCAGTTGGCAACTCGCCCTCCTATGTAGCAGATCACCACTACGGCAATCCTGCATCCGGAACCCCCAACACCGACCTCCGGCCGGTTGACAGTCTGCGTCCGGTCACACCGCCGGTCTATGGTGATGAACATTTCCGCGGCTCCTATTCCGATGCGGGACATCCGACACCCAAAGGCTTGAAGATCACCCAGAACACCTATATGAGCGCCCAGCCCGGCTACGACGACTTTGTGGTCATGGTCTTTGACATCCAGAACCAGGGCTCAAACCCGGTCAACGGTCTTTATGCCGGCATCTTCGCCGACTTTGACATCGGCTCCTCCTCCACCACCAACACCCTGTTCTCCGACACGGTCCGCCGCTTCACCTACATGCGCCAGTCCACCACCGCCAACCCGACCGTCGGTGTCAAGATTCTCGCGCCCCAGTCCTTTGCCAACCTCTCTGGAGTTGACCATGCGATCTATGTCTATCCGGACTCGGCAATGACCGACAATATGAAATTCCGCTTCCTCAACGGCACGATTGTCCAGCGCAACTCCAACCGGGCTTATGACTGGTCAGTGCTGGTCTCCAGCGGTCCGTTTGATCTGCCGGTCGGTCAGACCTACCGGTTTGCGGTTGCCTTTGTCGGTGGTGCGGACGAGACCTCGGCGCGGGCAAATGCGGACAGCGCCCAGTCCTGGTTTGACCGGAATGTGGCAATTTCCGAACTGGCATCTGCACCGGCACCGCTCAACTCCCCCCTCTCCATCATCCCCAACCCCTTCACCCGCAACCTGACGATCCGGCTCAACCTGCCTGCTGCCGGACCGGTCCGGCTGACGGTCCACGACATCTCCGGCAGAACGGTAGGCTCAATCTACGAAGGCACCGCGCAACCGGGCACAAATGAATTCCGCTGGTCCGCAAAAGGACTTACCCCTGGTGTCTACTTCATCCGGCTCCAGACACCGGGAATGAACACAACCGAACGGGCAATACTCGTCCGTTAGACCGAGCCTTATTCAGCAGAGGCTGGGACATCAGGGCGTGTCCCAGCCTTTTTATTTTATTCCGAACCAAAACTGGCACGGTAGGGGGAACTGCCCCCTGTTTACTCCGGAAACGGAATCAGCCCGCCAACACTCTGCAGAACCGTAACTTACTCGAATGCCCTCTAGGAAACCGGCTTGCAAATGTGAAATTTTGCTTTCTTTATGACTCTAAATGAATAGAGAAAAACCGGCAACCTCATTTTTCATTTTGCACTTTGCATTTTGCACTGATTTACCGATTCCTCGACTCCGCTACGCTCCGCTCGGAATGACATCTGAGGGTATGGTCATTTCGAGCGCAGTCGAGAAATCCCTCTCCGTCTGAGAAGGAAATATTCCCCGGTTCCGCTTCACTCGGAATGACAAAAAAAGGTAAAGGTCATTTCGACCGCAGTGGAGAAAATCCCTGTTCTGCGAATAACCAGCCCCGGACCGTCTGGTAAAAAGTCCGGCGCCGATTGATTTTCTGCCCGTTTCGTTTTATATTGCTCTGTGCGCATCAGTGCCGGCGAACTGAAAGGCAGAAGGCTGGTTTATCCCCGCTCGGGCCTGCGCCCGACCAAGGACATCACCCGGCAGGGAATCTTCAATCTCCTGGGCACCGCGGTCCGAAATGCCCGGGTGTGCGATCTCTTTGCCGGTGGTGGTGCGCTGGGTATTGAGGCGCTTTCCCGGGGTGCAGCTCTGGTGGTGTTCGTGGAAAAAAGCCTGAAGATCATCGGCTGTCTGAAAGCGAACCTTGCCGGGCTGGAAAATGTGCAGATCATCCGCGGTGATGTACTCCGGGTGGTGCCGAAACTGCAGGATGCCGGCTTTGACATTGTCCTCGCGGACCCGCCCTATCATCAGGAGCTGGCAGACCGCACCGCCGAACTTGTTGCCCGGAACCGGCTGGTTAAAATAAACGGCTGGCTGGTCATTGAACACAGCCGGCAGGAGACGGTCCGGGTCCCGAACGGCTGGATTGTCCTCAAACAGCGGACTTATGGTGAGACAGCAGTAACCTTTTTCAGGAGGCAGGAATGAAAAGAGCGGTCTATCCAGGCAGTTTTGACCCGATTACGCTGGGTCATCTGGATATCGTTGAGCGGGCATCAAGGCTGTTTGATGAGGTGATTGTCGCGGTGGCAAGGCGGGAGGAGAAAAATCCGCTTTTCTCCTGGGAGGAACGGATTGAACTGGCAAGACAGGCAACCGCCGGACTGGAGCGGGTCAAAGTTGAAGGTTTTGACGGACTGCTGGTGGATTTTGTCCGCAGCCAGAACGCCTGCGCCATCATCCGGGGTCTGCGTGCGGTGATGGACTTTGACTATGAGTTCCAGATGGCGCTGACCAACCGCAAGCTTGCCGGTGAACTGGAGACGGTCTTCTTTCTGCCCTCAGAAAAGTATTTCTATCTCAGCTCCTCACTCGTGCGCGAGCTGGCGCGCGCCGGCGGGGAACTGTCCTGTTTCGCTCCACCGGTGGTGGTAGCGGCGCTGAAAAGAAAATTTTCCCGTTAGATGCGGTTTGTTGACGAAGCGATAATCTCGGTCCGGGCGGGCGACGGCGGTGACGGCTGCATTTCCTTCCGGCGGGAGAAGTATGTGCCCCGCGGTGGTCCGGACGGCGGTGATGGCGGTGACGGCGGTTCGGTAATCCTGCGGGGGAGTGAGCATCTGCAGACTCTGGCGGACTATCTCTACCGGCGCCGTTATCAGGCAGGCAGAGGTCAGCACGGCATGGGTAAGAACCGGCACGGCAGGAATGGTGAGGATGTGGTCCTGCCGGTGCCGCTGGGCACCGATGTGTTTGATGCCCTGACCGGTGAGAAACTGGGCGAAATCCTGCACGAAGGTCAGGAGCTGGTGGTGGCACGGGGAGGAAAAGGAGGCAGGGGCAATGCCCGGTTTGCCACTCCGGTGGAGCAGGCGCCCCGTAAAGCTGAACCGGGTGCAAAGGGCGAGGAACGGACCCTGCGGCTGGTTCTGCGCCTGTTGGCCGATATCGGCATTGTCGGTCTGCCCAATGCCGGCAAGTCCACCCTGCTGCGTGCCCTGACCTCAGCCCGGCCCAGGGTTGCTGATTATCCATTTACCACGCTTACTCCGAATCTGGGGGTGATTACCGGCAGGAATTTCCGTTTCACCGTTGCCGACATGCCGGGCATCATCGCCGGTGCTCATGAGGGAAAAGGACTGGGGCTCAGGTTCCTGCGTCATATTGAGCGCACGCGGATGCTGCTCTATGTGGTTGATGGTGCCGGGACACCGGCAGAGGATTTAAAAATTCTGCAGGAGGAGCTCCGGCTTTATGATCAGAAACTGCTGAGCCGGCCCGCGGTGCTGGTGCTGAACAAAGCCGATCTGATAAAGGGGAAGAAACCGTCAGTTTCTGCCCCGATGCCGGTAATCTGGGTTTCTGCACTCCTCGGCACCGGGCTGGAACGGCTCCAGCAGCTGATTCAGGACCATTTTCCCGGGGAAAGTGCAGAATAAGGAACTCCTCGTCGACCTCTATTCCATTCCCGGCATGACTGAGTACCGGCTTAAGGGACTGCTGGCAACTTTCCAGAATCCTGAGGCAATTTTCCAAGCCGAGAAGGAAAAACTGACCGCGGTCCCCGGTATCGTTCCGGAACTGGCGCAGGCGATCATCAGCTATCAGCGCAGTGCCGAAACTACTGCCCGACTGAAAACCCTGCGCACACTGGGTGTCAAAATCATCGACTTTCTTGACCCGGAATTCCCGGAAAATCTCAGGAATTTACCCCATATGCCGCCAGTCCTTTTTATCCGGGGAGAAATCAAATCTGGTGACCGGCAGGCGGTGGCGGTCATCGGCACGAGAAGACCTTCCCATTACGGACAGCGGGTTGCGGAACGGCTGGCAGCCGAACTTGTCCGTGCCGGGCTGACCGTAGTCAGCGGTCTGGCAAGGGGAATTGACACCTGCGCCCATCGGGCAGCACTGACTGCCGGCGGCAGAACAATTGCGGTGCTCGGTTCCGGAATTGATGTCCTCTATCCGCCGGAAAACCGCCAGCTTGCGGAGAAAATTGCCGGTTCCGGCGCGCTTGTATCTGAATTCCCTCCGGGTACCGGACCGCTGGCAATGAACTTTCCCAAGCGCAACCGGCTCATCTCCGCCCTGTCCCGGGCGGTAATTGCGGTTGAAGCCGGCGAGAAATCCGGTGTGCTCAGCACCTGCAGCTGGGCTCGGGAGCAGGAACGGCCGGTATTCGCAGTTCCGGGGAGAATTGATGATGAACGGAGCACGGGCACCAACCGGCTGATTCAGCAGGGAGCCCGGCTCATTACCGGCATCGGTGAGGTTCTCGAATCACTCGGCATGAACACACCGGCTGAAACTCCACAGCCAGTTGAACCACTGCCCGATGAGAAACCGGTCCTGGAGGCAGTCGGTGCGGAGCCGGTCCATATTGATGAAATTTGCGCCGCCACCGGTATGCCGATACCGGAACTTATGACCCTGCTTTTCCAGCTGGAAGTAAAAGGGCTGGTCCGGCAGCTGCCCGGCAAGTTCTTTGTCCGGACCTGAACCCTACATTTCGGTTGAAAATTCCAGACTGATATCGGCAGCGGGTGCCGAATGGGTCAGCTCGCCCACCGAAATGAAGTCAACGCCCGAACGGGCAATCTGCTGCACATTCTTCAGACTGACACCGCCCGATGCCTCAAGTTTCGCCTGTCCGGCATTGATCTGGACCGCCCGGCGCAGCTGCGGGACGGTCATGTTGTCCAGCATGATCCGCTTGGCACCGGCTGCCAGCGCCTCACGCAGCTGGTCAATCGTCTTGACCTCAATCATCACTGGCACCTTTGCCCCCTTTGCCCGGTTGAGTGCCTCGGTCACTGAACCGACCAGCGTCAGGTGATTATCCTTGATCAGCACCATATCATAGAGCCCCATCCGGTGGTTTCTGCCACCTCCACACCGGACCGCATATTTCTCCAGTTCCCGCCAGCCGGGTGTGGTTTTCCGGGTATCAAGGATAATCGCCCGGGAACCCTTGATCCGGGAGACAAACTTGGCGGTCAGGGTAGCAATTCCGGAAAGCCGGCACAGGAAATTGAGCGCGGTGCGCTCTGCAGTCAGAATTGAACGTGCCGGACCGGCAACCCGGGCAAGAATCGCGCCGCGCCGGAACCGGCTGCTGTCCCGGTAAAAGGGTTCATACTGGATCCGACGGTCCACCGCCTTGAAAACCTGCCCGCAGATTTTAATTCCGGCAAGAATGCCGGTGCCATTGGCAATAATATGGGCAACTCCCTTCTGATTTTCCGGAATCAGCAGGCGACTGGTGATGTCGCCTGAACCGATATCCTCTGCCAGTGCGGCTTTAATCAGCTGTTCAAGGTTCATATACACACTCCTGTTAATTAAACCGACCACTCAAAAATTTTATTGCCGGGAAATCAGAACAATTCTGCCGGCTGTCAACTGTCAGCCTCATTTTGCACTCGGACCTGCACCGCTCCCTGCGGTGTTCTCCGGCGATGTCTGGCCACCCTGCTCAGAAACCACTCCGCCCACCGGCCCGCCCTGAGTGACTGCCGGCGCCGCTTCCGGCGGTGACTCCCTGCGTTCCAGCAGCTCCCGGATCTTCGCCAGCATCTCTTCCGGCTTGAACGGCTTCATAAGATAGGCATCCGCACCCATCTCCATCCCCCGGCGCAGGTCATCCATCGAAGTGCGGGCGGTGAACATGATCACCGGGATACTGCTCAGCTCCGGAGTGGACTTCAGCACCCGGCAGACCGCATACCCGTCGATATGGGGAATCATCAGATCAAGGATGATCAGATCCGGCTTGACCTTCCGGGACTGAATAATTGCATTGAACCCGTCGGCGACGGTTATAACCTCATAATTGTTCTCCTCGAGCCGTGCCTTCACCAGCTCCCGGAGATTGACCTCGTCCTCAACTATCAGAATTTTCTTCTTTTCGCTCATCAGATCTCCTTCACCGGCAGGATAAAACTGAAACTTGCCCCTTCTCCAATAGTAGAACGCGCCCACACCTTGCCATGATGCAGTTCCACGATCGAATGGACAATCGCCAGCCCCAGACCGCTGCCGGAACCATGCGGTTCCACCCGTTCAAACTTGCCAAATATCCGGTCAAGAAATTCAGTCGGAATTCCCGGACCTTCATCAGTAATTGTTACTTTCAGGTAACGGGTATTTGCCAGAATTCCGGGCTCAGAAAGCACCGGTGCCTCCGGATCCACGAAATCAATCTCAATCTGAATTGTCCCGGAGTCCGGGGAGTACTTAATCGCATTGTCCAGCAGGTTGTTGAACACCCGGAGCAGCCGGTCCGGATCACCGGCTACCGGAGGCAGCCGTGGCGGTATCCGCCGCACCACCTTGAGATTCTTCTTGTTAATCAGCAGCGCCATACTTTCCAGCGAAATATTAATGATATCATTCAGGTCCACCGCCCTCAAATTGAGCTCAACCTTGCCAGCTTCCATCCGGGAAACCTCAATCAGGTTATCAATCATCCGGTTGAGCCGGTCCACCTCCTCCTGGGCGATCATCAGAAACCGGCGCTGTTTTTCCTCCAGGCGCTGCGCCGCGGTATCGGCGAGGAGCGCAATCGCCTCCCGGATCGCTGCCAGTGGTGCCCTCAGATCATGAGAAACCATCGCCACAAACTCGGTCCGCATCCGCTCTGCCTGCCGCAGTTCTGAAATATCGTGCAGATAGCAGAGCAGGAGATGCCGGTTGGCGTGCTCCAGCGGCACTACCCGCAACTCACAATCAACCTCCCGGCCGGTCCGGTGCTGAATCTTTACCTCCTGATGCGCGGGCGTCAGCAGCCGGTGCTGGTCCTCAATGAACTGGCTTACGCTTTTCCGGTAAGCCGGAGCCAGCAGCCGGTCCAGCGTCATTCTGCCCAGCTGGAGTGAACTGTAGCCGGTCAATTCCTCAAACCGATGATTCACATAGATAATCTGCCCGTTCTCAATGATACAGATACCATCAGGCGCATTCTCCATCACCTGGCCACTTACCCAGATGTCGATATCCCGGTTAATTCCCGCCAGCGGCGATTCTACCACCATCCCCACCAGCCAGCTTTCCTTTTCTTTTGACCTCCGGTTGACGACCATCTTCGCCGGGACCGTCCGGCCATTGTTTCCCAGCAGACGGGTGTAAGGCAGACTGCAGCTGACACTGCCGGTTTCCAGAGTTCGCATCACCTGCGCCACATCACCTGGCAGAAGCAGCTCCCGCCAGCTCCGCCCCAACAGCTGCTGTTCACTTTCATATGCCAGCAGCCGGACCAGCACCCGGTTGGCAAAGACCAGCCGGTGTTCCTGGTCGGCAATCCAGATGCCTTCCTGTAATTCATCAAGAAAACCGGCATCCAGCAGTTGCTCGATGGATTTGCTTTCCATTATCAGCTTTCTGGTTAGGGCTCTGCCCTCACTGAAAGACCAAAGGCACAAGCCCGCTTCAACTTCCGATAAATTTATATATAGTTTAATATTTTACACCGGCACTGTCAAATTATGACCAGCGGTAATACCATCCGGAGATATTGACCGGCAACCCCTGTTCCCTATATGTAATCTGTGAGTAAACGGCTATCCCTGCTGATCTTTGTCCTGATGACCACCAGCTCCACTTCAGCCGTCTGGCTTCTGGACTCAGTTACCACCCGGAACAGCGTTGACCAGACCTGCCATAACAATGCCCGGGCGGTGGTCGCCGATCCGGCTGGCAATATTCACATTGTCTGGCGGGGTCGAGCACCCGATACATTCGCTATCTGGTACTCCAGCTGGGATCACGCACGCCGGCAATGGAACAGCGACACCATCATCTACCACGGCACTCGCAGTGCGGGTGAGCCTGCAATTGCCTGCGACTCTGGTGGCAACATCTATGTCGTCTGGCCTGCCAACGGGTTACTCTGGCTGAAACGGCGTAGTTTTATTACCAGAGAATGGGAACTCATTGACAGTTTAAGTGGTGATCTGAGTGACATAGCTGTCGCACTTACCATCGATCAATTTCAGCACCATCACTGCTGTTGGAATCGCAAAACCCCGACAGGCAACGCTCTGCTTCTGTACACCTACCGTTCCGATACCGGCTGGAGCCATGGTGAAACCGTAGCC
Source organism: candidate division WOR-3 bacterium (assembly GCA_039801085.1). Classification (NCBI taxonomy): domain Bacteria; kingdom Pseudomonadati; phylum Caldifarciminota; species Caldifarciminota bacterium. Next base: position 125,652 of record JBDRTY010000001.1, on the reverse strand, counting down.
TTTATAACAAACTACGAACCAGTTAGACCGGCAGTCGCCTGCTCGCCGTCAGGAACGGTCATGGTTACTTGGAAGCAGCCTCCAAATCCCTACATCGTCGCCGCCCGGCTCCGGCTTGCCACTGGCTGGGCAGAAATTGAAACTGTTTACAGTTACCGGACCAGTTCCCAGCCTGCCGTCTGTGCGGATGCCGACTCATTCCATGTTATCTGGGTAAGCGGTTCTCAGAGCGCCCAGTCAGTTCTCTATCGTGCCCGGGGCGAAGGTGGCTGGGGTGACACCTGCCGGTTGAACCAGTGGAGCAGGGGCAAATCAGAACCATCAATAATCTGCGACGATTCTGGCAATCTGCACTGCGCCTGGATTGACGGGGAACCGGTCAATGGAACAAAGCAGATCTGTTACCGCAAGCGCACCGCTGCCGGTGACTGGGATACGGTTCAGGTTTTAAAGCCGGCTAATGCAAGTATCGACCGGGAGCGCCTCTCCATCTCTGCCCGGCAGGGCACGGTTCAGATCGCCTGGACCGACATTTTGGGAGCATCCGTATCCCAAGTCCGGCTCCTCCGTTACGAACAACTGAGTGATGTTGCGATTTTAAGGATTACTCACCCTGGTGATACGATCGATTCGGCGGCAGTGGTCACGCCGATGGCGGTAATCAAAAACACCGGTGATCTGGCTGCAGAATCAATCCTCGTATTTTTCCATCTTGCCGATTCCAGCCGGAGCTCGTTCATTGACCAACTGGGTGTCAATGAGTCAACTGTTGTTGTATTTGCCAGCCTGCCGGTGCACACCCGGGGAAATGCAACCGCGGTCTGCTCAACCCTTTTCCGGAATGATGCCATTCGTAACAACAATTCCGTCCGGAAAAACATCTTTGTCCGGGTGCAGGACATTGTCCTGGAAAGTATCATCGCACCCCGGAACCGGATTTACGAACTCACGGTCCAGCCTCGGATCCGGATTTGGAATGCCGGAAATGTCGACGCCAGTTTCACCGCCTGCTGTTCGATCATTTCCCTTGCCCGTCAACAGCCGGTTTACACCAGCATGATAAATTTAAGACTGGGACGAGGGGTTAGGCGCGACACCGCTTTCCCGGTCTGGGAAACTGATACTGGTAATTACTATGCCCGCTTCCGGTTAAATCTGAACGGTGATCTGCATCCGGAAAACGACACCGCCAGCCGCTGTTTCCGTGTCGTTAACCAGGATGCCGGGGTCAGTGCAATCATCTGGCCCACCGGTATAGTTGACTCAGGAACCGCCGGACCGCCGCAGATACTGATTAAAAATTACGGCGATGATACCGCAACGGTCAAAGCCAAGATTATTATTGGTAACACCTATCAGGACAGCGTTTTTATTGCCATTGCATCAGGAGATTCGGTAATAACCCGGTTTAACATCTGGCAGGCAAGGGCACGAAACCATCAGACGGTATTCTGTTCATTATCATGCCCTGGTGACCGGAACCCCACCAATGACACGATGAGCACCAGTCTGTTCGTGCAGGTGCTTGATGCCGGAGTGGTGGCGATACCGAAACCTGAATCAATAAACAGCCGGCGGGAAATTGTTCCCCAGATTCAGGTCAGGAACTTTGGCAACCGACCGTCAAACCTGCCGGTTTATCTCTCAATCTATGACAGTGCCGGAAGCCGGATATATGCCGATTCCCTGTTACTTGCGGGACTTGAACCGGAACAGGAATCACTGCTTTGCTTTTCCCTCTGGCAGGCAACTGGTGGCAGTTACCGGGCATCGGCACGCACCAGTCTTGTTGCCGACATGCAACCGGCAAACGACACCCTGACCAAATTATTTCGTGTTACCCGCCGGGATGCTGCGGTACTCAGAATTGCCGCCCCGGCTGAAACAATACTGGCTGAGGCGGTAACACCGGTAATTGTGGTTCACAACCCCGGAGAAGAAACAGCAGAATTTAATTCCTCTCTTTATATCTTCGCATCTTTACCTGATACCACCCCGGTCTACGCCGAATCTCTTCCGGTCCGGCTGGCAAGCGGGGACTCTGCCCGGCTTGACTTCAATCAGTGGCAGGCTGAACCCGGCTCTTATCTTGTGCTTGCCCGGGTCAGACTTGAAGGGGATGAAAACCCGGCCAATGACAGCACCGGTTTAATATGTTTTGTCGACTCAATCTCAGCCCGGCACTGGCGGGAGCTCCTGTCAATTCCGCCCGGACCGCATAACAAACCGGTACGGGCGGGCGGTTCACTGGTGGCAACGGGCTCAAGGCTGTTTGCCTTTAAGGGCGGCGGAAGCAATGAATTCTGGGAGTATGAGCCGTCCAGCCGTTCCTGGATGGCAAGAGCATCGCTGCCCGATGGGGAACGCGGCCGGAAAATCCGGAACGGCTCGGCACTGTGCTGGGATGGGGGAAGCCGGATTTACGCATTGAAGGGTAACAACACCCGCGAATTCTGGTGTTATTACATTCCCGATGACACCTGGCTTTCCCTTCCTGCCCTGCCGGACTTCACTCCTGGTGTCCGGTTCGGTTCCGGTCTGGCGTATGTCCCACCCCAGGATACCGGTAAACTTTACTGTCTGAAGGGCAGCAATACAAACGAATTTCTTGTCTACTGGGTAAAACAGCGGGAATGGCATGCCCGTCGCCCGGTTCCGAAGGGACCGTCCGATAAACCGGTAAAGTCCGGCAGTGCTATGACCGGGCTGGGTAAGCGGGTATTTGTGCTCAAGGGTGCAACGAACGAGTTCTATGAATACATTACTGAGCGCGACAGCTGGCGCACCTGCTCTGCCCTGCCCCTAACTTCCGCCGGCACACTGAAAAAGTGCCGCAGCGGCACCGCTCTGACCAGCGACAACCGCCGTTACATTTATGCCTTCAAGGGCGGGAAAACCACCGAATTCTGGCGCTATGACGCGGTCTCGGACAGCTGGGAACGACTTCAAGATATCCCGCTGGGCATCCGATGGCGCCGGATCGGAGCAGGCGGTGCGCTCGCCTTTCTCAATGGCCGGATTTATGCCTTCAAAGGCGGAGGCACCAGAGAATTCTGGTGTTACGAAACTACCGCTGCCATCTGCCCGAGGCGCAGTCCCTTTCCTGTTTCTGCGGAACAGCTCACCAGGTGCGACAGTCCCACTTTGGCTTTAAATTCCGGAAAGAAGCCGGTCCTTGACCAGCCACTAATTTATGATGCAACCGGACGGATCGTCCGGAACCGGCACCTCCACTGCGGTGTTTATTTCATCATCCATTCTGACCAAGGTGGGAAACCGGTGACGCATAAAATCATCAAGATCAGATAATCTTAAACCGGCGCCACCAGTTTTCCGAATGTGTTCACCGGTAGCCACATTGATCTCCACCAGCTCAAACTCCCTCTCTCCAATCATCAGCAAATTGAACGAGGGGTAACTTCTCCCTTTCAACCTCCGGGATGTTGCGGTTCCGCCGGTAATAAGCCAGGTGTTTTCAATATGCCAGACCCAGGGCAGATGTTTATGACCGGAAAGGGCGATTCTGACGTCGAGCTCCACCAGCAGTTTCAGCACATCGCCGGCATCGGTGGAGATGTGCCGCTCCCGGCCGGTTCCGGGAATGGGCACCAGATGATGGTGGAGGCAGACAATTTTCAGCCCTGATCGGTCCTGAAACCGGTGCGCAATCATCAGGTAATTTGACCGCCCGATGTGACCATCATCAATATCCGGCTGACTGGAATCAAGCCCCAGAACAGTAATTTTTCCATCCTCAAAAAACGGATAACGGGTACCGAACAGTTCCTCAAAAATCATGTACCCCTCATTGCGGGCATCGTGATTTCCGGGTACAATCAGCCTGCGGGCAACTGAAAATTTTCCTAAATACTCAATTACCTGTTCATATTCATGGACATGCCCCTCGGTCGTCAGATCACCAGTAATTATAAGAAGATCTGGGTTCAGCATACTTATAGTATCCACCACCTGCCTTCCCCATCCCTCTACAAAGTAGCCGCCGCCCAGGTGCAGATCTGAAAGATGAACCAGCCGGCAAACTGCACTCATTTTCCAACCGGCAGTATCAGGGTAAATCTGGAACCGGCACCCGGGGTACTTTCAACCCGGATCTCTCCCTTGTGCAGATTGACAATATGCTTGACGATCGCCAGCCCCAGCCCGGTTCCACCGGTCTGCCGTGACCGTCCCCGGTCCACAACATAGAAGCGTTCAAAAATTCTCGGCAGGTGCTCAGCCGGTATCCCGATTCCAGTATCCTCGACCGTCAGATACAGATCATTATTTTCAAACCGGCCGCTGACCTTAATCCCCCCCTTTTCGGTATACCGCACCGCATTATCGAGCAGATTAACCAGTGCCTGTTCCAGATACAGCCGATCACCCCAAATGCTGACATCCGGTTCCGGCAGGTCAAGCTTCAGTTCCAGCCCTTTATTCTCCAGCAGCGGTCTGCAGGCGGTAACCGCATCGGTTATCAGCTCCCGAACGCTTGTCTTCTCCTTTTCAAGTACCAGCCGGTCCGTTTCCAGCCGGGAAAGGGTCATAAGATCCTGAACGATCCGGATCAGCCGGTCTGTATGCCGTTTTATGATATTCAGATAGTTCTGTTCCTGATCGGTAACCGTCTCGCTCAGTGTCTCAACATACCCTTTGATCGCGGTAAGCGGAGTTCGCAGTTCATGGGAGACATTCTGGATGAAATCACGCTTCATCTCTGCCGTCCGGACTATCTCCGAAATATCACTGAATGTAATCACCTTTTCACCTGTTGCTGAACGGGCAGCATTAATTAGAAAATGCCGGTCAGCAATATCAATCCGCTGGCTCACCGGCCCGCGTTCATCTTTCAGAACCGTAACAATCTCGCTTAATACCGGATGACGGATCGCCTGCCAGTAATATTTTCCTGAAAAATCCCCTGCCCCTGCAATCTGCCCGAAACTGCGGTTGGCAATCAGAATCATTCCGCGGTCATCGAGTACTATCAGTCCGTCCTGAATTGAATTCAGGACCGCCTCCAGCCAGCTCTGCTTCTGCCGGAGTTCCCGAGAATTAACCCGGATCGTCTCCCCCAGCTCCCCGATGGCGATAAACAGACGGTTAAACTCATCAAATCTGCTCGGGGTAAATCGAAACTGATAAGCTCCATTGACAATTTTCCGACAGGCAAGGACGACCTCATCAACGGAATGCCGCAGTGAACGATACAGCATCCAGTTAAGCAGTCCGGCTGGTAACAGTCCGGCAGCAAGGGCAATCAGCCCCCAAAGGACATAGTCCGAAAATTCCTCCGGCGGTCGGTAGGCAACCAGCAACGCATAAGTAGAAATACCTAGCACAATTCCTACCACCAGCAGCCGGACCACTGAACGGTATACGGTCCCCCGTAAATCCGGTATCAGCAGTTTAGGCTTCAATTTTGTAGCCCACGCCCCGGACATTTTTGATCAGCTCGCCTGCCTGCCCGAGCTTTACCCGCAGATGACTGATGTGAACATCAATCGTCCGGTCAATTACCGCCTTCTCCTCCCCCCAGATTTCGTTAAGAAGCTGGTCCCGGCTGAATACCCAGCCCGGCCTTTTTGCCAGTGCCCAGAGCAATCGGAATTCAGTGCCCGTCAGCGGAACCTTCCTCCCATCGACCACCACCTCATGACGCCGGGGATGAATGGTAAGAATCCCTCCCACTGTGATCTGTTCTTCATCGCTGCTGATTTCGCCCCGACGGAGCACCGAACGTACCCTTGCTACCAGCTCCCGGGGTGAAAACGGCTTGGTGATGTAATCATCAGCACCGAGCTCCAAACCCAGCACCCGGTCCGCCTCGTCGGTCCGTGCCGTAAGCATGATGACCGGAATCCTTGAATAATCAGGCTGACTTTTTAGAAAACGGCAGACATCAACCCCATCCACATCCGGCAGCATCAGATCAAGTATAATCAGATCCGGAATGCGCCTCTTTAGAAACTCGTAAAAACTGGCGGCGTTAACAAAGGTTTCAGTCTGAAAGCCGGTCCGGTTAAGATGAAGCGATACCAGTTCCAGAATGTCGTGTTCATCATCAACGACAGCGATGAGCCGCTGCCGGAATTCAACCGGCTGACTCGCACTTGCCATGTTTGATGACCTCGCCCTTAACGGCATAGATCACATCTTCTGAAATATTCGTGGCGAGGTCTGCGATCCGTTCCAGATTGAGTGAAATCAGCATCAGCTTCAGTGCCCGGTCAATTGTGCTGGCATCAGAGGTCATATAGGTAATCAGTTCCCGATTAATCTGATCCTTCAACGAATCGACAATCGAATCCCGGGCACAGACGGCGCGTGCCAGCTCGGCATCACTGCGCGTGAAGGCATCAAGACTGTCGTGAAGCATGTTGACCGCCGCCTCTGCCATGCGGGGTAGATCAATCAGAGGCTTCACCGGCGGGCGGGGAATGAGAAACAGCGCCGCCTCGGCAATATTAACCGCATGGTCACCGATCCGTTCCAAGTCGTTGTTAATCTTGATCACCATGGTAATCGTCCGGAGATTGGAGGCTTCAGGCTGATAAAGTGCAACGAGATTAATTGCCAGATCCTCAATTTCAATTTCTGAACTGTTGACCTGTTCTTCAAGTTCCTGAATCACCCGCTCCGCGGCGCTGGTGTCCCTTTTGACCAGTGCCTGAATACTTGCTCTCACCATCTCCTCAACCCTGCCTGCCATCGTCAGCAGCTTCTCCTTCAACTCACTGACCTTCTGTTCCAGAATCGTCATGACAACTCCTTTAGTTTATGATAACAAAATCATTGACAAGCGTCAACCAAACTTGCCTCCGAGGAAATCTTCGGTTCTGCGGTCATTGGGGTTAGTAAAGACCCGCTCCGTCCGGTTAAACTCCACCAGCTCCCCGAGCATCACGAAGGCGCAGTAATCGGAAACGCGTGCTGCCTGCTGCATGTTGTGGGTCACAATAACAATCGTGTACTCATTTTTCAGCTGAATGATCAACTCCTCCAGTCGGGCGGTAGAATGGGGGTCCAGCGCCGATGCCGGTTCATCGAGCAGTATGATTTCCGGTTCTACCGCCAGACAACGGGCAAGACAGAGCCGCTGCTGCTGCCCCCCGGAGAGGGAGAAGGCATTGTCATGCAGGCGGTCCTTAACCTCTTCCCAAAGATTTGCCTGGCGAAGTGCCCTTTCGACCTGCTCCTTGAGTTCGCGGCCTTGTGCCAGCCGGTGAATTCTGATGCCGAAGGCGATATTTTCAAAAATTGATTTGGGAAACGGGTTTGGCTTCTGAAATACCATTCCTACCCGCTTGCGCAGCTCAATCACATCGGTTTCCGGACTGAAAATATCCCGGCCGTCAATCAGAATCCCGCCCGTAATTCTGGTATCACTGATCAGGTCATTCATACGGTTTATGCACCGCAGGAGTGTTGACTTACCGCACCCTGAGGGTCCCATGATGGCAGTTACTGCCCTAGCCGGAATGCCGAGCGAAATATCCCGGAGCACATGATTCGTTCCAAACCAGAGATTTAACTGCTGAATCTCTATTCTCCCCTTTTCCATATTCCTCCTGTCAATCAAACCTGCCACTTGTTGGCAGTTGCAATCCGCATCCGGAGCAAGAAAGCAACACCATCAAACATCAATACCAGAATCAGCAGCACTGCAGCGGTTCCGAAGGCAATCGGCCGGGCTTTCATCAGCTGATCGTGCTGAGTTGCAAGTGCAAAAAGATGATAGGGCAAAGCCATGAACTTCTGCAGTGGTGAACGGGGTAGTTCCCGGGTAAAATAGGTGACACCGGTAAAAAGGATCGGAGCGGTCTCTCCCATTGTCCGGGCGAGCGCCAGCAGAATTCCGGTTAGGATCCCGGGAAAGGCAAATGGCAGAACATTGTGCCGGATCGCTTCCCATTTCGTTGCCCCGACCGCCAGTGCCCCTTCGCGGAACGAGCCGGGAATGGAACTGAGTGCCTCTTCAGCAGTGGCAATAACCCAGGGCAGGTTCATCAGGCCGAGCGTCAAACCCGAAGCCAGAACCGACAGTCCGAGCTGGATTCCCCGGACAAACAGGGCAACACCGAAAAGACCGTAGACAATTGAGGGAATACCGGCAAGCGAACGGACCGCCGAACGGATCATCCGGGTCAGCAGATTGTTAGGAGCATATTCTGCCAGATAAATGGCAGCGAAAACGCCGATCGGAATCGAGAAGATTAGTGAGACCAAGGTCACATACAGGGTACCGACAATACAGGGCATGATACCGCCGGCAGTCATACCCCGTTCCGGCGGACGGGTAATAAACTCCCAGGAGATGACATTGATACCGTTGCGGAAAAGATAAAAAACCATGTAGGCAACGAAGACGAGGAAAAGTATCACCGGAACCGCCAGAAATAAAAAGTAAACATTACTCAGAAAGTATTTTCTGCGCCGTCTGCCGGCAGGCAAGGAGTTCATAGCGTAAAACTCCTCTTTTCTCTTCGAATCATTGACTCAGCAATCAGATTGGTAACCAGTGCAATCAGAAAGAGAATGAAACCTAGTGCAAATAACGCAAAAAAGTGAATTGAATTGAACGCAGACTCCCCGAGTTCAATTGCAATCGTAGTCGTGATAGTCCGCACCGGATCAAAAAGTGAACGGGGAATGATCGGCGCATTCCCTGCTACCATCAGTACCGCCATGGTCTCGCCAACCGCCCGGCCAAAGCCGAGCATCACCGCCGCCATGATACCGGAACGGGCAGCGGGCAGAATCACTCGGATAGCAGTCGTCCAGGGTGATGCCCCGAGCGCATAAGCCGCCTCGCGGTAGGAATGAGGGACTACCCGGAGCGCGTCATCCGAAACCGAAATGATCGTCGGCAGTGACATCAGCGCCAGCAGCACCGAGGCGTTGAGCACATTGAGCCCTGAGGGAACATTAAAAAACCGGGCAAGAGCAGGTCCGAGAACGATCAAGCCGAAGAAACCGATGACCACCGAAGGAAAACCGGCGAAAAGCTCAACCGCCATTTTCACTGCCACCCGCACACCGCCCTTTAGCCGTTCCGCAATAAAAACCGCACCGGCAATACCCATGGGAATTGCAATCAGCAGTGCCAGCACGGTAGTGATCAGACTGCCCAGCAGCAGCGGCACAATTCCGTACTTAGGCTGACCATAGGCGTCCGGATTCCAGGAGGTACCGAATAGGAAACCGCCCAGCGTCAATGGCTGCGTGCTCGGATCCTCGGGGTCAACCGCACCGGCCGGGATGAATGCCCGAATGCCGTAGACAAGCAGAAAAATCAGGATTCCGAGCAGGACTGCCGCTGCCAGCACCGCATTGACAGAAAACAGAACCCGGACGCCTTTGTCGGCGATTCTACGTCGCTTCATATGATCAACCTGCCATCTGCCCCGCTATTGCTGCAGAATCTGGTTATTGCGCTCGCTGTAGTTCTGGGTTACCGGCACAAAACCCTCTTCCTCCACAATCTTCTGCCCCTGAGGACCGAGCTCGAAGAGGATAAAGTCCCGGACGATGCCCTTTGGCCGGCCGTTGGTGTACTGATAGAGCGGCCGCGTCAATGGATAGGCACCACTGCGCACCTTGGCTTCATCAGTCGGCGCGACATATGCCTCGCCCGCCTTTCTTGCCACTGCCACCGGCTTGATCCCCTCTATCCCCTTGATGTAACCAAGACCGACATAGCCGATACCGCCCTCATCCGCCTTGACCCCTTCCACAATCTGGGCATTACCATTCATCTGCCGCATCGCCGGTGAATATTCTCCTTTTACCACCTCTTCGCGGAAGAAAACAAAGGTACCGGAATTGGGCTGACGGCCATAAAGCACGATCTTTTTGTTCGGCCCGCCGAGTTGATTCCAGTTGGTGATCTCACCCCGGTAGATGGCTCCAATCTGCTCAACCGTGAGCTGACTGACCGGATTCTTGCCGTTCACGATCACCGACAATCCGTCAAGTGCAATCACAATCTCAACCGGATTGACGCCGTTGGAGCGCGCCGATGATATTTCCTTGGACTTGATCTTTCGGGAGGCATTGGCGATATCAACCTCGCGGTTGATGATCGCATTGATACCGACACCCGAACCACCACCGGTAATGGAGACGGTCACATCGGGGCGGACTGCGGAAAAAGCCTCGGCAAGACGCTGAGTCAGATTCAGCATCGTATCCGAACCCTTGACAATGATCTCAGCACCAAAGAGCATGGTGCTGATTAGAGTTGCCACGGTAAACAACTTCTTCATTCTATCCTCCTTTATTCTTCAACGCTTATCTTACATCTGCGGCTTGGGAACAAGTGCACTCCACTCAAACCGCACCTGTGCCAAGAGCACATCGGTCGGCTGCAGCGCACTGTTTTTCGGCTGAGTCCGGGTCCAGGCAAACTGAAACTCAAGCCCCGGCTTGCCCTTTTCCCGACGCACAAAATGATAATTGAATCCGGTACCATAACGGATGAAACTCTTATCCCGGTTAAGCATCATTGAATCACCACTCTGCTCCCGCCGGTCCCAGATTGAAAACCGGCCAAAAATTTCCACCGTTCTACCGGGCAGTGTCACCACCGGAACCAAATCCACTCCATTCATCCGGTAATCCTTCTTTTTCACCACCAGAGTTGAATCAACAATATTACCGAGCGTGTCCCGATTAATTTGATAGTAGCTGAACCTCCTCGTATAGCTGTAACCCAGATACTCACCCAGAAGAGAAAACGGCCCGAACGCCAGTTTGAACATCGGGGCATAAGCCAGACGGTTGATATTCGCGGTATCGGCATTCATAAAATAGATATTGCCACCTTCAGTAACTCTGCCCTTGCGATCATTCTTGTAATGGGAGATGTCAGCACTGTTGGTAAATATCGAGGCACCAAGTGTAATCCCGGGAAGGGAGGTAATTCTTAGATTACCCAGCAATTCCGGTGAGGTGTTGACATACTTGCCCGCATACTTGTAGCCTTCACCATTGTAAACCCCGAACTGCAACTCCCCCAGCCCTGCCGGCAGAAACCCGTTCAAGGTAACACCGTAGTCGGCTGAGCCACATATTCCCTGTTCATCTGCCAGCTCCTTCTCCGGATGAGTATAATCCCAGGAGTAAATCAGCCCGAAGTAATGCTTCTGGAGTCCGGCAGTGATATTGAAGTCGCGAAGGAACGGTGCCGCCAGATCCGCATATGCCTCCTTCAACCGCACCGTCGCTCCCTCCGGGTATTTATCCGATGAAAAGATATCCACCGTCATCTTGGTAAAAAAGGATGGTGCCCACTGATGAGAAAGCCGGATATAGCCCCGTTCCAGACTTAACCGGCTTACACTCGGTTCAGCGACCTTGAAGGCGGTTGACTGATTGGTATAGCGGAACCAGCCATTATGCTCAAATTCGGTCTCGCCCGGCTCCAGTGCGAGACCGACGACGGCGATTAACGCCAAGATTACAACCAGCTTTTTGCGACTCAAGACAGCTCCTTTCTTTTGTTTTTGCTTAAACATGCGGGAAAATGTTAAGCTGTTAAAATAAATGCCTGATAAATTAATTGTTAAATTCTGGTTAACAGAACTGAAGATGAGACTTGATTAGTTAACTGTATGTCTCTAAAGGAATTAACCGAACCGGCCCGAGATATAATTCTCGGTTTCCGGATGCCGGGGCCGGGTAAAAATCTGGGATGTGGCCCCAAATTCAATCAGTTTTCCCAGAAACATGAAACCGGTAAAATCAGAAACCCGGGCCGCCTGCTGCATGTTATGAGTGACAATTACAATCGTGTATTTTTCCTTGAGCTGCCGGAGCAGGTCTTCAATGTGCAACGTCGCAATCGGATCCAGTGCCGAACAGGGCTCATCAAGGAGCAGTACCTCCGGCTCCACCGCCAGCATGCGGGCAATACACAGCCGCTGGCGCTGTTCGTCCGTGAGACTGAGCGCATTCTGGTCAAGCCGTCCCTGCAGTTCTTCCCAGAGTCGGACCGCCTTCAAACTCCACTCGACAATCTCCGCCAGCTTCTGTCGCCGGTTGATTCCGTGCACCCTGGGCCCATAGGCAATATTGTCAAATACTGAAAGGGGAAACGCATTCGGCCGCTGAAAAACCATACCCACCCGCTTGCGCAGTTCCAACACATTCAGCTGATAGATGTTTTTACCGTCAAGCAGAATCTCGCCCCGGATTTTTGCTCCCTCAATCAGCTCATTCATCCGGTTCAGACTCCGCAGGAGAGTAGATTTGCCGCATCCGGAAGGACCGATGATCGCCGTAATTCCGCAGGCAGGAAATTCGATACTGACATCAATTACCGCCTGAAAACTGCCGTAAAATACACTGAGATTTTTCGTCGCCAGCTTCACCGGAGAATTAACCGATTCTGCCGGAGACATAGTCATCAGTCCTTTTGTCCTTGGGGGCGGTGAAAATCTGGGCGGTCGGTCCCAGTTCAACTAGTTCTCCGCTCAGAAAGAATGCAGTCCGGTCCGAAACCCGGGCCGCCTGTTTCACATTGTTGGTTACCAGAATAAATGTATAGCCTTGCTTCAATTCGCGCATTGCCTGTTCAATCTGAGCGGTGGAGATCGGGTCCAAGCCGGAACAGGGCTCATCCATCATCACTACCTCCGGTTCCACCGCCAGCGTACGGGCAATGCAGAGTCGCTGCTGCTGCCCGCCGGAAAGGCGCAGTGCCGAACTGAACAGCCGGTCTTTCACCTCATCCCAGAGAAAAGCGGCACGCAGGCTCCTCTCCACAATTTCTGCGAGACGGCGCATATTCCGGATCCCCTTCAGGCGCGGACCGTATGCCACATTGTCAAAGATCGTCCCGGGCAGGGGTATCGGTGTAGCAAAAATCATCCCGACCCGGCGCCTCAGCGTATCAATATCCCACTGCCGCACATCCCGGTTATCCAAGAGCAGTTCGCCGGTTCGGACAAAACCTGGTTGATTTTCAATCAGGCGATTAATGCAGCGCAGGAAGGTGGTCTTGCCGGAATGTGCCGGTCCGATAATTGCCAGAATCTCATTTGCCATCACGCTCAGACTGATATCGCGCAGCACCGGACGGCCATGAACCGCAACATTCAAACTCCGTGCAGTAATCTTCTCCGGTATTACTTCAGCCTCCTTGTAAGTCGGAACATTAAAAGATAAGCAATGGTGTTAATCAGCAGAATTACCACAATCAGTAGAAATGCCGTCCCGTATGCCCGTTCCATTGACAACCCTTCCCGTGCCAGAATGTAAAAATGCACCGCCATCGTCCGGCCCGAATCCAGAATCGTCCGCGGCATCCTGAGCGATGAACCAGCGGTAAAAATAACCGCCGCCGTCTCGGCAACACTTCTGCCCAGCCCGAGAATCACTCCGGTAAGAATTCCGGGCAGGGCATTGGGCAGGACTACCCGCATGATGGTCTGAGATCTGGTTCCGCCCAGCGAATAACTTACCTCCCGCAGCTGATAAGGAATTGCCCGGATCGCCTCCTCGCTCGTCCGGATAATCGTCGGCAGGATCATCACCGCCAGCGTCAACCCGCCGGCGAGAATTGACCAGCCCATCTTCAGCCGAATGACAAACAGAATAAAACCGAACAGCCCGAAGATAATCGATGGCACTCCTGCCAGCGCATCTGCTCCGAACCGGATAATCCGGGTAAGAGCGGACTCCCGGGTATATTCGGTCAGATAAACCGCCGTGCCCACTCCGAACGGTGTTGCTACCACTATTGCCACGACCGCAATATAAATTGTCGCAATCAGCGTCGGCAGAATTCCGCCCTCCTTCCCCATCCGTTCAGGCAGGGAAAAGAGGAATTCCGGAGTAATCACCTTTGCACCCCGGGCACTGATGAAAGCGAGAATAAAAATGAGAATTGCCAGCGTAAACAGCGTCAGCAATGCCAGAATCAGCCAGACCATGCGCTGAACAACCAGAGGCCGGGAAATCACTTCCGCTCCCGCATCGTCAGCAGTGCGATCGTATTCAACAGCGCTATGATCACAAACAGCACCACGCCCGTTGCAAACAGCGCCCGCTGGTGGTCTCCGGCTGCATAACCCATCTCCAGCGCGATGTTGGAGGTCAGTGTCCGCACCGGCGCCAGCGGTGAAGTCGGAATCAGCAGTGCATTACCCGCAACCATAATCACCGCCATCGTTTCGCCAACTGCCCGGCCCATTGCCAGAATCAGACTGGCGATAATCCCGCTCCTTGCCGCCCGGAACTGCACCCGGTAAAGCGTCTGCCACCGGGTCGCACCGAGTGCAAGCGAACCCTCCTTGTAACTCAGGGGCACCGCATTCAGCGCATCGAGCGAAATAGCGATCACTGTCGGCAGAATCATAATCCCCAGAATAATCCCGGCAGCAAGCACCGAGAAGCCGGGACCGCCGAATGTCTGGCGAATCCAGGGCACAAGCACCACCACACCCATGAACCCGTAAACTACCGAAGGAATCCCGGCAAGCAGTTCAATCAGCGGCTTCAGGATTCTGACACTCCACCGGGGAGCAAACTCCGCAAGAAACATTGTGCCTGCGAGCCCGAGCCCTCCACCGAAAACCAGTGCCAGCAAGGTTACTGTCAGCGAACCGGCAATCATCGGCAGAATCCCGAAACTTCCCCGGGTTGGCTCCCAGTGTGTCGAGGCAATGAAATTTTTCAGACCAACCTTGACAATCAGCGGCATTCCCTCAATGAAGATGAACAGCGCAATCAGCAGCAGTGAACCGAGCGCAGACAGGGCAACTACCAGCAGTCCCTTCTCAATCAGCTTCTCTTTCATCAGCGCACCCGGATTAACCCCTCTTCGGCCAGTGCCGCCTGACCCTCCGGACTCAGCACGAAATCGATGAATGACCGGGCGAGCGGATTACTGTCGCCGGCGACAATAAACAGAAAATCCCGTGCCAGCGGATACTGATGAGTCCGGATGGTTTCCTCGGTCGGCTGGACACCATCAATTGCCAAGGTCTTCACCCGCCTGTCCACCAGCCCGAACGAAATGTATCCGATTGCACCCGGATCGTTGGCAACGATCTCCCGCACCGCACCATTGGAATCTTGAACCAAGGCATCGGAGGCAAAATGGTCTCCCGCCATCACCTTCTCCTCAAAACTGGTTCTTGTCCCCGAACCCTCCTCCCTAGTAATTACTGTAATCCTCAGATTTGCCCCCCCTAACTCCCGCCAGTTCCGGACCGCCCCGGAAAAAATCGCCCGGACCTGCTCACGGGTCAAACTCACTACCGGATTAGTCGGATGGACCACTAGCACAATGCCATCAACCGCAATCGGAATTGCGGTCAATCCGGATTCATCAGCATTGAGATGTCGGGAACACATCCCGATATCACAGATACGGTCCTGCACCGCTCTGACTCCGGCAGTTGATCCACCCCCCTGAACATTAATTTCAACTCCGGGATGCCGTTGCTGATAAAGTTCTGCCAGCAGTTCGGCAAACGGCTGGACTGAGGTAGAACCGGCAAGCACGAGCGCTTTCTTGCTACTGCTCCGGCAGCCGGGCAACAGAAATAGAACTGAACACAGAAGGATGATTACTCGAAAAATTTCCTCAGACACCGGGTGCAAAATATTAATCATATTTTAACACTTTGCAAGTTTAGAATCGAACCTCCCCACCAAACACCCCCGGACCCTGATATCCACCCCGGAGTGGACCCCCTATAATTTCTCCTCTGCCCGTCATTAGATCTATAACTGATTGTCTGCGTGTGACTTAACAAAAAACAGCCAAATTTCGCAGTGATCTGATGTTAATTTCCCTCTTGGATAGTACTCTAACTGCAAGGGGCACCGCATGCCATTTAATCCGACATCGATATTACCGAAGCAAATTGAAAGCATGGTGAAACGGTTCGGTCGGACCGGGTGTTTTTCAACCCTGCTGTTTTCATTATGCCAGCACAAGCATGCCTGAGGAAACTTTGGGCTATGTTCATTTGACAGCCTCAGAGAAGTTGCTAAACTTGATTAAATGAAACATACCGGACATTTTCGACAAACTGTTCTACCGGTTATTCTTGCTGCTGCGCTCGGGTTGGGCTCACCAGCCGACCGGTGGCAGGCACTGCGCAACCGGTATCTGGGGCTCAAGTCGCTTGCGGGCAGTTTTACGGAAACGATCAGACCGGCTGAGAACATCGGACAGGAACCTCTAATCTTCAAAGGCAGCTTTCTCTTTCAGCTCCCCCACAACTTCCGGCTTGAGGTGCAGGAACCGGTCCGCCAGACGATTGTCGGCAACGATTCGGTAGTCTGGTTCTATTTTCCTGATGAGCAACGGGCAGTACGACAGCAGAGAAATCAGCCTGTCCCACTGCTTGCCTTCGTGGAACCGCTCCTGGATACCAGTAGCCGGATCACCGAGGAGGGAACCGGAATAATTCTGATTGAGAATGACAACAGTTTCCTTTCCCCCTTGCGTCTGGAACTGGATCCCACCGGCACAACAGTTACCGGACTTTCCTTTACCGACGAAATGGGCAACCAGTGCCGGTTTCTGCTCACCCGTCAGCGCTGGAATCCACCGGTCAGCCGGAAAAGTTTCCGGTTCACTCCGCCGAAAGGGGTTACCGTTGAGTTCCAGTAACAGGCTCGAACTGCAGGACAGAGACACCTGCTTTGTCTGCGGCAGATCCAACCCCTCCGGACTCAGGCTGCCAATTGTGGCTGAAGAGCAGGGCGCCCATTTTGAGTATGTGATTCCTGAACATTATCAGGGCTGGCACGGCATCGCTCATGGCGGCATTGTTGCCACACTGCTTGATGAACTGATGGCATGGTCAACGAAAACCCGCGGCTACAGCACAGTCACAGCCGAAATGAATGTCCGGTTCCGCAAACCGGTGCCGGTTGGACGGAAGATTTACGGCCAGGGCTGGATAACCGCAGAACAGGGCAGACTGGTGCTCGCTGCCAGCCGCCTGACCGATGCCGAAGGCACCATCCTTGCCGAGGCAACCGGCAAACTCTGGAAAGTCTCAGAACGGCATTGAAGGTCAGACCCGAACGGGCAGCGGTCATTGCGCTCGGCTGTCCGAAAAACCGGGTGGACTCCGAATACC
Source organism: candidate division WOR-3 bacterium (assembly GCA_039801085.1). Taxonomy (NCBI): domain Bacteria; kingdom Pseudomonadati; phylum Caldifarciminota; species Caldifarciminota bacterium. The sequence continues at coordinate 108,544 of JBDRTY010000001.1, read as the reverse complement.
TGCTTGGTGCACTGGCTGAAGCCGGATATGAGCTGACTGCAGAACCGGAAACAGCGGATACTGTCATTCTCACCACCTGTGCCTTTATCAAACCGGCGGTCGAAGAATCATTTGCGCTGATCCAAAGACTCAGCCGGCTCAAACATCGGCATCCGGGCATGAAACTGCTTGTCGCCGGCTGTCTGGTTCAGCGGTTTGGCAGCACTCTGAACCGGAAATTCCCTGCGGTTGATCACTGGATAAAAATGGACCAGCTGACCTCCATCCCCGAACTGCTTGGCAGAAAAACCGGACCTGGCTGCCGGCTGATTTCCACACCGTTCCATTATGCCTATCTCAAAATTGCCGATGGCTGTAACAACCACTGCAGTTACTGCCTGATTCCCAAAATCCGAGGACCGTTCCGTTCCCGTCCACTCTCAGAGCTCGAAGACGAAGCACAACACCTTGCCGCTGTGGGGGTCAGGGAACTAATCCTCATTGCCCAAGACACCACCGCCTACGGAACTGACCTCTATGGTAAACCGTCACTTGCCCGGCTCTTCAACCGGCTGAGCCGGATAAAAGAGATTACCTGGTTACGGCTGATGTATGCGCATCCCGCACACCTGTCCGAAGATGTCATTGAGCAGTTCGGCACCAATCCGAAGCTCTGCCGCTATATCGATCTGCCAATACAGCACATCAGCGACCGGCTGCTTAAGCTGATGAACCGCCATTATTCCCGGAATGATGTTGCAAGATTGTTGGAACGACTGAAACAGATACCGGACATGTGCATCCGAACCACCGTCATTACCGGCTTTCCGGGCGAAACCCGCAAGGAGTTTCGGGAACTGGTGGACTTCATCCGGTCTGCTGAATTTGACCGGCTGGCAGGCTATGTCTTCTCACCTGAACCCGGCACGCCGGCGGCAGCCATGAAACCGCCGGTCCGCCCCGCAACCGCCCGCCAGCGGCTCAAAACCATCATGCGAATTCAGGCAGCAATCTCACGGCGCAAACTGCGCCGGCTTGCAAATCGGGAGCTGATCATCATTGCCGATTTTCCCCGGCAGGGCAGAACCGAATGGGACGCACCGGAAATTGACGGCGTGGTCAAATTTCCCGCTCCGCTTTTACCGGGCAGGTTCTACCGCTGTCTGGTGACAAAAACGGGCACCCATGACCTTTATGCCCTTCAAGCTGCTCCCGAACCTCTAAAGTAAAAAATTGACTGGTAATATCGGCTTTCTAAAATTGATATGATGAAACATACGCCTGTGATATTAACCGTGCTGGCTGCCGGCGGTCTGCTTTTATCCTGCTCCGATGCACCCCTGATTGAACGTGCGGCAAACCGGATTGTGCTCGTGGAACTGTTTTCTACTCCCGTCGATGAATGAGCCTACTGTGCGTCCGCGGCGCGGGCGCTGGACAGCCTCAGGGAAATCTATGGTGATTCAATGGCTTTTGTGATTTACTACGATTCGGAACTTCTGCCTCAACTTTCCTCACCGGCGGGCAAGGCCCGAGCGGAGTGGTACGGCGCGGGTGGGGAACGCCCCCTGGCATTTTTTGACGGCACCATCCGCTCACCCCAGATTACACTGCCCGACTCCTTTTATCCGGTTTACCGGGATATGATTGATGCTGCCCGAACCAGAAAAACGATGCTGGAAATGAGAATCGACAGCGCCGTCATCGACTCCTCCCGGCTCACAGTGCGACTCGTAATCACCCCCACCGATTCTTCTGCCGACACAATTACAACTCTGCGCCTGGTGGCAATCGCCTTTGAAGACAGCATACCCTATTATTCAGTCCTGAGAGCCGACACCTTCTATTCACCAATGACCGTCCGCACCGTCATTGGTGACAGCTTCGGCATCCCGCTCCGTGTCAGGTTCGGACAGGATTTTGATACCGTTCTCAGCACACCGGTTCCGGACTGGAACCCGAACCGCACCGGCATTGCGGTAACTGTCCAGAATCTTGCCAGCCGGGCTGTGCTACAAACCGCTGTCAAATGGCGAATAAACCAGGAGGATTGATGAAAAAAGTCCTTCCTTTTGTAGTTGCCTTTCTGTTATTTACTGCCTTCGGTGCCGGGAAAAAGTACGAACCGGCGCCGGATTTTACCCTCAGAGATATTAATGGCAATGAAGTAACACTTCACGATCTCCTGAAACACGGCCCGGTTTATCTAGAATGCTGGGATCTGCCCTGCGTCAACTGCATTGCCGAACTTGATGCCCTGCTGCCGGTATATGATTCATTGAAAGACCGGGGACTGCAGATTGTAGCCCTTTCAGTGGATAAGCCGGCAGACGAGAACCGGGTCCGGGCATTTGTTCGCGCCAAGAAATGGCCCTATATCGTCCTGCTTGATCAGCAGCAGCGGGTAAAAAAGGCATACAACATCATCATCAAACCTACCGCCTACCTCATCAACATGAACGGCGAAATTGTCTACACCCACATCGGCTACAAGAAGGGCGACGAAAAAAGGATTGCTGAGGAAATGGTAAGATGGCTGCCGCCCCAAGACTCAGTTCCACCTGAGCAACCCCCTCAGGAAAAATAGGCGGGTAAAAAGTGAGCATAGGCAGTTTCTTGGTTCTGAGCTTGGTCTTCGGTGCCAACCTGACAATCCAGGGGGTCAACCGGGCAGAATTCTGGGCTTACCAGCAGGACTGGGCAACCCATTATGAGGACAAGCTTGAGCTCAGTGCCCGCTACAGCGATTTTGATGCCGAACTGGGCGTGCTGTGGTTTGAACCGTCCAAGCACGGACCGGCAGTGCGCAAACCGCTCCATCTGCTGGACTACGCTATCGGTTATAACCCGGAAGAACTTGAAGTCCGGCTCGGCAGATTCTACGCCACCTTTGGCCAGGGACTGACATTGAGCAGTGGTGCCGATGATGACTTCCGGCATTACAAGAGCCTCCACGGCCTGTTCGGCAGACTTAAACTGCCACTGAGCAGTGAGGTAACACTACTCGGCGGCAGGCTCCGGGATGTCTTTTTTCAGGAAAACACCTACAAGGTAATGAACGAACTGGATACAACTGACCAAGTACTGGGTGCTGATCTGACTATTCGACCGATCCAGCTTTTCGGTCTGGGCACCCGTTATGTCCGCATTAACCGGGAGGTCGATCCGACCGCACAGGCGTTCACCGAGCTCTTTGGAGGTGACTGCCGGCTGGATATCGGACCTGTCTCTGCCGGAGCGGAATTTGCCTGGCGGCTGGGGACAAAACCGGGAATCGGCGGCCGGGAAACCGGCACGGGCTACATCCTGAATCTGAGCACCGCACTTGCCGGTTTTTCCATCATCGCCCAGTATGTAAACTACCTCCGGCTCGGTTTTCCTCAGGGTACTTATCACTATAACGATCCCCCCACTCCGATTAAATCCGGCGTCTCGATTAACCGGGGCGTGGATGAACAGGGATTCGGAGTTCAGATCTCAGGAACGATACCTAACGGGCTCTACCTTGAAGCCGATTTGGCCCGTCTTTTTGTCCATGACGACACCAGCGCCGGTGTCCTTGAGGGAGAACTTAAAACCCGGCAATCACTGGGAACGAACTGGACATTTGAACTCAAATTCAACCATATGCTCCAGAGAAACATCGAACTGGGAACCTACGAACGGACCACCGACCGTCCGACAATCCTGGTGAACTACCTCACCGGACCCCATACCTTTACTCTCGAGGCAGAACTGGGCTGGGTAACCGAACTGCCCACTGATACCACTCATGGCAGCCACTGGCGGTATCACGAACCCCTGATTTCTGTAAGTTACGGACTGGGTGAAAAATGGCTTTTTACCATCGGCTGGCAGGGTGTGGACAAAGATTCACTCAAGCGCTACGATAACCAGATCTCCTGGCCTGTGTTTGAAACTGTCTATAATCTTAATGAACGGAATGTTCTGCGGCTCCGCATCGGAGCAGAAAAGGGTGGTTATACCTGCTCAGGTGGCGTGTGCCGATATGAGGCACCATTCCGGGGTATGAAACTGCAACTGATCAGCCGGATATGAGGCGGAAACTGGTCTTTGTTTTGCTGGCAATCGGCGGAATCGTACTCTTAGTGCTGGGTATCGGACTGGGCATGCTCTCAATCATTCACGGCTTTGCTTCCCAGATATGACTTGGCTGTATGGGTCTCGGGTAGACCTGTAAGTAAAATGGCGAAACGGCGCATTGCCCCACATCGCATCGGTCAGATTATCGGCACCGTGCTCCTGAACGGTTATATCCTTGCCTATCTTCAGAATAAAGTCCTTTACTCCGGAATACTCAAATCGGTACCTGAACCCGTACTCAACTGTTACGGCGGTCCCCTTTCGGTATTTGCCTGCCCGCTTGGCTCTTTTCAGCAAATCATCGGCATGAAAGGGGTTACCTGGTGGCAGAATGTGCCTTGGGTGATTCTGGGACTGTTCATGATAATCGGCGCATTTGTCGGCCGGGCGGCGTGCGGCTGGATATGCCCCTTCGGTCTGTGGCAGGACTTGCTTTACAAGATTAAAATCGGACCCCGGGCAAATCTGAACCGCTGGGTTACCTTCCTGACTATTGCCGGAACCGGCATCCTAACCGTAATTCTGCTTGCCACCTTCATCAAAATCTCATTCTGGAAAGGACTGCTATTCGGGTGGCTGCCGTTTATGGCGTTGCTGCTCTACAGTACGATCAAGGGAAAACTCGCACTTCCCCAGCGATTCTCGGTTGCCGGCATGCTCCTGGGAATTGTTCTGGGCCTGCTAATCATATTCAAACATGAGGCCAGCTCCGGCATCGCAACTGGCGTAGTCAGCATGGCTGCCTTCAGCCTGCTTGGTGGGAAACGGTCACTGTTCATCGCCGTCCCAGCCGGTTTTATCATCAGCCTTAACGGCAAATCAGTAGGAATTGGTCCGTTTTCAGGCGGGGAAATCGGCCTCCTTTTTATTCTGTTTGCGGTTTTAAACGTTCTGCTTCTGGAAGGCAGACTTAAACTTTACCTCCCTGCGACTGCTCTCAAATATTCCTTTCTGCTCATCGTTGCAGGCGTCGCTGCCTACTTCACTGCCGAACCCTGGTTCTGCAAACTGTGCCCTCAGGGCACCTTGGAAGCTGGTATCCCGCTTGTGCTGTGGGACCCGGTTCAGGGTCTGCGGGCACTTGTCGGCTGGCTCTTTTATCTGAAAGTTGCCATTCTTTTATTCGTCTTCTGGGCATCAATCACGGTAAAACGCCCCTTCTGCCGCATGGTATGCCCGATTGGTGCGATTTATGCCCTGTTCAACAAAGCCAGTATGATGCGGATGGAGCTGAACGGACAGACCTGCAGTAAGTGCGGAGCCTGCCGCCGGGTCTGCCCCATGGACATTGAGCCGTTCCAGGACCCGAATCAGGCAGAATGTATCCGGTGTTTTCAGTGTGTCTGGAACTGTCCACCAAAATCCTTGAAAATTACTTTCTGAAGTGCGTAAACCAGAATGGCTCAGATTCCGGCTGCCCGCCGGCCCGGAATTTATCCGGGTAAATCAGATTCTCCGGAAATATAACCTGAATACCGTCTGCAGCTCAGCCCGCTGTCCGAACCTTGCTGAATGCTGGAATCGGGGGACGGCAACAGTTCTGCTTCTCGGCAACACCTGCACCCGACACTGCCGCTTCTGCGCTGTTACCACCGGCAACCCGCGCGGTCAGGTAGATAATTCTGAACCCGAACGGGTGACAGAGGCAATTCTGGAACTGGGTCTTAAATATGTCGTCCTGACTTCGGTCGATCGTGATGACCTGCCTGACCTCGGTGCCGGTATCTTTACCCGCACCGTGCAGCTGCTGAAAAAATCAAATCCGGGAATCGCTGTTGAAGTGCTGGTTCCGGATTTCCATGGAAAAAGAGAACTGATTCAGCAGGTACTTGCTGCCGGTCCGGATGTTTTTGCCCACAATCTTGAGACCGTGGAGCGGCTGACCCCGGCTGTCCGTGACCGGCGGGCAGATTACTGCCAGTCGCTTTCTACTCTGCAGCTGGCAAAAATGCTGGCACCGGCAGTCAGAACCAAAAGCGGTCTGATGGTCGGACTGGGGGAAACCGAGGAGGAGGTCATCCAGACACTCGCTGACCTGAAATCAGCAGGATGTGATATTGTAACCATTGGCCAGTATCTCCAGCCGGACCGGCGCTGCCTGCCAGTTGCGCGTTACTACACCCGGGAGGAACTTCAGAAGCTGTCAGCGCATGCCCGCGCCATCGGCATCCCGCGAACCATTGCTGCCCCGCTGGTCCGAAGCTCATATCTGGCTGAGGAACTGCTCAGGACAGATATCAACCCCGACCCTCCACTGATTTGAACCGTCTCTCCCCCCGCGAAATCGAAAAAGGATTGGAAATCTCGATCATTGAAGGCACCTTTGCCACCCTCTACACAACCCTTGCCGGCGGTATGTTTCTTGCCGGACTGGCACTGCACCTCGGGGCAAATTCATTTCAGATTGCGCTTCTGTCTGCCATCCCCGCACTGGTCAGTGGTTTCAGCTTTCTCTCCGGCTACCTGGTGCGCCGGGTCGGTAACCGAAAATCGCTGGTACTCTGGACCGCGGGTACCGGCCGGTCAGTCTATGTACTGATCGTCATCGCCCTGCTGCTCCGCATCCGGCTGCGGATTGAACTTTTCCTGCTGATCGTCGGCATTTCCGCAGTGCTGATGGCAATCGCCGGCACGGTCTGGACATCCTGGATCAGTGACCTCGTGCCTGAGGAACGCCGGGGCCGTTTCTTCGGTGTCCGGAATGCAATTCTCAATGTCAGCGGTGTGCTGGTTGCATTTGGGGCGGGACGGGGTATGGACTATCTGAAAGCCCGGGGGAACGAAACCACCGGCTACCTGCTGGCGTTTACACTCGCAGTACTGTTCGGTGTGGTTTCAACACTGCTCCTGCGCCGGCAGCCTGAACCCGAACCGAAACTCCTGCCGGCACCGGCATTCCGGGAAATTCTTTTCGGCCCGCTCCAGGAACCGCAGTTCCGGCGGCTGACAATCTTCCTCGCAATCTGGTTTCTCACCGGCACACTCGCATCACCATTTTACCTCGTCCATCTCTTGAAAAATCTCCGTTTCAGCTTTACCGAAGTGGCAATTTATTCCATGATTGGCGGAGTAATCGGCGTCCTGTTCCAACTGTTCTGGGGCCGCGCAATCGACCGATTCGGCTCCCGACCAGTTACAGTCCTCAACTTTGCCCTCGTGGGAATAATGCCTTTTCTCTGGCTCTTCGCCACCCCCCGCTTCCGCCTGCCAATCTGGATTGATGGCGTCCTCAACGGCGCGGTCTGGACCGGAGCCAGTCTCGGACTATGGAACCTGCTGCTTGACCTTGCCGATAACCCTGCCCGCAAGGAAAGCTACTTTGCGATCTACAGTGTCGTCACCGGTCTCGGTGCCTTTATTGCCTCCCTGATTGCCGGTACCATCGCCCAGCTGATCTCCAGCTTTCATCTGAAAATCCTTGGCATCGATTTTTATAATTACGACGTCATGTTCCTTGCTGCCGGCATCGCCCGGTTCGCCTGCCTGCCACTACTGCTTAAGGTCCGGGAACCGGGCAGCAAGCCGGTGCGGCATACAATTCGAGAACTGACCAATCTGGCACTGTGGCGTTTGAATGCCGGTAAGGATGTTCTGCTGCAGGCGCTGGGAATCAGAAATCAGGATTGACACACTGGGCTCGATAACTATAATAAACAAAAGGAGGCAATCGTGCTCAAGCAACTGATCGTCCTTTCCCTGGTGCTCACTGCAACTATTACAGTGGGCTACCAGCGAATCGTCGTCCTGGAAGAAGCCTATTCTGAAGGTTGAGCCAGCTGCGCACCTGCCAGTCGGGCAGTTGACCAGATCACCTACGATTATGCCGGTTATGTTGTTGCCGTCGAATGGCATGTATCATCCTCATATCCGCTTTACTCTGCCGAAGCGCGGGGCAAATGGTACATGTACCCCGGGCCCTACAGCGGTTCCTATGCGACCCCTTGGCTCTGGGTTGACGGCCGGCAGCGCGGTTACAACTATAACCTCTGGGCAAGCTATGTTGCGGCGCAGATCGGCGTGCCGACTCCGGTCCAGATTAGCCTGACCGGTAATTACAACCAGACCACCCGCGAGGGCACAATCAAAACGCTGATTCAGAACGATTCGACCGATGACCTGACAATGCGTGTTTCGGTTGTAGTGACTGAAGACTCAATTTACTACTCCGCGCCCAACGGTGACCAGTGGCACAATCATGTCTGCCGCGATTACATTCCTAATCAGTATGGTACGGTAATTACCGTCCCTGCTGGGGGTATTGATTCAGTAATTCAACCCTTTACGATCGCCAGTACCTGGAATGAACAACGCTGCAAAATTGTGGTTTATGCCCAGAGTACTACTATGGTACCATCCGACTCCTCCTATCCTGCCTACCAGGGAGCAGAGATTGCGATTCTAGACCTCGTCGGCGTCGGTGAAGGAAAACCGGCTGAGTGCATGCCGGCACAGGTAAGACCCCTTACCAATCCGGCTTCAGGCCGGCCCGTTTTTACCGTCACCGCCAGTTCCGGAGCCCAGTATCAGCTTTACATCTACACTGTTGACGGCCGGATATCCCATACTCAAAATGGCACAATAGCGGGCGACAGCAGAATTAATGTCAGCAGCCGGCTCCACCGCGGCATCTACCTCTACCGGCTTAAGGTTAACGGGACTGAGTTCAACGGAAAGCTGATCGTCACTGATTAATAATCAGAAAAACAGGCGGGGCGATTGAAAGTCGCCCCGCTTTCTTTTTAATGATAAAACAACCGCAGTCCGGTAAACACCATCACCATGCCATATTCATCGGCAGCACGGATAATCCCCTCATCCCGGGTTGAACCGCCGGGCTGAATCACAAACTGAACATTACTCCGGGCTGCACGGTCAAGATTGTCCCGGAAAGGAATAAACCCGTCGGAAGCCAGACAGATACCGTTAAACTGAGCAATCCACTGCCAGCGTTCCTCCCGCGTCAGCGGCGCAGGCGAATCAGCAAACAGTCTGGACCAGGTGTGTACCTCCTCAGGTGTAGCGTTCTCCTCCAGAAAAATATCAATTGCGGTTGCCTTCTCCCCCCGGCTGATACCCTTTTTGAACTTCAACCCCAGGACCTTCGGATGCAGACGCAGAAACCACTTGTCTGCCTTTGCGCAGGCAAGCCTGGTGCAGTGAATCCGGGACTGCTGCCCTGCCCCCACTCCGATCACCTGTCCGTCATACGCCAGACAGACCGAATTGGACTGGGTGTATTTCAATGTCAGATAGGCAAGCAGGAGATCCAGCTTTACACTGTCAGGAATCACCTTCTTAACCGTAACCACATTCTCCAGCAGCTTGTGGTCAATCCGGGCGTCATTTCGCTCCTGCTCGAGAAACAGACCGAACAGCTGTCGGACCTCTACCGGAGGCGGGGTCCATTCCGGGTCGATCCGGAGAACCGGATAGGTGCCATTCTTCTTGTTTTTAAGAATTTCCAGCGCCGCGGGCTCATATTCCGGAGCAATGCAGCCGTCAGAAATCTCCCGGGACAAAAGAAGCGCCGTGGCTTCGTCAACCGGATCAGAAAATGCCGCCCAGTCTCCGAAGGTTGCCATCCGGTCGGCCCCACGGGCCCGGGCATAGGCACAGGCAAGGGGCGAAAGCTCGCCTTCGGGCACAAACAGTGACTTTTTCAGCTTATCATCCAGCTCCCGGCCGATCGCCGCTCCCGCCGGACTGGTGTGTTTGAAGCTGGCAGCCGCCGGCATCCCCGCAAGCGCGCGCAACTCCTTCACCAGCTGCCAGGAGTTCAATGCATCCACCAAGTTGATATATCCGGGCATACCATTAAGCACCTCGATCGGCAGTTTGCCCTCTGCCACATAAACCCGGGCATTCTTCTGATGAGGATTGGTCCCGTAGCGCAGACGGATTTCGTCCAAGGGTTATAAAATAATCTTCGATTGACTGTTGTCAAGCACAGCTGGCTAGACCCGGTCCGGAAATTTCTCCTTCAGATAATCAACGATCTCCTGAGTCGGTGTTCCGGGACCGAACAGTCGGCCACAGCCCATCCGGTAGAGTTCCTCCATATCCTCCTTGGGAATTATGCCGCCACCGAAAACGAGGATATCGCCCGCACCCCTTTCCTTCAGCAACCGCATCACCTCCGGAATCAGCGTCATATGCGCGCCGGAGAGAATTGAGAGGCCGACCGCATCCACATCCTCCTGAATTGCCGTCTCCACAATCATCTCCGGTGTCTGGTGCAATCCGGTGTAGATCACCTCGAACCCGGCATCCCGCAGCGCCCGGGCAACCACTTTTGCGCCCCGGTCATGGCCATCCAGCCCGGGCTTGGCAATGAGAATTCTCAGTTTCTTCATCTTCACCTCCTAAAACATCGGTGGCTCGGCATAGGTGCCGAAGACCTCCTTCATTGCTCCGCAGATTTCCCCGAGTGTGGCATAGGCGCGAACCGCCTCCAGAATCGGATACATTACATTATCCCGGCCCGCACAGGCGGCTTTCAGATCATCAAGGGTGCGACGCACCTTCGCATCGTCCCGGCGCTGTCGCAACCGCCGCAGTCTTTCACACTGCTCCACCTCCACCTGCGGATCAATCTTCAGTATCGGAATTTCCAGCCTCTCGCCTTCCAGCACATACTTGTTCACCCCGACAACAGTTCTCCTCCCTTCGTCAACCGCCTTCTGATAACGATAAGCCGCCTCAGCGATCTCACGCTGCGGATAACCTTGCTCAATTGCCTTGATCATACCGCCCAGGGCGTCGATCTTCGCAAAATATTCGTATGCCTGCTCTTCCAGCCGATTGGTCAGCGCCTCTACATAATAGGAACCTCCCAGGGGGTCAATAACATTGATTACTCCTGTCTCCTCCGCAATCAGCTGCTGGGTGCGGAGTGCAATCAGCACCGCCTTTTCAGTCGGCAACGCCCAGGTCTCATCCATCGAATTGGTATGCAGACTCTGAGTTCCGCCCAGTACTGCCGCCAGCGCCTGAAATGCGGTCCTGACGATATTATTCTCCGGCTGCTGAGCGGTCAGGGTACAGCCCGCGGTCTGAGTATGAAAACGCAAGAGCCAGGACTCAGGTTTTTTTGCCTTGAATGTTTCCCGCATCTCCCGGGCCCAGATTCGCCTTGCCGCCCGGAACTTGGCAATCTCCTCAAAAAAATCCAGATGGGAATTAAAGAAAAATGATAACCGGGGGGCAAACTCGTCGACATCCAGTCCTGCCCTGATCCCCGCCTCAACATAGGTCATTCCGTCCTTCAGGGTGAACGCCAGCTCCTGCGCTGCAGTGGAACCGGCCTCCCGGATGTGATATCCGGAGATGGAAATTGTGTTCCATTTCGGCACATGTCGCGCACCGAATGCCATGATATCGGTAATAATCCGCATCGACGGTTCGGGCGGAAACAGCCAGGACTTCTGGGCGATATACTCCTTTAAAATGTCATTCTGAATCGTCCCCCGCAGTTTCTCGCTTGATACCCCCTGTTTTTCGGCAGTAACGATATAGAACGCCCACAGCACCGCTGCCGGACCATTGATCGTCATTGATGTCGACACCTCGCTTAGCGGAATACCATCAAACAGCGTCTCCATATCCTCAAGCGAAGATATCGCCACCCCGCATTTTCCCACTTCACCCCGCGCCATCGGATCATCCGAATCACGGCCGTAAAGTGTGGGAAAATCAAACGCCACTGAAAGCCCGGTCTCACCATGGGCAAGCAGAAACTTGTAGCGGGCATTGGTGTCCCGGGCAGTGCCGAACCCGGAAAACTGACGCATCGTCCAGAGCCGACCACGGTACATGTTGTGCCGGATACCACGGGTAAACGGATACTCACCGGGAAAACCCAGATCCCGCAGATAATCAAACCCTGGCAGGTCAGCTGGTGTATAAATGATATCCACGGGCAGACCGGAAACGGTTACAAACCGCTCCGGGTCACCCTTGCTCACACATCCTTCCCACCTTTCCCGTTCCTTCTGAATCCGCTCCAGTTCATTCATCAAACCCCCTTTCCTTAAACAGCAGGTCCACCGCCTCGTAGGGCGAAATCCGGCGGCTCATAACCGCCTCAACCAGCTCCTCCACCCGCTCCTTAAAACCGTCCCGGCGCCAGAGCCAGCTCTGCAGCTTCTCGCTGAGCCGGCGTTCGATCTCCGCTCTGACCGCCCGGCGCCGGCGCTCCTCAAGGATACTGCTGGTTTCCAGATACCGGCGGTGAGCAGAAATTCTTTCATAAAGTTCCTCAATCCCAAGACCCGAAATTGCAGCGGTCTTCACCACCGGCGGTATCCAGGAATCATTTTTCGGTCGCAGCTCCAGCATCGTCTGAATCTCCAGCACCATCCGGTCCGCCCCGTCCCGATCACACTTGTTGACGCAGAAAATCTCTCCGATCTCCATCAATCCTGCCTTCAGCGCCTGAATTGAATCCCCGGATTCGGGCACCAGCACCACCACCGTAGAATCAGCTGCTTCCGCAATATCCAGCTCCATCTGGCCTACCCCCACGGTCTCAATGAGAATGTAATCACTGCCAAAGGCATCCAGAATATCGCAAACCTCCCGCGTGCGTCTTGCCAGTCCGCCCAGACTGCCACGGGTTGCCATTGAACGGATATACACTCCGGGATCCGTAAAAAGTGCCGCCATCCGCACCCGGTCCCCCAGAACCGCACCGCCGGAAAATGGGGAACTCGGATCAACGGCCACAATTCCCACCCGGTAATTATACTCCCGCAACTGCCTGGCAAGCTTCTCCACCAGTGTGCTCTTTCCGGCTCCGGGCGGACCGGTTACTCCCACCCGATACGCCCTGCCCATCTGCGGATAGAGTTTATTCAGAATCAGCTTTGCCCGGGCAGACTCATTCTCCACCAGAGAAATCACCTGACCGCAGGCACGCCGGTCGCCCTGGGCGAATCGCTCCAGTAACTCCTCAACGGTCGATTCCAACACGATTGACAATACCCTTCTGATACGGGTGCTTGATCTCCCTGACCTCACTCACCAGATCTGCCAGTTTGATCAACTCCGGCTGCGCATTCCTGCCGGTAATCACCAGTTCTACTCCGGCTGGACACTCCTGAACCAGCCTGATCACCTCGCTCAACGGCACCAGCCCGTAATCCACCGCACAATTGAGCTCATCCAAGATCACCAGCTGGTAGTTTCCAGACTGAATCGCCTTCCGTGCGAACTCAAGACCATCTTGGGCAAGACGGACATCATCCGCACCCGGATTACCCCGCTGAACAAAAGTCTTAAGTCCGAACTGTCGCACCTCCAGATTGGCTAATCGCTTCGCGGTCCTGACCTCACCATACTGATCATCCCCCTTCATAAACTGCACCACCAGCACCCGCCAGCCATGACCAAGGGCGCGCATTGCCAGCCCGAACGCCGCAGTCGTCTTCCCCTTACCCTCGCCCGTATAAACCTGGATCATCACTAATTTACATCCGGATTGAACTCCGGTCCCAGTCTGGCTTTAAACAGCAGCGCCATCAGCGCATTCCAGGTCCGGAAGGAATAAACCTCACGGGCGATCGGGGCATTTGCCATTACTTCGGCAACCGCTCCGTTCTCACCCTGCGACATGATGACAATCCGCAGTACCATATGGGCGATCACCCAGCCCGCAGCCACCCCCCAGAAAAATCCCAGCAGCCCGTCCAGCGACTCGAACGACCAGCCGGTCACACCGAAAAGCCAGTGGGCGAAGATAAAAGCCAGAACCGCAAAAATGAGAAAAAGCACAATCAGCATCACCACCGGCTGCACACCGATTGCCTGAGCAAGATTACCCGCCAGACTGTTGGCGCCCACCGCTGCTGCAATCAGCCCTGCCGCCTCAAACAGAGTCAGCCCCATTCCTCCGGCTTTGCCTGTCCGGACGGTCTGAATAATCGCCACTCCCACTACAATACCCAGACTCATCCAGTCAAACCAGAACATCTCCGCTCCTCCTAATCCAGCTCCACATCCTCATCCAGATCCTCGTCCAGATCATCAATCCCTTCCATTCCCTCATCCCCGAACTCCTCATCGGCGCCCGCACCGTAATCCTCATCCACATCCGGCAGATCAATATCGGTATCATCCTTGGAACCGCCAATCACGGTAAACCGTCCGAACACCTGATGCACACTGCTGCTCCCGCAATGGGGACATACCGGCTTCAGCCCGGCCTCCTTCTCCTGGAGCGTTGCGACAATATCAAACTTCTTCTCGCACTCGTCACAACAGAACTCATAAACAGGCATAAACCTGACCTCCTTTTATTATAATACTTCTACTCAAAACCGCCCGCCTGTCAACCGGAACGCCTCACCCCAGAAACAAAACGGGGCGTCCGCAAACGGACGCCCCGCTCCCTACTCCAGTCTCTAATCCAGCCGCAGAACCTTTGTCTCGACTATGCCATCCGGAGTAACAACCCTCAGAAAGTAGACACCACAATTCAAACCCTGAGGCTTCCACAAATAACTGCCGCTTCCCGGTGCAACATCAAACTCCACCTGCTCAACCCGCCGGCCGGCTGCGTCAAAAGCCTCAAGTCTCATCCTGCCTGCAACTCCCGCATGATAATATACCCGGGTCCGTTGTGCAAACGGATTGGGAGAAACCCGGAACTTCAACGGTTCTACTACCGCCGGTACCTCCGCCAGCCCCACATTGGTATTATACCACACCTGCGCCGCATCCGCATTTGCCCGCAACCCGTTCTCATCACTGCCACCTACCACCGCCACCGCCAGCCGGGCAGTTCCGCCCGGATTGATATCAAACGGCCCGGCAGAGGCAACGATTGACCAGTCATAAGGCCGGTTGGAACTGCGCTGGACGATTGTGCCGTTCAGAAAACGCCACTTCATATTTTCGGTCATTGCGGTATCCGGATAGACATAGATCGCATGATCCACCAGACTGAGATTCCGGAAACTGGCAGGCTCAAGAATTCTGACCCCAACAGTGGGATTGGCACCTGACGCCTGCCGCATATACACCAGGCGGCGCACGGTATCGGAGGCACCCTGATTGGTCGTTGGTGAAGAGCCGATATCAAAATCCATGAACAGACCGGCATACAGCCCGTTAACCGCACTGGAACCCTGATTCTGGATGTCATAGACAATGATAATAAAGTCATCGTACGACGGGTCGGCACTCATATAGCTGTGCTGAACTACCCGCAGACTCTTGGGACGGGGATGAGCCGCATCAGAGAAGCTGGCGTAAAAATGCTCATCACCGATACCCGGCGGCACAATCGCCCGCAGCGACTCCACCGCCACCAGATCCGAATTAATCTGGCTTGCCGGCCGGCCATAATACCAGTCTGCAACATAACCGGTATCGGTCCCCATAGCAAACGAGCCGTAATAGAGGGCGCTGGCGGCGGTCTTCGGATAGCGGAACCCCGAACCGGCATCAGCCGGGGCATCATACCCCAGCGGACCGAAACAAGACACAGTCAGCCGGCAGTAACCGGTATCATGATCCATCAGCGCAAACACATTGGCAATACTCGTCGTCTGCCGTGCGGTGTCATTCGCCCGGTTGAGATCCCCACTCAGATCAGTAAACATCGTGACCGTATAGCTTGCACCTCCAGGACCGGTATGCCACGCCGGAAAAGTTACATCAGTCCGGGAACCGGGCTGAATTGCACTCGTTACGGTTACACTCTGATTATACACCCGCACCGCCCCGGAATCGATCCAGCAGTAAACCTGAAAATTATTTTCCGCATTCGTGCCATAATTAACTACCCGGGCAACTGGCTGATAACTACCCGGACCAACATTCGGCTCCGGCACCAGAATTCTGGACACGCCCACATCATGCGCCAGACCGGGAATCCGGCTGATTACCGCCCGGATATTCCAGTTGTAATCCAACCCCTGGTCTGCCAGCTGTCGCCAGGATGTGCGATTATTGGAGAGGAATCCGCCCCGGTTGCGCACCATCGGACCGGCATCGCATCCGATCGGATACCTCCCTGCCGTATGTGTCAACCGCACACAGGCCCAGAAATCGCTCCCTGCCGGCAGTACCAGCGGCGGATTGAGATCAATCCGCTTCCAGCGCATCGAATCAGCACCACTGTAGGGAACCGACTCCAGCACTGCCCCGGGAGTAGTATCATTACCTTCAGCAAAAATATATGCGTAATCGTTGCTGGAGTTGTGCCACTGATAGAAGAGAATCGCCTTCAGCGTGCAGGCACTTGTCGGGGTAAACCGCGCCGCTGAATAGAAGGTACCGCCACTGGTCAGCCCGACACCGGTATAAGGTACACCGTCGAAATGCAGCGTTTCATCAGCAAAGAAGTCAACCGCTGGCAATCCGTTGTCACTCACCGCCGGTGTCAGCACCTCCTCCGACCGGCTCAGAAGCGAACCCGGCCCGGCCTGCGTCGCCGGCAGCGCACCCCAGGCAAGTGCAGTAACTACTGCCAGACCGGTGACGACCAACAACAGCTTCATAATTACCTCCTTCTTTGGTTTTTAACTGTCAACATTAACTCTCTTCTGACCGACAGTTTGAGTTTAATCATCAGTGCCCTGATGTCAAGCCAGACCTCCATATTTCCAATCCGGCACCGGCTTGTGCAATTATTGACAGCCAACATCTAATCCTTATGCTAATATCCGCTGATGGCAAACTTTTTTGCCAGCTCCCCACTTCCGGATGCTCAGGTGGTGGTCATCGGCATGCCGCTTGACCGCACCAGTTCCTACATCCCCGGCACCCGTTTCGGTCCGGCGGTCGCCCGTCTCGGTACTGCCAACATCGAATCCTTCAGCCCCTATCTGCGCCGGGATGTCAGTGCGGTCCGCGTGTTTGATGCGGGGGACCTGGAGTTCACATTTGAAGAACCCGCCGCCCCGGAGACGCTCATCCGGAAAAACACTGCGGCGACCTACCGCGCAGGAAAGAAACAGCTGGCAATCGGTGGTGAACATTCCATCACCCCGTTCATCATCGCCGAACTTTACCAGCGGTTTCCGGACCTGTGCGTCCTGCAATTTGATGCTCATTCCGATCTCAGAGATGAATTCCTCGGCGAACCGAACAGCCATGCAACCGCCATGAAACGGGTCCTGGATTACATTCCCCGGGAAAACCTGTTTCAGCTCGGAATCCGCTCCTTCTCCCATCCGGATGAACTGGGGCTCTCCAATCTCTTTCCGTTTGAAGTCCTGGCACCGCTTGCCATCGTGCGGGAAAAAATCGGCACTCGTCCCCTTTACATCACTCTCGATATCGATGTCCTGGACACCGGGGTCATGCCTGAAGTCCAGACCCCCCAGCCTGGCGGCTGCTCCTATTCGGAACTGGTGCGCGCCCTCGCCGGACTCCAGGGTCTCAACATCATCGGTGCCGACCTGGTGGAATTCTGCCCGCGGAACCACACCGCCACCGCTGCCGCTGCCACCGTCGCCGAACTGATTCGGGAACTTATTCTGCTGCTCAGCATTGAAACCAAGGTATAAAAACAGCTACTACGGAGGCTAACCTTTATGTGCTGTCGTGCCTGTGCCGGCTATGAAATCTGCCGTACCCGAGGCAGGGTAAAGGATGACGACTGCTGTCCCCAGTGCCAGTATTTTGACTCCTGTATGGAAGAACCGGACCCGGGTGACAGCCGTCAGCGTCGTCCGGTAAACCGCCGCTCTGGAAAATAGCCGGCCCGCTACTGACCCCGGTTCACCACTGCCAGCCGCTCGGTAATAATCCCCTGCCGACTGCTTGCCACCACCAGATAAATACCACTTCCTGTCCTATCCGGGACCCAGTATGCTCTACCCAACCCCGGACTCACCGGCAGCTCTGCTACCGGCATGCCGCTCAAGGTGTAAACCCTTACCCGTGCATCGCTGGGCAGACCGGCAACTACCACTCCCCGGTGAACCCCGAAAATAAACGGATTCGGGAAAATCTTCAACCCCCTGGCACCTGAGTCCGGCTCCGGTGCATAAGAAAAAACTGAGACACCCCGGGCGGTCCCGATCACCGCAACCCCCTGCTCATCATCAAGGGCAAGTGCGGTATAAAAGCCGGTCAGACTCTGGGAGTTGGGTATCAGACCGCTGTTCTGGGAGGTATAATTTGTCCAGCTCCCGGTTGCAACATCAAAGATTGACAGCCCCTGGTCAGATAGAAACCACACCCGGCCCCCGCCGTCAACCCGCACCCGGTAAAGATTATTGGACAACAACCGGCTGTTACTTGTGGTATAAACCTGAAACCTGCTCCCGTCCCACATTGCTCCCCCTTGCGGTGTTGCCACCCATACCCGGTCCTGAGGGTCAACCGCAACTGACCGCACCTCACTTGCCGGCAACCCCTCGCTGTGCAGCGCATGCCGGTCATCTCCGGGATAAAACAGCGTTCCATTATAGTCAAACTCCTCAAGCCCGTTGGTCAAACCGACCCACACCCGATTCCGGGAATCAAAGGCAAACTCATAATTACCCCCTGGTGGCGGCACCAGCTCCGGCAGATAAAACTCCGCCTCTCTGCCCAGCGAATCAATCGCGACAACTGAACCGCTTTTGTTAAATACCCATTTGGTATCATGCCGGTCCAGCCCGAACGCCTGAACCACATTCCGATCCCCGGACCCCAGCTGGCGACTCCCCCAGGTATCAGCCGCGGGATCATAAACACTCAACCCGCCCGGATAGAAATGGCTGAACCAAAGCCTTCCCCGCGAATCGCACCGCACCTGCACCGCCCAGCTCAGGGGGGAAACGATCAGCTGCACCGCACTGTCCGGCTTAATCCGGGAGATGTAGGAACTGTGGTGCCCGACATAGATACTTCCATCTTTTCCCAGGACACAGTCACTCACCATTCCCGAAGCAACGCCGTTAAAATAGTAACTTTCCCAGGACTGACCGCTCCGCAGATAACGCAACCCCAGCCCCCACTCATCATTTCCTCCCAGCCCGGCCCACAAAACCGCACCGGCAAACAGAGAACGAATGTCACCCAAAAGCAGCGGTACCATCGTCCCGGCGCTGTCAACCTGAAACAGCGTATCCGCGGTTGCAAGATAGATACTGCTGCCCGTTACTGCCAGATCCCGGACCGCCTTTGCCTGCGCAAATGTCACTATCGGCACCAGTCCCCCGGTATCGCCAACCACCAGCCCCAGCTCGGTGCCGGCAACAATCCGGCCATCGGACAGCAGGGCAATTGCACTCACCGAATCCCCCAGCGGCCGGCGAAAGGCACGCCAGCGGCTGAACTCTTGGTCAACCCGGGTCAATCCCTGATTAGTTCCAATCCAGTAACCGGCAGGGCTGACCGCAATCGCCAGCACCCGGTCACTCAAAAGCTCCCGCACCCGGGCAAAACTGTAATGCTCAACCCGGTCGTCATCAAAATTCAACGGTGAACCCCGCAGCTCAACAACATACACGCCCTGCTCAGTGCCGAGCAGAACCCGCCCGGAATCAACCACCAACGTCCGGATCCGCAGTGGCAGTTCGCCGGCGCGATACAGCCGGGCACGGCCCGAATCGGCAGGGATGACCGCCAGTCCGGCGCCATCGGTTCCGACCCAGAGATTACCCTCCGGATCCCGGGCAATACAGAGACAGCGATTCACCCCCAGCCCGTCTGTATGGTAGAAATGGTGCCGGACCCGGATCTCCGGTTTTGTCTCCAGAATTACCACCCCGCCTAGGGTTGCCGCATCCAGTACCGAATCGTCACCGCACAGATCCGCGATAAAATTACTGTTGGTAAATGTCTGCCAGCCACCAGGTGCAGCGGCCAGCAGAAACAGAATCGCCAGACTCATCATGCTGATAATAAGGAAAATGAAGTGAAAATCAACCCTGCCTCTCGGGAATCAATAAGCGCCGCGACCGGTCAGCACCGCCCTGATTGTGCGCACCAGGATGGAAAAATCCAGCCACAGCGACCAGTTGCGGATATAATACTCATCCAGCAGCATCCGCTCCTCAAACGGCAGTTCCGCACGACCGGAAACCTGCCACAGACCGGTAAGTCCGGGACGAACGCGCACAATTGTCTTCAGATATTTTCCCACCCGCTCCAGTTCGCTCACCAGATAAGGCCTGGGACCCACCAGTGCCATCTCGCCCTTAAGCACATTTAACAGCTGGGGCAGTTCATCAAGACTGAACCGGCGCAGCCACCGACCGATCCGGGTCACCCTCGGATCACCGGTAATCCGGGCATATCTTTCCCACTCCGCCCGCACCGCCGGATCCCGCCTCAGAATCTCCTCAAGCCGGGCTTCAGCGTCCTGATACATTGTCCGGAACTTCAGACAGGTAAACACCCTCCCGCCCCGGCCGATGCGCGGCTGCCGGAAAAAGACCGGCCCGGGTGAAGACAGTTTCACCAGCAGCGCCAGCACCGCAAACACCGGCAGCAGTACAATCGTCAGCACCAGACTCAGCACAAACTCCAGCACCTGTTTTGTCCAGAGGTTCATCGGCCGGAGCAGATTATAACGGTATTTCAGAACCAGCAGACTTCCGATCTGCTCTACCGCAGCGGTGGAGGTGGTCAGAAGACTGAGATTGGGCAGAATCATCATCTCGGCGAAACTCTGCTCCGCATACTCAAAGATCTGCTTCAGTTCCGGTTCGCGGAAACAGTCTGCCAGCACCACCACCAGCGACCCGGAGGGAATTTCTGCCCGGGAAATTAGTGCTCCCAGCGGCTCATTGTCTGCCGGCCGCTCAATCCGCGCTACGACCCGGTAACCCATGGTCCGGTGCTTATTCAGCTCCGCCTCAAAAAGCCGGGCGGCACTGCCATAGCCGAAGATCACCAGCGGCTGATCCAGCAGTTGTAACCGCACCAGCAACCGCTTCAGCAATGTGCGAATAGCAGGCACGAGCACCGCACTGAACAGCGCACTCAGCACCACCACCAGCCGTGACACAATCCACAACCGCACCATAAACAGCAGAATAGTCAAAAGTGCACTGCCGATTACTACCCCGCGCACACACCGGCGTCTTTCCTCCCATTCAGTTAGCCTTCTCGTGTACAACCCCTCATAGGCGAACACAAACGGAAAGACGAGCAGGAGATATGCCCGGCTCAACAGGCTGCCGGTGAAGGTTTCGCCCCCGGACCACCATGAACGGACAAAATAGCCCAGAATATAGCTCAACAGCACCCCGGCCAGATCCCCGGCGACCAGCAGCGCGATAACTATCAGCCCCTTAAGCCGGTGCAATCCTGCCTCCTGTCTTCGCGCTCCTCTTCTGCCAGGAATATTCAAACTCCCCCAGCCCCGCAACCGCCATTGCCTCCAAGCTGAAGTAATAGCCGGCAAACAGTGCTGACAAAAGCAGTGAACCCGGCAACCCGCTGCGCTGAACAAAGAACCGGTGCAACCCCCGCACCCGCTGATACTCGGTCCAGCGGCGCCAGCGGCGGCGCACCGCACCGTAATAATGGATCACCCTTGCCCGCGGTTCAAGAAACACCCGCCACCCCTGCCGCCGCAGCCGGTCGCAGATATCCAGATCCTCAGCAAACATGAAATACCCTTCATCAAAACCGCCGACAGCAGTAAAGGCGCTGCGCCGGAATACCATCACTGTGCCGATCACCGCCTCCACCTCCACCGGTTGCGTGCTCCGCCACAGATCCAGATAGAGAAACTCCCGTGCCGGTGCCTGCCGGGGAAACATCCGGACAAGCGGTGAGCGTCTTCCCCAGAACAGATAGCGCAGTCTTGGTAACCGGCGACAGGAGGGCTGGGGGGTTCTGTCCGGATAGTAAAGCTGAGGGGAAACCGCCCCGGCATCGGGCTGGGACCTGATAAACTCCACCAGCCGGCTCAGACTCTGGGCAGTAAACCGGACATCCGGATTGCACACCGCCACCAGTTCAGCCCGGGTATGCGCAACTCCCCGATTGGCAGCCGCTCCATAACCGAGATTTTTCCCGAGAAGCAGAATGCGGGCGCCAAATTCATCGCCAACCTCCCGCAACCGCTCCCGCTCCTTCTCACCCGGGCTGAAGTTGTCCACCACTACCAGCTCCACCTCCAGATTTTCCGCTGCCTGCTTCACACTTGCCAGCGCGGTTCTCAGCCACCGGGCAGAATCGTAATTGACAAACACCAGCGCCAGCTCCGGTTCTCCCATTAACCACCCCTGCGCTTCGCCAGCAGCCCGGACCAGCCGGCACCCGCCAGTGCGGTAAAGAAAGGCATCGCCGGCACCCGGAACCGGCCGTCGCCGAGCGGTGCCGCAAGCAGGATAAAATAAACTCCCAGTGTCAGCAACAGCCAGACCCATGACCGCGGCTGCGCCCGGAGCAGCGCCCGGAAAAGAAAAAAGATGGTTCCGCCCATCAGCACCAGCTCCAGTCCGCTCAGGAGAAAAATCACCATTCTGACCCCGACCGGTAGCACCTCCGGCAGTGCGCCCAGTCTTGCCAGTCGCAGCTCAGGTGCCACCAGCCTCAGCACCAGGTCATCCGCCTTGGTCCCGAAAATAATCTTCCCTGCACTCCGCAGATAGACCTTCAGAAACCGCACCGGCTCCTGGACAATAACCCTCATCCCGATTCTGCCCAGCCGTTCGCCGAGCTCAAGGGGATTATCTCCCTCCAGCTCCTGCTGGTACCGCTCCACCAGATACACCCGGGCGTGAGCAAGCGGCACCTGAAGTTTATCCGCCACCACCTCAGCAGCACCAGCATAAAACAGATTGTAGCCACCGTTGGAACTGAACCCGGGCCTGCCCCAAACCCGCCAGTTCCGGACTACCCAGCACCCGGGCAGAAGGCCGAAACACACGAGAAACACCGCCACCCGCTGCCACCGCACCCTTTTCCAGACGAGAAAAACTGCCACCGGCAGAAAGAGGAAAACCCCGATCGGCCTGGTCATTGCCGCCATTCCGAGCATTGTTCCACAGAGCCACTCCCGACCATAACTCAACGCCAGCAGTGCGCCGGTAACCAGAAAAACAAACAGCGGTTCACTCATCACCATTCCGCAATGGGCGATATTGGGAATGTCAATCGCCAGCAACCCCGCACCCACCAGCCCGGCAACCGGACCGAAAACCTTCATCCCTGCCCGACCGGCAAACAGCACACTCATCGCCGAAAGCACTGCCTGCAGGACCGTCATCACAATAAGATTATTATTAATTAATGCCAGCAGCAGCGGATAACCCGGCAGCCGGAATGTCACCGGTCCTCCATTCCAGCTGAACCTTCCGCGCGTCCGGAGATTTTCTGCCAGCAGCAGATACTGCTGGGAATCACCCAGCTCCAGATACGGCTCCCGGAGATACTCCGCTTCGGACCTTGCCTTTTGCACCGGCTCTCCCGGCGTCATCCGGTTTTTATACCCCAGACCCACGAGCAACCGGATGAGCAGAGCTGCACCAGTAATCAAAAACAGAAGTCTGGTTTCGGGATTAACCTTCAATATATATCACCTTATATCCGGTTTTCCCCCGATGTCAAGGATAGTACCACCAAACAGCAGATCTGTCTTTCCACCTCGTTTTTATTGGTTCCTGATGGGGTTAATTTCACATCTTTTTAATTTTCAACCAGTTATGCCATACACCCCCGTCAAGGGGGGCTAGCCCCGGGCAGGGGTGGGTATTGCTGTCAGGTCAGCACCGGTGTCTTAATCTCCGCCCGGTCTGTCTCCAGACCAGAAGCCAACTATCCGAATGGCTTTCCCGTTGACATCGGGCGCCCCCCGGCTAAACTTCCTTGTGCTGAAGACCGGCATCTTACTCCGCCGTTATCTTCTGCCCCTTTCTGCCTTCCTTCTGCCCTTTGCGCTGTATTTTGCCACCACTGCCCGTGATATCTTCTGGCTGGATTCAGCCGAGTTTGTGGTCGTAACCGCAGTCAACGGTCTGGCACATCCACCCGGGTATCCATTACTTTTATGGATATTAAAAGCTGCTTCCCTGATACCGGTTCTGTCCCTGCCCTTCCGCCTCAACCTGATCTCCAGCCTGTTTGCTGCCGGTTCCTGCCTCATTCTTTTTCTGTTGCTGGACCGGCTGACCCGTAATCCTGTCGCCTCCCTGCTGGGCGCACTGGTCTGGGCGGTATCCTGGGAGTTGTGGCAGCAGGCAACCGCAATTGAGGTCTACAGTCTCCACACCCTGCTGATTGCCCTGCTTCTGCTCCTGGCAACTGTCCATGCTCAGACCGGTTCAATCCGGAGTCTGCTTTTAATCTTTTTCCTTCTCGGACTGGGCATCGCCCACCACCTCTTCATCATCTTCTGGATTCCGAGCCTGATGGTCATCGCCATTACCGGTCCCAAACGTCCGCTCCTCCGCTCCCTTCCTGCGGGTATTGCACTCCTGCTGCTCGGCCCGCTGCTCTATTTCAGCCTGCTCTTCCGTGCTCAGGACCTGCCCGGCTGGGCAGGAGTTCACAGCCTCAGTGACCTGCTGGTTTATGTTACCGCCCGGATTTACCGCTACCGGTTTCTTGCCGGTGGCACCGGTTACCTTGCCACTCAGCTGCGCGATCTGCCGAAAATGCTCCTCCAGCAGTTCACTGTCTTCTGGCTTTTGCTCATCCCCGGTATCATCGGCATGCTCAAATCCCACCGGCGACTGTTATGGGGCTTTTTTACAGGAATTCTGACTGCCGGACCTGCGGTCCTGCTTTACAACATTCCGGACAAAGAGGGTTACTTTCTGCCGGTCTGGTTTGTCTGTGCTTTGCTCATCGGTTACGGCATCCACGGTCTTTCGCGGGTAAAACCGATCCCGGTCACCATTACCATCGCAATCCTGACCGTTGCCCAGACGGTTTACTTCTACCCGCGCCAGGACCGCTCGCACCTCACCAGCCTCACCGACCTTGCACAGACGGTAAATGCGGAACTGCCAGAGAACGCGGTCCTGTTCACTGATGACTACAGTCTTTTCCACGGTATCAACTGGCTCAACCTCAAATCCAGACCTGAAGACCGGATTTTGGTCGTCAGCCAGTATCACCTGACCCTGCCCTGGTATCTCAGACAACTTATGCGGAATCTGCCTGTGCCCGAGGCAGCGGTTGCGGCTGCTGAAAACCTCTGGACCGCTCCGGTCCGGACCAGTGACATCCGGTTTGGTGAGACTGCCCGCCGGACTGCGGAGGAAATCATGGCAGACCTCATCTCGGGTCTGAAGGGAAAAAGGGCATTTTTCTTCTCTCAGAACTTCACCACCCTCCTGGAAAACTGGCAGGGCTGGCGGGTTAAATTTAACGGCTTGACCTATGAATTTCTGCCCGCAAACGACACTCTGCCCGCACCGCCGGAATCGCTGCACCTGCCCGGACCGGAGCGGTATCAGACCTCCCGGTTTTACGACCCGTTAACCGTTGATCTCTGCCGGCGCTTTGCTGCCACGGTGAACCGCCGGGGTATGCTGAAATATGCCCGGGGCGATGCTGGCGGTGCAATTGCCGATTTCAACCGGAGTCTTCAGTATTATCCGGACTATCCGGCAGCAATTGAAAACAAGGGTCTGGTGTTTGCCTTTGAGGGCAAACCGGACAGCGCCCGGCACTATCTCCGCCGTTTTCTCGAACTGGAACCGAACTCGCCCGAAAGAGAAAAGGTGAAACTGATCCTTGGCCGGCTCGGCAGCTACTGATCTCCGGTCCTGAACTTTTCTGACCGGCGGCGTGCGGAAAGAAACTGCTGAAGAGTAATTATTAAAATCAATAATGCCGCAACCGCCGCACCCCACCACCTGAGCAAGGACAGCGCGGTGACAATGACCGCTGCCATCAGCACCCCGAGAAAGATACCCAGCAGTGCCCGGAAATAGGACATTCCCAGCAGCACCGCTGCTACTGAACCGGTCCAGGCACCGGTCATCGGCAAAGGTATGCCCACAAAGATCACCAGCCCCCAGAACTCAAACCGTTCAATCACTCCGCTCCGTTTTCTTGTCCGCTGAAACAGCCAGTCAAAGAACCGCCGGAAAACAGCAATATGCCCGAGCCACTCCACCGCCTTTTCCAGCAGAAGCACCACCAGAAAAATCGGCAGCATATTGCCACCGATTGCCAGCAGGAGTGTCTGCCACAACGGCAGTCCGAAAAGGTTGTTGCCGATCGGCACCGCCCCCCGCAGCTCCACTATCGGCAGCATTGAAACGAGTAATACCACCAGCTGGGGACTCAACCCCCGCGCTCCCAGCCACTCCGCAATCCGCTCCCCGCTGCCAGCATAAACCAGCGCCGGAACAGCCATCAGCAACAGAATCCCAAACAGTCTCCTGCACCCCGTTTTCAGCTCCGATCCGCTCTTCAACCCCTGAACCATGCTCATCTAATACAACCCCTTTCTGCGTCTTAGTAAAAGCTCAACCCCGAACAGCACCGCCATCAGCCCGAACCACCAAGGCAGACTTCTCGGGTCCAGGACCAGCCGGCGCTGATAACCCCGGGTCCTGATCCCTTTTATCAGCTCGGGAGCCAGACTTTCCGCCGGAACAAACCAGCCGTTCCCTGCCTGAGCGATCCGCTCCAGCAAACCGCGGTTCAGGCCGAGCCGGACCAGCTCTACACCCTGCTCATCAACACCCCAGTCAACCCCGGCAGTGCCCAGAACCACCCCCTCCTGACGCACCTCGGCAACCGCATGGTGACTGCCCGGAGCAGAACCCTGGATCGTCGCCTGATATATCCCTGCTCCCCGTTCTACCATCGGCACCCAGATACCACCAGTATTAACCCGGATCCGCACATCCAGTCCCTCCCAGCAGTCTCCCCCCGGACGCCGCGCCCGCAGTTGCAACCGCACCGGTTCGCCCGCCAGATAGCTCATGCGGTCGGTTTCCAACACAAACCGGTTCGTATCCCGTTCCGCCAGATAACGGCTCACCCGGTCAAGAAATACCGCCAGCGGTGACTCACGACCAAAGGAAATTTCCGGCAGAAAACCCCAGCGCCAGAGCGGATAACCACCAAAATAAACCACTCTGCCCCTGCCCCGCTTGCCGGCGACAACCACCGGCTTGCCGTTCTCCCCTGCCTGAAGCCAGACCACAGCACC
Organism: candidate division WOR-3 bacterium; assembly: GCA_039801085.1. Classification (NCBI taxonomy): domain Bacteria; kingdom Pseudomonadati; phylum Caldifarciminota; species Caldifarciminota bacterium. The sequence continues at coordinate 81,390 of JBDRTY010000001.1, read as the reverse complement.
CGCATCCGGAACCCCGGTGATCAGAGTGCTGAACGGCGGCAGAAGATTAAAATCAATTCCGCCGGGTCCAAAAATCCCGGCAATCTCGGCATCACTGGTGGACACCGGTGTGAAACTGCCCTTCAACACCGTCCATTGCGATACTGGTAACATCCGGCTCAGCACCGGTCCGATAGCATTATCTACCCCCGCGACAAAAAGAAGACCGGCACCATCTCTGATCTGTGATTCCAGCCACTGCCACCAGACCCGGTCCGGCTCCTTTTCGCTGACCCCGTCAAGCAAATAAACATCGCCTGCTGGCTCCTTTCCGGTATCAAGACTGCCGGTAAGGGAAATCACTGTCTCCAGACTTACCCTGGGATTCTGCCGGAGCAGGGCAAGAATAAACCTGGTATTGGGTCCCGGGTTATTTGTAAAGTAAACTACCCGGACCCGTGCCGGCTGCACCTGAACCAGCGCCTGCGCCCGGTTATCCCCAAAGGTTATTTCTCCGGGCAAACTTTCCACCCGGACCGGGATCACTTTTTTCCCGGGCTGGTTGAAAACCACCGGAAACTCCAGCTCCTGCTCTGAGAAACCGGCACCGGCGATAACTATCCGCTCCTGTCCGGCGACCTCAACCCGCACCGGCAGATTTTCCCGCAGTCCGGAACTGAGCAGATGGATTCGGATGTGCACCGTATCTCCGGCATAAACAAGACCCGGCAACTCCAAATCCCGGACACTGAGATTGTAACCGGCATATTGACCGAACCCTACCACATAAACCGGCACCTGCGCCTGTTTCACCACCGCCATCGGACTCAGGTCGCCGTTGTCCTGACCGTCACTCAGCAGCAGCACTGCTGCCGGTCTGGAGTTAAAAACCAGTTCCAGCGCCCGGCCCAGCCTGGTGTGCTCATATATTCTATTGGGATCGATCCCGGCATAGACACTGTCGCCAAAGCTCCAGAACTGCGGTTTCAGACCCCGGGGCAGGAATGAACCTATCTGCCCGGCAATCTCCAGCGCCTGGCTGTCTGCCCTGACCGCCTGCATACTCTTGGAACGATCAACCAGAACCGCCACCCGGTGCGGCCGCTCCTGCCAGGCGAAACTGACAATCTGGCCGGTGGCTATCAGCAAAAACATCACCAGCACCCCCAGCCGTAAAACAAAAAGTCCCGGCTCACCTCTCGGATGCAGCAGCCCCCGATAGGCAAACAGCACCAGAACCAGAAGTATGATACTAACGGCAATACTCATTGATCATCCGGGGCAGACTTTCCGGCAACATCATCAGTTCCAGACTCTCGCCTTCAGTATTAAACTGGATTTCAGGGGAAATAAGCTCTGCCCTGCCGTTATAATCGGTATCACCGGCAGCAAATACCGAATAAACTCCGGCTCGGAGTTTCACACCGAAGGAACCATCGGCGAGAATCGGTGCCAGCGCCCGCGTTTCACCCTGGTTAAAAAAAACCGCTCCGGAACGAACCGGTTGACCATTAAAAACCGCCCGCCCCCGGACCCTGACGCCGGCAAACACCGTCTCTGCACTCCAGGCGGTCCAGGCAGACATCCGGCAGGAATTACTCTCCAGATCCGGAATTCCAGGCAGGAGAAGAAAATAAAACTCGTTACCGGGCAGGGACTCCCGGCAGACCAGCCGGAACTCCTGCCAGCTCGGCTCCCATGACTTGACAAACAGCGTTTCCGCAACCCGGGGCACAATCAGATAATTTACCGGTGCGGTAGTATCCACCGGTTCGCTGAACCGGACCGCAATCCGGACCAAGCGCAACATCCCCTTTGATTCCGGTGCCGGCTGGACCGCAACTACCTGCGGCGGAATGGTGTCAATCCGGTTTGACCCCCGGAAACTGGCACGAAACCGGCCTGGATTACCCGCTGCATCCCAGATTACACCCCTGAGCAGATAATTTGCTGACCGCTGAGGTTCGGTCCAGATCAGCACACTGGACCGCTGTCTGCCGACAGACACACCTCTGACCCTGAGACCGGAAATGCTGATACTTTCCGGCTGAAACCGTGCCGGGTCAATATCCTCATCAAAAATCAGCTCCACCTGCACCCGGCTCCGCGCATCCACCTCCACCAGCCGGGGCGGAAACCGGTCCGGACTGGGCGGAAGCATCTTCTTCGCACAGTTTGAGGTAACGAGAACCAGCAGTGCCAAAACCACAGAACATCTCATTTCACCCTCCTTTTTTTCCACCGCGCTTTTTCTCTTGCTCCGCCCTGAGCATCTGCCTGAGCCATGAGGTCAGAATCCGGTAGACCGGAACCGCTTCGGGCAGATGCTGTTTCAGCATCCGGATATGGGTGCGAATTGTACTCTGATCACCCCGACGCACCGGTCCGGTCAGACTGGAATAAGGACCATGAGTGAAAATATTATTCAGCGTCGTTTGAACCAGCGGTTGCAGAATCCGGCGCGCTGCTGCGGGAGCAAGACCAACCCTACTGCCTATCTGTTCAGCAGCATAGAGAAGGGCATTGAGAAAATTAGAGCTGAACACGCACATCGCATGATAAAGCGGCCGGTTCTGCCCCTCAACAATAAACCATTTCCCCTTCAGCGCCCGCACCAGGCTCCGGCCGAAACTTAATCCGCCCGCACTGCCATCAAGGGCAAAAAAACTGCCTGGCAGACTACGGACCACCTGCTCATCACTGACAAAGGTCTGAACCGGATGCAGAGCAAGGGTTTCCAGCCCCAGCTCCTCGGCACCGGCAAAAAGCTCCCTGCCGAATGCACCGGCACAGTGCACCAGAACTGTGCCCGGTCTGATTTTACTCCTCACCTGCCGGTAAATCCGGGTAATCTCCTGATCCGGAACGGTAAAAAAAAGCACATCGCTTCCCAGAACCACTTCTTCGGGCATCCGGGCAACTTTGACCTTCATTCTCCGGGCGATAATGCGCACCCGTTGACCATTAATGTCATAAATGCCACTGATGCGATAACCGGAACGCAGACAGTGAAACAGCAGAGTAGCGCCTACCTTCCCGACGCCGATGAAACCGAGACGCTCAACCTGCGCCCTCTTCCGAATCTTCTGCGGCATATCCCTCAGATAATACCGATTTGACATCCGTTTGGCAAGAAAGTATAATTTTATACAAATGGCTCGGTTGAAAGGAGTCCCGAAATGAAAAAGTATCTGTTTTTCCTCAGCCTGACCCTTACCGCCCTGGCTTTTGCCGATGAGGGGGCAAGGTATCTGATTATTGCCACTGACGCCCTTGCTCCAATCGTTCAACCGCTGGCTGAATGGAAGCACTATTCCGGAATGCAGTGCAAGGTAGTAAAACTGTCAGAAATCGGCGGCGCGGATACGAATGCAATAAAAACCTACATCCGCAACGCCTACAACAACTGGCCGGTCCGGCCCGAGTATGTCCTGCTCGTTGGTTCGCCCAGCGCCCTGCCGGCACGATTCTACCGCATCCAGCAACAGTACGGTTACTATTCCGACAATATCTATGGTGATATCAACAGCGACCTTTATATGGACATTCCGGTCGGCAGGTTTCCCGCAAAGTCTGCCCGGCAGTGCAGTGTCATGGTCTTCAAAACCCTTGCCTATGAAAAAAGCCCGGACCTGACCGACAGCCTGTGGATGCGCAGATTAACCACCGTCATCCGAGAAAACCAGGATTCAGATGATACGATTTACTGGAATGACATCAGAATTGCTGCCAGTCTTGCCGGCAGTAACAACTTTGTCAGTTGCGATTCACTGTCTTACTTGCGTGGTAACAATGCCAACGATGTCGTAAACTCAGTTACCAACGGCACCGCCATGGTGCTTTATCGGGGTACCGGAGTCAGTAACTGGTATGAACCATTTGCGGTCAATCCGGCATTAACCAGCAACGGCAGCAAACTGCCGATTATCCTTTCCATTACCTGTGAAACAATGACGCTGGCGCCCGGCGAATCAATGGTCGGTGATGCCTGGGTCAAGGCAGGCACACCCGCCAGCCTCAAGGGTGCGGTCGCATTCTTCGGTAACACGCACTCGCTCGCATCCAGTAATCTCACCGTGCGCAAAAGAAGTGCGGTCGCCCGGGCATTTTTCAAGACGGTGTTTCAGGAAAACAACTATATCCTGGGCAAGGCGATGATTCGGGCAAAGGATTCACTCTACCGGGCATTTGCCGATGTGGCGGAATACCGCGGTTTCAATCTCCTGGGTGATCCGGCGCTGGACATCTGGACCGATACCCCGCGCCATCCGCTGGTGGAGCATCCGGCAGAAATCCCGCCTGGACCTCAGGAGTTCCCGGTTTTCGTTTATCTCAACAGCCAGCCGGTCAGGAACGCCCTGGTCTGCGTCTCAATGGACACAACGGTATATGAATATGGCTATACCGACAACTCCGGACTGGTGGTATTCAACATCAACCCGCCCGACACCGGCAGTCTGCGGCTGGTGGTTACCGGGCACAACCTTTATCCCTATGACACGCTGATACCGGTCCGGCTCACCGCTGTTACCGAACAGCCCCCAGCTTTCAGAACCGTCAACCTGACCGCCATCCCCGGCACATTTATCACCGGTACCCGCTTTTTCTGGTCACCAGCAGAACTTCCAACCGATATCACCATCTATGATGCGAGCGGCAGACCGGTAACCGAAATCATTCATGCCCGCAGTGGAGTTAACTGGGATGGCACCGACCGGAATGGCAGAAAATGTCCTGCAGGTATCTATCTCTGCCGGCTCAGCATCTCACCCGCAACCACAATCAAACTTTTAAAACTGAAATAAAACTGCGACGAATTCCCAGGGGTGTCGTTGACACCCCTTTTTTCTTGACCTCATGCAGGTTATATCTATTCTTAATTAGATATTTGAATGGCGAAGAGTAAACCGCGTCTTGAGGGCCTTGCAGAACTGGGCTCAAAGCTCAGACAATTGCGCCTTAATGCGGGCATTTCGCAGATGAAACTGGCTGAAATCCTCGGGCTCAACCCCACTCACGGGTATAAGTACATCCTAAGGCTGGAAAAGGGCCTTGTCCCCAACCCCACACTCCGCACGATAACCGGGTATCTCCAAGCCTGCAATGCCGGCTGGCAGGATATCGCCGATATCATCACAAAAATCAGGCTTGCAGCCCGCGGTCACGAAGAACAGCAAAAGGGAAAACCATCATTAACCGCAACACCTCCATTAGCCGAATCAGCTCCCCTGCCCGCTGCCACCCCGTCCGTCCTTCCCTCCACATCGGAGCTTGCCCAGGAAAAATTCTGGCAGCTCGTGGACCAGGCTGTTGACCGCGCACGCACTCAACTGTTCGTTCCCAACCCTTCACCTGTTACCTGGCGCACCATATTCACCTATATCCGTTCGGTTTGCCGCCTGATTGCCCTCTCCCCGCGAGAATCGCTGAACTCCCAGCTCGAACATCTGATTGAACTCACCACCCGCCAGGGGCTGGAACCGGACCTTCTGCTCCGACTGCAGAACATCTGTCTTGAGGTATTCAAGACCGGAAAATGAAGCATCCTGTCATCGCTCGTCTGATTCTGATACTTATAACCGGAATAACACCGGACCGGTTGTACTCGTTAACCGGTGCCGGCGATACACCAGCAGGCAGCAACATCAATATCCGGCTCAATCTGACCCGTCTGAATCCTGATCAAAACCGTATTGCTGCCGAAGCTCAAAATATCTGCTCATTGTATTCCCGCTGGTTCGGACCACCACCTGATTCTGCAGGTATACTCACGATCACCGATGGTCCGGAAGGCTCTTCTGGTTCTGCCGGATGCCAGATTCCGGTTAAGTTCTCACCCGTTCCCTTTGTCCGACTCCTGGAACGAGAACTGGCACTGGGGATCGCCCGTTACTGGTTTACTGCCGGACGGCTGTCCGAGCCTCTGTTAATGTATGGACTCCCTGCCTATGCCACCGCCCGTTATCTGGAAGCGGTTTATGGAACCAGCAACCTGCTCGACATCCCTGGCGCCTCCGCTTTCCTTTCCGGCATATCAGAACACTATCTCCACCGGGTTTATTATTACATTGCCGCCACCAACAACCTCACCTTCCCGGTTACTGAACCTCAGCCCGATACCGAATCTTTTCTCACCGATGCGGTACTCCGGGCTCAGACTGCCCTCGTCTTGAGAGCACTGGAAAAAAGGATGGGCACCGCTCTTGTAGATTCCGCCATCCGGCAATTCCGCCAGCGTTACTTGAATAATAATGGTTCTGCCGGACTTCCCGCCTTTCTTGCCTGTCTGACTGCAGTCGCCGGACCGAAACAGGAGGTTCTGATCAATACACTCTTTAACCAGAATGGGAAAAACGATCTGAAAATTTGTCGCCTGCGCCGTCAGGATCAGAATCTGTATATTGACCTTTCTGCCCGCTATCCGCTGAACCTGCCGGTCCGGGTAAAAACCGAGTTTACCGACCGGACGGTCCGGATTGACACCGTCCTGCTGAACCCCTCAGCAACCCTTTCAATTCCCGCGGTGAGAACTGTCCGCCGGATAACGCTTGATCCGGATACATCAGTTCTGGAGCCGGACCGCTGGAATAACATCTACCCCCCTCAGCTCAGCACCCGTTTCCTCTTCGCCCTGCCTGAGTTTGAATCCTACCAGCTTTTTTATGGACCATGGTTCTGGTATGACAACTACCGGGGATTCCAGCCCGGTATCTGGTTTCAGGGCCGAAGGTTCATTGATGCCGGTCCGGTGCGGGGCGCCCATAACTGGACCCTGATTCAGAATTACGCCTCAAAAAAATCGGACTGGCATACCGGAATCAGCTACCAGACACCGATTATATTTTATCCGGTGCGGCTCCGGCTCTATCTTGCGGGCGACAACTCCTTCCGCGATCGGGGTGTCAAACTCTACCTGACCTCGGAATTCAGCAGCCCCTTCCGCCTGCCCCGCACCGAGCTCCAGGTTGGCTATCGCCTCTATGAGCTCATTGACACCACCGGCAGAGACCCGCGCGCCTGGAATCGGGCGCGGATTGCCGAAATCAGATCCCGGCTCTATCGCACGCACAAAACTCCGGTGCTTACGGTTCAGCACGAACTGCTCTGCGCTCAGGGTTTGAAACCGTTTCTTTCTCAATACACTTACACCCGGATCAGCCTGATAGAAAATATTACCATTACCCCGGTCAACCTTCTGCCCGTTTCAATCCGCATCTTTGCGGGAGCTGTTACCGGATTGGTCCCGCTGCAGGAAAAATTCTATCTCTCCGGCGGACTGAGTTACACCCCGGAAGAACCGGTCTCCTGGGCTTATGAAGGTATGGCATCAGGTCAGGAGCACTGGCACTATGACGGTGATGCCAACTGCCGTGGCTATTATGGACTTTACCGCTCCGGCAGGTTTGGCTGGGGTGTTAACATCCATCTGCTCCCCCGGACCGCCTGGCGCTTCCCCCTATCCGCAATTCAGCCCTTCCTTGATTTCGGCAATGTCGCCGACACGCTCCGACTGCAGGTCCTGAGACCGGTCTTTGATGCCGGCGTCCGACTGAAACTTGGCCCTCTCTATGCAGATTTCCCCTTCTGGAAAAGCACCCCGGAACCCGGAGAAAGGCATCTCGCCTTCCGCTGGTCACTGGGGTTCAAACTGAGCGAACTGATTTCCGGCATCTGATAACGCAATTTTAAAACCTGAACCGCTTGACAGCATAAAACCGGGGGTTATAATTCAAATTGATGTCTGACGAAGAATATTTTGAGTCACTCTTAGCCGAGTGCATTCGTCGCAACGCCTCTGACCTTCATTTAACAGTCGGACGTCCGCCAACACTGCGCGTCGACGGGTTACTCCAGCCGATTGAACACTGCCCGGTCCTGACCCCGGACAAAACCGAAAGCTTCAAGAACATCGCCACCAAGGACTTGCGCCACCTCCGTGCCCAGATTGACAACGGCGGCGGTGGTGACTTTGCCCTCAACTTCAAGAACATGGCACGTTTCCGGGTTGCGGTCTACAAGCAGAAAGGCTATTTCGGACTGGCACTGCGACTCATTCCCCGCCGTATCCTTTCCTTTGAGGAACTCTTTGTCCCGACCCACCTCATTCCGCGGATCAAATCGCTCCTTGACCGGCCCCACGGACTGATTCTCGTTACCGGTCCGACCGGAATGGGCAAGACCACTACTCAGGCGACCTTTGTTGACTATATCCTGGAAAGCCCGCGGCATGTGCTCACAATTGAAGACCCGATCGAGTTCGTCCACGACCACAAGAAAGGTCTGGTAACCCAGCGCGAAGTTGGCGTTGATGTATCCAGTTTCCGTGAAGCGATTATGAAAGGGTTGCGTTCCAACCCGAATGTCATTCTCGTTGCCGAGATCCGGGATCTGGCGACCGCTGAAGCCACCATCTGGGCGGCGGAATCCGGACACCTGGTGATCGGCACCCTGCATACCACTAACGCACCGGAAACGGTCACCCGCTTCATCGACATCTTCCCACCGGAAATCCGTGACCAGATCCGAATCCAGTTCTCAATCTCGCTGCTCGCGGTCTTCTCCCAGCGGCTGCTCCTGCGGGCAGAAGGCAAGGGCAGAATCGGCTGTTACGAAATCATGATCGCCACTCCTGCAGTGCGCAATCTGATCCGCGAACGCAAAATTGAACACCTGTACTCAGCAATTCAGACCGGCTCCTCAGAAGGCAGTATGACATTTGATGCCTATCTGGCAGAGCTGTATCGGGCGGGTAAGGTCACCTACGAAACCGCGATCGCATCCGCATTTGATCCGAAGGGCTTCCGCGAACTGGTTGAGTTCGGCAGCAAGATGCGGCGGCACTGAAACGCCGCAGGTGAAGTCAGAGGTTAGGGTTACGCTCAGATTTCCCTGAAGGGTAATTTTTGCCCGGGCGGTTAAACCACTGCCCAGCGCTGACGCCGGATAAAAATTACCTGTTCGGCAGGAATCGGTTCCCAGCTGATTCCGGGCAGATTAACCACCCTTCCGGAACAGATTACCCGGATCAGCTCGCCTCTGCCCAGCCAGAGCCGCGCCGGATTGTCCTCCCGGCCATCGGTCCGGCAGACAAACGCCAGCATATCTGCCGACATCATGCAGAACGCCAGCTCCGGTTCACCGGCAAGCTGAGTCAACAGTCCATTCAATGATTCCTGTGGCTGCTCCGAATTAAATCGGTCAAAAACATAGGCAAACAGCAGCTCAGCTGCGGTCAGACCGCCGGAGGTGCGCTGCCAGCTGCCAAAAAGTGCTTCGGCCCGGGTAACTCTGCCGGCATGACAGAACATCCAGTGTCGCCCCTGCTCATAGTGGATATAGGGGGGAATACGCCCTGCTGGAGTAGAGTCCGGCAACAGCTCATGCTGATAAATAACCGCCATATCAGTCTTCAGCTCCAAGAGCGCCTTAAGCAGACCGGGCTCGCCTTTCCTCCCGGGCGAACGCACCAGTTCCAGCCGGTTGCCATGACAGTAACCCAGCCCCCATTCCCCAGCAAGCTGCTGATCCTCAACCAGCCTTGCCCCGTCTCCAAATACCGCCGCCAGAAACCATTCCATCTTGAACCTGCCGGCAGCAGCAAAAAATCTGCTCATCAGATACTATCTGATTGCTACTCTGACTCCGAACCGGTCCGGTCCCACATCCAGCCGGAGTTCCTGTTCGAACCCGAACATCTGCGCTGAGACATAAGCATCTGCCATGGAAAAAACCACGGTGGCTGCGGTCCACCAGAGAAAGGTTGTGCGCCGGTCCCGGTAATAACGGTATTTGGCGGTATCTGCTTCTGCCCGCGCCTGCTCTGCCCGCAGATGCTCCTGATAGCTCAGATAGCCGAGCCCGAGCTCGGCGGGTGCAATCACCGCCGCCTTCCAGTATCTTCCGGTATACAGCTGACCGCCGCCGGGGAAAAGCAGCGAAAAAAGCACCGCTCTGCCGGGTGATTTTACTGGCAGAGTTCGCAATGCAGAATCGCCCCCGGGCGGAAGCAAACTTACCCCAACCAAAAGAATAAAAACACCCATTAATTATCTGGGCCGGACCGCAATCTGAATCCGGCGGTTCAGCAGTGCCGCCTCGGCTTCGCGCCGCTGGGGCATCCGGGTATCACCCAGCGCCACAACCCGGACCTTCTCTGCTGATACCCCCAGACTGACAAGCCTGCGGGCGACTGCAGCAGCTGCCAGCGCTGAATACTCCCAGGAATTCTGCCATGCCCCTTTCGGTAACTGGCGGTCGCAGCTCGCAATCACCTCCACCACCGGACCTGAACCAAGCTGGGGCACAATTGTGCGCAGGATGTTTTCACCGGCAGCCGAAAGCCGCAGACTTTCCGGTGCCACAAACAGCTCGTCAAACCGGTAACTCACACTGAAGAGCGTGTCCTGAGTTTTAAACAGTTTCAGACTGTCCGCCAGCTCATCCACCCGGCCGGTCCACATTCCGACTTCCCTTTCCAGTCTGAACGCCCGGGAAGCAAGTGGCAGATAGGAAAAATTATAAAACACCAGCCCGGCACCCACTGCCAGTAGAAACAGTATCCAGCCTAAACTGCTTATAAACCCCTTCATTCCTGATATGCCTCCAGCTGGCGCAGAATCCGTTCCCGGCGGGATTGAAACTCCTGCCGTCGTTCCTGCTCCCGCTCAATCACCTCCAGCTTCGCCCGTTCAAGAAAATCAGGGCTGTTCAGACGCCGGTCAATCTCCGCAATCAGCCGCTCCAGTTCCGCTGCCTCCTTCTTCAGTCGTGCCAGCTCCTTCTGAACATCAACAATTCCTGCCAGCGGAATGAACGCCTCGCCCTCCTTGAGCACCACCACTGACGAAGCCGCCGGCCGGACCGGGCTGAAGCTGAGCCGGGAAACCTTTGCCAGCTCAGCAACCAGCCCCTCATTTTCAGTCAGAAATCGCCGAAACTCCTCATCACCGGTATTGACCACACATTCCACCTGGCTCTTTGCCGGCACCCGCATCTCTGCCCGCACCTGCCGGATTCCGGTTATCAGCTCCTGCAACCGCTCCACCAGCGCCACTTCTGCCTCATCTCCTGGCAGCGGACCGGGCCAGACTGAATCCAGAATTGAGCCGGTGCCCAGTCCCAGCCGGTGCCAGAGCTCTTCAGTGATAAAGGGCATGAACGGATGGAGCAGCTGAAGGGTGTGGCGGAACAGATGGTAAAGCACCGTCCTCACCCCGGGCTCACCGGTCCTCAGCCGCGGTTTGGCAAACTCCAGATACCAGTCACACAGGTCATGCCAGAAGAACTCATAGACCGCCTGTGCCGCCGCAGCAAAATTGTAGCCGTCAATACCACGGTTCACCCGCTCCAGCGCCTGATTAAACCGGGCGATGATCCAGTTGTCCACCGGTGCCAGACCGGATGCTGTCAGTTCCCCGCCAACTCCGGAAATGTGCGGTGCCACCAGCCGGCAGGCGTTCCAGAGCTTGTTGCAGAAATTTCTCCCCAGCTCAAACCGTTCATTCCAGAGCCGGTAGCTCTGCGACTGGCTTTCCAGATAGGCGATCGTAAACCGGCAGGCATCGGTTCCGTACTGCTCAATGATCTCCAGCGGGTCAACCCCGATCCCCTTGGACCGGCTCATCCGGGCACCGGTCTTATCCAGCACAGTGGAATGGATGTAAACATCCCGGAACGGAATCCTGCCGGTGAAGAAGATGCTGGAGAAGATCATCCGCGCCTCCCAGCGGAAGATGATGTCCGGATCGGTAGTCAGGAAGTTGGTCGGGAAAAATGTCCGGTAGTCAATCGTCTCCTCAGGCCAGCCCATGGTGGCAAAGGGCCAGAGGGCAGAGGAGAACCAGGTGTCCAGCACATCCTCATCCTGGCGCAGACTGCTCGAACCGCACTTCGGACAGCGGTCCGGGTCCTGCCGACTGACGATAATCTCACCGCACCCGCAGTACCAGACCGGAATCCGGTGTCCCCACCAGAGCTGGCGGGAGATGCACCAGTCCCGGACCCCCCGCATCCACTCCAGATAGACCTTGTTCCAGCGCTCGGGAAAGAACCGCACCTTGCCCTGTTCCACCACCTTGATCGCCGGCTCCGCCAGCGGCTTCATCCGGACAAACCACTGTTCACTTGCCAGCGGCTCAATCACCGTTCCGCACCGGTCACAGGTCCCGACCGCATGCTGATAATCCTCAATCTTCTCCAGCAGCCCCTGCGCCTTCAGATCCTCAACCACCGCCTGCCGGCACTCGGCAACCGTCAGACCCCGGTACTTCTCCGGCACGGCACCGGTCATTCTTCCGTCCTCACCGATCACCTTGAGCCGCTCCAGCCCGTGCCGTTCGCCGATCTCAAAGTCTGCCGGGTCATGTGCCGGTGTCACCTTGACCGCTCCGGTGCCGAAATCCATCTCCACCGCCGGATCACCAATCACCGGAATCTTTCTGCCGGTCAGGGGCAGTTCCAGCATCCTGCCGACCAGTGTCTGATAACGCTCGTCCTCGGGATTGACCGCGACCGCGGTGTCACCAAGCATCGTCTCCGGCCTGGTGGTCGCCACCACTAAGAACCGTTCCGGCTCATCCGCGAACGGATAACGGATATACCAGAGATGAGACTGCTCCGGCACATCCTTCACCTCCAGATCAGAAAGGGCGGTCCGGCAGCGCGGGCACCAGTTGACAATCCGCAGCCCGCGATAAATCAGCCCGGCTTCGTAATACCGGACAAACGCCTCCCGCACCGCCCGGGCACACACCTCATCCAGCGTAAACCGGAACCGGCTCCAGTCCAGCAGACAGCCGAGCCGGCGCAACTGACCCACAATCTGATTGCCGTATTTCTCCTTCCACTCCCATGCCCGCCTGAGAAATCCCTCCCGTCCCAGGTCAAACCGGGTCTTGCCCTCCTTGGCAAGCATCTGCTCCACCTTTACCTGAGTGCCGATACCCGCATGGTCGGTCCCGGGGAGCCAGAGCGTCTCATAACCCTGCATCTTCTTGCGCCGGATAATGATATCGGGCAGGGTATTGTCCAGCGCATGGCCCATGTGGAGTGAACCGGTGACATTGGGCGGCGGGATTACAATTGAAAACTTCGGCTTCGGCGATTCCGGATTGGCAATATGATACCCCTTCTCCTCCCAGAACCGGTACCACTTCTCCTCAACCGGCTTTGGGTCATAACGGGTGGGAAAATCGGAATGGTAATTTTCAATCATTGCTCAAATTATAGAAATCGCATCCCGGTGGTCAAGAACCAAAGCCGCGTGCCGTCAATCCGTTCCCGAGCCCGCCCGCTACCAGACCTCATCGAGCAGGGTAGTAGTCAGATCGGCACGGCGGAAGCGGGGACTGGACAACAGCCGGCGGTGAAAGTCAATCGTGGTCGCAATGCCGGCGATGGTCGTCTCATACAGCGCCCGCTCCATCCGGCGGAGCGCCTCGTCCCGATCCCTGCCCCAGGTAACGAACTTGGCAATCAGCGGGTCATAATTGGGCGGGACCCGGTAGCCGGGATAGATATAGGTGTCAATCCTGACCCCCTGTCCGGCAGGAAGAAAGAGATCAGTAATCATGCCCGGTGAAGGCTGAAAATCATTCTCCGGGTCCTCGGCATAAATCCGGCATTCCAGCGCATGGCCCCAGGGCCAGTCCGGATTTTCCCTGATCTCCAGCCTTTCGCCCCCGGCGATCTTCAACTGCTCACAAACGATGTCCACACCGGTAACCAGTTCGGTAACCGGATGCTCAACCTGCAGCCTTGCGTTCATCTCCATGAAGTAACAGTTCCCCTCCCGGTCACAGATGAACTCCACGGTCCCGGCATTCAGATAACCGGCTGCCCGGGCTGCCGATTTTGCCCATTGGGAAAGCCGGGCACGCAGCTCGGCACTGATTCCTGGTGCCGGACTCTCCTCCAATAACTTCTGGTGCCGGCGCTGGGCTGAACAGTCCCGCTCCCCCAGGCTGATGCAGTTCCCTTTTGAGTCTGCCAGAATCTGGACCTCAATGTGCCGGGCAGCGGCGATATACTTTTCCAGATAGAGCCGGCTGTCATCAAACGAGCGGTGCGCCTCAGCCTGACACAGGTTCCAGCCGGTTTCCAGCTCCGCCTCCTCCCGGATCACCCGCATTCCCTTGCCGCCGCCACCAGCCGCCGCCTTCAGGATCACCGGATAACCGATCTCCCGGGCGATTCTTGCCGCATCCTTGACATTGTCAATTACCCCCTCCGACCCGGGTACCACCGGCACACCGGCAGCCTGCATCCGCGCCCGGGCGGTCACCTTGTCGCCCAAGAGCCGGATCGTCTCCGGTTTCGGACCGATGAATATCAATCCCGATTCAGTTACCGCCTCGGCAAAATCGGCATTCTCGGAGAGAAATCCGTAGCCGGGATGAACCGCATCACACCCTTTGACCAGAGCCGCCGCAATCACCCGGGAGACATTGAGATAGGAAAGCTGGGCCGGCGCCGGACCGATACATACCCGCTCATCCGCCAGCTTTACCGGCAGCGAATCCCGGTCCGCCTCCGAATAGGCGCTCACCGACCTGACCCCCAGATCCCGGCACGCCCGGATGATTCTCAGGGCAATCTCACCACGGTTGGCAACCAGCACCTTTTTCAACATTGTTCATTCAGGATATCGGCTCCCCCAGCACTGTCAATTACCATCCCGGAGCCGGGCAAGCCGCAAAAGCAAATGTTCAATCCGGTGCTGATTGAGCAGGTAGCCGGCGGTAAGCAGAACAACCACCAGACCGAAAATCAGCCATTCCCGGAGTCCGAACCGGATTGCGCTGGCACCAATCCCGCACTCAATGATGTTACTCGGCAGCCGGGCAAGCAGAACCAGCAGGAGAAAAAAGGGCAGGGGAATACGGGTCAGCCCGGCAAGATAGTAAACCCAGTCGCCGATCGGATTCGGCACCAGCAGAAGAAGAAAAAGGTAAAATGTGCCCCGTTCAATCACCTGGCGGTCAAACCGTTCCAGCGCCGGTCCGGGCACAAAAACCCTGAGCAGCCTTCTGCCCAGCGCCCGGCTGAGCAGAAAGGTGATAGTAGCACCGCCCAGCACCCCGATCATGAGCCAGACAATCGTGGGCCAGAAACCCAGGGCATAACCGGCAGCAAACGCCAGCAGGTTTCCCGGCAGGGGTGCCAGCACAATCTGCACCAGCTGGAGCAGAATCGTGCCCAGCGGTGCCCAGACTCCCCAGGAGTGAACCAGCCGGCGCAGCTCTTCCGGACTGCTGAATATATAACCCCAGCGCCTCACCACCAGCACCAGAATCACAGCCACCAGCACCAGCCCGGTTAAAAGCAGAAAAACTGCTCTGCGCTGTCGCCTGTTCATCCGCTTAAAATAGTTTATTACCGCCCGGAGTCAAGCGCTAAGACCGCACCATCCTGCACTCCATATTAAATTAGAGTCTGGAAAAAAGAAAAATTCACACCCGTTTTTATGCTCAATAACCTAACTAACTGTTTTATAAATGGTTACGGAGTTATTACCCATTTTTTCTCTGGTCCCGGGGCAGTTCCCCTGACCGTATCCTTTACGCTGTGCAGGATAACATTTATCACCCTCATGCCGATTCTGATACCGGATATGCCTTTACCTCCCTGCCCCGTGCTCATTCGGCGACCGCATCCGACCCTGCAGTTGCCAGTGCCGGCACCGGCGTTCCTCATCATCAACTGCCGGCTTCTGCCGACCGGCCATGATTTCTGCTGCCACCGGCTCCAGAATTGACAAGCGGTTTCTGATGCTTAAAATTTGAGTGCGTGCCGGGATAGCTCAGTTGGTAGAGCACAGGACTGAAAATCCTGGTGTCCACAGTTCGATTCTGTGTCCCGGCATTAGTTTTGTTTAACACAAATGGAGGCTGTTTGGCAAAAAGAAGCATTTCGGTTCTGAGACAGGCGAGGAAAAATGAGCGGCGCCGGCAGCTCAACCGCACCCGCCGCCTGGCACTGAAAAAGGCGGTCAAGGCGGTTCGTTCTGCCCGGACGAAAGAGGAGGCGCTGAAGGCGTTCATCACCGCTCAGTCGGTAATTGACCGTTCTGCCAAGAACCGCATCATTCACCCGAATACCGCCAGCCGGCTCAAGTCGCGCCTGATGAAGGCGATCTCATATCTCCGTTAACCGACTCACAGGCGCCCGCACTCCGGCTTGCGGCAGGGATGGCAGATGAAGATATTATACATCGCCACCGCCTACCCGCGCTCGGAACAGGATATCATAACACCCTGGCTCGTGGAGACGGTCCGGCGCCTGCAGTCCGCCGGCCTGCAGATCACGATGTTCACCTCCGCCTATGCCGGTCTGGGTGATCAGATCATCTTCGGCACACCGGTCAAACGTTTCCGTTACTTTTTCGCCCGCTGGGAAAGATTGACTCACGATGAGACCGCAATTGACCGGGTGCAGAAGGGGCTCTTAAACAAACTGCTGGCGGTCTTTTATCTTTTCTTCGGCACGATTGCGTGCTGGCGGCTCTGCCGGAAGGAGAAATTTGACATCATCCATGTCCACTGGCCCCTGCCCCACTTTCTTTTCGGCTGGGCAGGGGCAAAAGCCTGCGGTGCGCCGATTGTGATCAGCTTTCACGGTGCCGAGCTGATGGCGGTCCGGCACAAGTTCAGAATCCTGCGTCCGTTTCTGCGCTGGGCGATCAGCCGGGCAGACCGGGTAACCGCCAACTCCACCCATACGGTCCGGGCGATCCAGGAAATCTTTAACCGGCAGGTGGACATCATCCCGTTCGGCGCCACGGTGGGGGAACCGGCCCGTTCGTCTGAACCTGGTGTCAACGGTGAAAAACATGTTCTGTTTGTCGGCAGGCTGGTTGAGCGCAAGGGTGTCCGGTATCTGATTCAGGCGGCAGCACTCCTCCGGCAAAAACAGCCGGTGATCATTGACATTGTCGGCTCCGGTCCCGAGCTTGCCGCACTCCGGAAACTGACCGCCGAACTGGGACTGGAAGGGACGGTCCGGTTTCACGGCTCAGTACCGCAGGCACAGCTGGAGGAACTGTATGCCCGCTGTGATCTGTTTGTTCTGCCGGCGGTAATTGATGCCAAGGGCGACACTGAAGGGCTGGGGGTTGTGCTCATTGAGGCGATGACCTGTAAAAAACCGGTAATTGCCTCGGCAGTGGGCGGGATCACCGATCTGGTAATTGACGGCAAAACCGGACTGACGGTACCGCCTGCGGACCCGGAGGCGCTTGCCCGGGCAATTGCCCGCCTGCTGGAAAATCCCGGACTTGCCCGTAACCTGGCAGAGGGCGGCTACGAACACATCCAGCGCAACTACTCCTGGCATGCGATCATTGACCGGCTCATCAACCTTTATCACCAGCTTCAGCCCGCCGGCTCGGAAAAATGAACCCCGGTCCGGACCGCCCGCAGAAAAAGCTCAACTGGCTCCGATATACCCTGGGCACGCTCATCGTCGTTGTCTCATTCTATTTTCTCCTCAGCCGGCTCATCCGCGACTGGCACCAGATTCCATTTGACCGTATCCGCTTTCAGCCCGGACTCCTGATTCTCTCCTATCTCATCCTGCTGCTGTTTCATTTCCCGCTCGGTGCCTGGGGCTGGCAGCTGCTCCTTGCCGGTCTGGACGCCCGGCTCCCGTTCGGACGGGCACTCGCCATTCTCACTGTCACCCAGCTGGGAAAATATGCACCCGGCAAGGTCTGGTTCACGCTCGGCAGAATGTCCTTTGCCCGCCGGGAAGGTGTTCCGGAAGCCCGAAGCCTCGCCAGTGTGGTCATTGAAACCGGTTTTCTCCTGCTCGCCGCGGTATTCCTGTTCGCCTTTGCCATCTTGCTCCTGCCCCGCACCGTCGTTCCCCGCACCATTTATTACTCATTCCTCCTTGCTCCCCTCACTCTGCTGGTCACCTATCCCCCGATTCTCAACCGCATCCTCAAACCGCTGCTCCGGCTGTTCCGGCAGCCCCTCTTTGAACTCCGAATTTCCTATCCCCGGTTACTGCTTATTCTTGGCGTCTATGTCCTGGACTGGTTTGTTCAGGGGCTGGGCTGCTTTGTGCTCTTCAACTCCTTTTATCCCCTCCCCTTTTCCCGGCTGCCGATTCTGCTGGGCGGGTACGCCATCTCCTGGATTCTGGGATTTGTCATCCTGATTGCCCCGGCCGGACTCGGCATCCGCGAAGGCATCTATACTTACATACTCAAACTGGTAATGCCGGAAACAGTTGCTATCATATCAGCGTTGATCACCAGAATCTGGATGAGCACCGCCGAACTGGCAATGGCACTTCTCTGTCTGCCGGTTCTGAGCCGCAGATTGAAGGATGAGAAAACGGATAAACACCGGAGGTAATCAAATGGCAAAGAAGCACCATCCGCAGAAAGTTACACCGCCCGGGAAAACGCCCGCAGGAGGTGCGGACCGGAACCGCTCCGGGCCGGTCCCGGAAAACCGGCTGCACCGTTATGCGGTCGCCCTCCTTTTTATTCTGCCGCTGGTCTTTTTCGGCAGATTCCTCTTCGGCACGGTGATGATGTTTGGCACCGACTTCATCGGCGGTGGTGGCTATGCCGCTCACCAGTTCATGGCAGAATACATCCGCAAACATCTGACCGTCGCCTTCTGGCAGCCTCAGATTCTCTCAGGCCAGCCCACGGTTGCCGCCTTCTTTGGTGACCTGTTCTATCCCACGATGCTCCTGCGGCTCTTGCTGCCGGTCCATGTGGTCTGGGCTTGGACCTTCTTCCTCCAGACCTTCATTGCCGGACTCGGCACCTACCTGTTCCTCCGGGAACTGAAACTGCACACCCTTGCCGCCTTCCTCGCCGGTGTCGCCTATATGTTCTCCGGCTCACTGCTCACCCTTGCCCTTGCCGGCCATGACGGCAGACTGATTGGCTCCTCACTGATGCCGCTGGCGCTCTTTTTCATCACCCGCGGCATCAACCGGCGCCAGCTTATCTGGTTCGCCCTCACCGGCATGACCCTCGGACTGCAACTGCTCTCCGGCCACATTCAGAAGGTCTATTACACGGGCTTGATCCTCCTCGCCTGGTTTATTTTCTGCTTTATCCGCACCCTCCGTCAGGAGAAAAATACCGGGCTCGGTGTGCGCCTTGCCGGATACTTTGTGCTGGCCATGCTCTTCGCCTTCGGCTTGGCAGCGGTCCAGTATCTGCCGATCTACGGTAACCTGCCTTATGGCGCCCGTGGAGCGGAACGGGGCTATGAGTTTGCAACCTCCTGGTCAATGCCGATTGCCGAGATTTTTGACCTGCTGACTCCCCGCTTCTCGGGTGGACTGGAAAACTACTGGAGCAGAAACCCGTTCAAACTGCACAGTGAGTATCTGGGCATCCTGCCGCTGCTTTTTGCCCTGCTCGGACTGATCCGCACCTGGGGAAAACCCCGCACCCGCTTCTTCTTTTTCGCCTTCATCATCGCCCTGCTGATGGCATGGGGAGGCAACACCCCGTTTTACCGTCTGCCCTATTATCTCCTGCCCGGGTTGAGCAAATTCCGCGGACCTGGCATGATCTTCTTTTTAGCCGGCTTTTCCATCTGTGTCCTTGCCGGCTTCGGAATTGACCGGCTCCTTGACCGTCAGCATTCCGCTGAAAGAAAAAAAGACCTCCGCCTGCTCATTTATGCTGCCGCCGCTCTGCTCCTGCTCCTGCTCTTCTTCCTTGCCGGTCGGAATGCTGCTACCGCCCTCCTCAACCCCGGCGCCCGGCTTCCCCAGTTTGAAGCCAACTATCCGGCACTGCTGACCGGACTGGTCCTGGCACTCCTGATCTGGCTCATCGGCACCGGACTGGTTGTTCTGGTTACCCGGAACCGGCTCCAGCCCCAGCTGTTTACCCTGCTCACTGCACTTGTGATGACCATGGACACCGGAATTGCACTCCGGCTCTGGGACAACAGTCGTGGCTACATCCGCGCCATGCCGCCACCGCAGGAATACTTTACCCCGGATGAGGTGGTCCGCTTCCTGAGTCGTGACTCCTCCTACTTCCGGGTTCTGCCCCTGAATTACGAACGTTCCGATGAAGGCGAACTCTGGCTCCATAATATCCATTCCACGGGCGGCCAGATGCCCAATCCGCTTCAGAGCTATCAGGACTTCATCGGCGCAGGCAAAAGTGTCATGTTCCAGGCTAACAATCTCCTCAACCCCAACTTCATGAACCTGCTTAATGTCAAGTATGTGATTACCCTCAACCTGCCCGAAGACCTGTCCCGCTATGATGCCCAGACCCGGCAGATTATCAGCCAGCTTAAAACCTATTTCAGCCAGCCCTGGTTCCAGCCGGTCTTTACCGGTGCCCGCTATGCGATCTACCAGAACCTCCGCTGTCTGCCCCGGGCATTTATTGTCTTTAATTATCAACTGGTAAATAGCCGGGAGGAACTGCTTGCCCGGCTCATGGATTCAGCATTTGATCCGGCGCACACCGCGCTGCTCTATGCCGACCCGGGTCTGCCACCGGTAACCGCTCCCGACACCACCGCCCGCTGTACCATCACCTTCTATGATCCGAATATCATCCGCCTTCAGGCACAGCTCAGCCAGCCCGGACTGCTGATTTTAAGCGAAAATTACCATCCTGACTGGCAGGTCCGGGTTGACGGCAACCCCGCAACCCTGCTGCCGGCGTTTCATACCCTGCGCGCTATTCCGCTCTCACCCGGTACGCACCAGCTTGAACTCACCCACATTCCGCGTTATTTCAGACTGGGCCTCATTCTGACCCTCATCTCCATCATGCTTCTGATTGCGATCAGTGCCATTTCTCTTATACCGCACCGGAAAAAGGCAACTCCCAGCAGTGGCTGAGCCGAACACCACCTCTCTTACCCGTCGTGATTATCAGCTCGCCCTGCTCTTCTTCGCATTGATACTGACCGCCAATCTCATCCGGCTGAATTACTGGAGCCCGCTTCCGGATGAAATCAACTATGCCCGCTGTGCCCGCTCGCTGATTGATAACAGAACCATCATCAGCAATGACATCATGTTCTTTCCCCCGCTTTTTGTCTACCTGTCTGCTCTGCTCCAGTTGCTGGGAATGGAGCTGCTGACCTCAGTCCGGCTGATCTCGGCCCTCACCGGTGCGGCAATTCTGCCGGTCCTGTATCTCACCGCCCGGCTTCTTTATCCGCCGGCAACCGCACTGCCGACATTACTTCTGACCCTGCCCCTGTTCAGCCTCCGCCTCTACAGCCGGCTGGGCCAGGTAGAAATAACGATGCTGTTCTTCATCATCCTCAGCATCCTTTTTTTGCTCCGTGCGCTACGCAGCGGAAAAGGCTCCGATGCCATCCGTGCCGGGGTGATACTCGGACTCGGGCTCTGGACCAAGGAGACAGCGCTCGGCGCCACAGCAGTGGCGGTGATCTTCATTCTCACATCATCCCAGTCACGCTGGCAGATGCTGGGGAAATTTCTGCTCGGACTTGCACCACCGGCACTACTCCTTTTCATCCTCAGCATCTTCACCGGTCGGAACCTGCTTTTTGAAATCATGGCAAGTCGCGGTTATGACATCAATATGCTGCAACTGAACCCGCTCGGCAACCTCATCGCCCTGGGCGCCAATCTGGGCTACAACCTCGTTCCCCGCCTGTTTTACCCCTGGGAGATCCTGATTTTCATCCTCCTGGTACCGGCGGTATCCATCCTTTTGCTGATTGCACTCATAAAAGGGGTAAAGGATAAAAACCCGTTCAGCCGGCTGGTACTGATCTATCTGATCGTTCATCTGCCATTTTTTTTCTTCTTCTCGCGGAAGTTCGACTATTATCTGCTCCCTACTGCCCTGCTGGTACTTTTTAACGGCGGACTGACGCTGCTGGCAGCCGGCACCGGCCGGACCCTGCGCCGCACCGGGTTGTGCCTCCTGACGCTACTCTGTCTCGATAATCTCTATGCCGGCTATTTTCTCTACTGCAACCGGGGCACCCACGCCTCATTTGAGGAAGCTGTCGGACAAATTGAACCTAACACCACCGTTGCCACCTCGCACCTCACACTGGTAGAATACCTCGCACGCCGTGCCGGCAGGCAGCTTCAGGTCCGGGAACTGTTTGAACCCGGCACTTACCGGCTTCATTCCGGAGTACTGGCTGACAGCACTATCGGTGCCATTTTGCTCAAGTACTATTACTATCAGCGACTGATCAGCCTTTATCCACAGGACTGGGAACGGCTGCAGGCCCTCTTCCCCTTGAAAATGGAATTGATTGATTACCACTGGAGCCCCCCTTCCCGCCATTTCCCAATCAAACTGAAGGGAATTACCGAGTTTGCCAAACCGATCGGCGTTGTGATATTAAGGCGTCCGGATTAATTACGTTTCGGTTATAGAACCGGTAACCAGTTTTTTGACAATCACCACGGTATTGCTAAAATCTTAATGTGAGCCGCAGCTGCAGGTGGAGCGTGCTCGGGGTTCTGCTTATCACATTGACCCCGGCCCGATCCCAGCTGAACCTCAGGCAGAACATCACCGACCGTCCGCTGCTTCAGCTGGAAATTGCTCCGGATCAGAACGACCAGCTCCAAACCGGCGAAAAAAAGAATTACCGCTTTTTTGTCAATCTGTCGGGAGATTCCGGTTCAATTGTAGAGTTTCTGCCGCCATTTCTGCCCGCCGGCTGGAACGGTCAGTTATACGATTCGGCAAACACCTTGCTGCTGACGGACGATGACCGCGACGGCTTCCCCGAACTCGGGTTTGTCCAGCCGGGCAGACCGCACTATTTCACACTCCGGATTGAAGCTCCGACTGACTTGAGCGGCGACACCGGAAAGCTGGACAGCGCAGCAGTAGTCATCACCGCCTTCCTTGATAATGACAGCCTTGTCCGGGACAGTGTCCGGTTGAATATCAGACTTATCCCGGGATTACTGATTCACAACTTCCCCAATCCTCTTGAAGACCAGACTACTTTTGTGATCGGTATTCCGGATAATGGCGAAGTCAGTCTGTTCATCTTCAATCGCGCTGGCAAACGCATCTGCACTATCCTGCAGCACGAGCCCCTTGCCACCGGTGTCCATCTGGTCGGCTGGAACGCCCGCAATGACCGCAATCGACCGGTTGCCTCTGGAACTTATGACTACCTTTTAGAATGGAAACAGGGAGAAAGGGTTCACCGGATAAAGAAAAAACTGGTAGTCAACCGCCGATGAGCATATTGTTATTAGTGGCAATCTCCCTCTTTTTTACCGATCCGGGACCGGGAACTTCGGTTTTACCGCTGATCAGACTGGCAGAGGGCCCGCGGGGCGCCGCGCTGGGAGAAGCGCTGACCGCAACTGTTGATGATGCCACCGCCCTTTATTGGAACTGCGGCCGGCTGGGAAAAATCAGAGATTATGCCCTGTCTTTTTCTCATCAGATCTGGTATAACGGCACCAACGATGAACTTCTGCATTTTGCCCTGCCCGCTAATCGGGGTGTTCTCGGATTCAGTCTGATCTATTCCGCGACGCCCGGAATCGAATTCTGGAACGAACAGAACCAGCCCGGAGATACCTTTAGTACCTGGAACGGTATCCTTGCTCTCGGCTACGGACTGCCGGTCGCACAAAAGTACTTTGTCGGTGCCGGATTGAAGGGGTGCTATGAAAATCTTTATACCGGTTACGGCTATGGCACTGCTTTTGATATCGGCTTCGCTGCCGAACCTTTTGAGTTTCTCAAAACCGGGCTGGCACTGCGCAATCTGGGCTTAATGAAGTACAGCCGGCTGGAAACGCTGCCTGCCGAGCTCATCCTTGGACTTGCCTGGACTGCGAGCAGATTACGACTGCTTCTTGACGGCGTTTACCCCCATGACCGGCAGTTTCATCTCCGGCTGGGGATTGAGTATCAGCCGATCACCGAGCTGAGCCTGCGTGCCGGCTACCGGACCGGTCCTCAGGACCTCAATGAGCTCGGAGCGCTCAGCGGGCTGACTGCAGGCATCGGTGTCAATCTAACAAACCTTGCGCTTGATTATTCGCTCTCAGGCTACGGTAAACTGGGCACAGTTCACCGACTCGGCATTCGACTTAACCTTCCGCGCTACGGTCATGGCAGTCTGCGCATCCGGGTAATTGACGCTCTGACCCGTGAACGGATCTGGGGCAGTATCAAACTTCAGGGTGTCCGGGAATTCATCGGCGAAACAAACCGGGCCGGCGAACTGTTGATCACCGGACTTGTACCCGGACGCCTTATTATTCATACCTTCCGCAAAGACTATCAGGCGCGCACAGATACCATGTTCATCATCGGTGATCGCGAACAGTCAGCGGTCATTGCACTCCAGCCGGTGCGCTACTCTATGATTACCGGCACTATCTATGATGCGATAACGAAAAAACCTGTGTCCGGCACTGTCATCTATAAGGGTGCAGTGTATGGAGAACAGGAGACCGACCCTGATCTCGGAATGTATACAATCAGAAACCTCCCAAGCGGCAGGTACCTAATATCAGTTCGCGTACCGGCACCTTATATCCCCCAGTCCTGCACCCTTGACTTACCGCCCGGACAACTAATTCAGCAGGATTTTTATCTCGAACGGCGCCAATAAGACAGCCGGCACCTATTTACTCTCGGACCAGCAGCACCTTGCTGACCTCCGTCCGATTCTTAACCGGTCTGAAGAAATAAACTCCAGCTGACACCAGTCTGCCCTGCCTGTCTCTTCCGTCCCAGCGGGAATCACTTCCGCTCAGCTCCTTCACCAGTCTACCCTGAAGATCATAAATCCGGACACCATCAGCACCAGTAACGGTCATCACAGTTCCCAGTCGGCAGGGATTGGGATAAACCGTCAACCATCGCTTAAACCCGACCTCCTGTGCCTCCTCAATGCCCAGAATTCGGGCAAGCAGCCGTTCTGCCCACCAGCACCGCAGCGCCAGTTCGGTAGTATCACGTTCCTCCGGCGTCTGTCCCTGACTGCCATATGGGGAAGCGATTACCGCAAAGTAAAAAGTTGCCTCGCCGCCTGCCGGCAGATCCACCGGTCCGACCGCCAGCAGTGCCCGTTTATCGCCTGGCTCAGAATCAAGAGAATCATAAGGCTCATAATTGCCCGTCCGGTAATTATAACCTTTTAGCGTCAGATACTGTTCTGCATCCCGGACCGGATCAATCTCAATGGTAAACCGCTTGAAAGCGCTCAAGTTAAGACCATTGGGCGCCAGTAGCAGCCGTACCGCCACTGCACCGGGTGTTCCTGATTCCCAGACCGAACTGGACGTCTCAATGTTATTGTAATCATAGAAGAAACCAGTGTTCTTTACCCGGAATGTGTCAGTACCGACTACAAACTGCCGATCGAGAATCAGTCCGGTCATGTCATCACCGGGATAACCGATATCGGCATCAACCACCAGACCGGCATACATCTGATTCAGCACCCCTCCTGAGGCGTTGACAAGTTCATATTTCAGGATGAACATGTCGCGCGAAAATGAGTCTGAGAACCCGTAAACGGTTAGATAGACATCAACCCCCAGCGGTCTCCCCGGCGCGTTATGGCTACCCGGCTCCGAGTCACTAAAACACATCCAGAGATCCATTTCCGAACGCGCCTGCTGTGGTGCCATCGGAAATCTGGCTGCCGGTGGTGGCCAGTCACCCGGATATTTATAAACCCGATCGGCAGAATCCAGGGGTGTCTGCCGCCAGTACCGGCACAACGCCGGGAACATCTCGGTTCCCCCGGTGTTGGGATTATACCCGCAGGTAGTAAGAGTGTCATTACCGACAATCGTACCAATCCAGACACCGGCGCCGAAGATATAGAAATTCCGCAATGGCTGAGGCCAGGAACCGCCGGGTGCACCGGGACCGGCGGTCACATCAATTCCCCAGCGGCCATCATTATAGAACGGACACCGCCAGCTATTGAGATCAAACCACTTCATGTCATAGATTCCCAAGACAAGCCTCGGCAGGATTACCACAAACAGCAGCCTTTTCATAAAACCTCCTTTTGCTGCCCGTAAAATTATAAATGGGATTATCGGTTCTGTCAATCTGCCTAAAACTCTGCCTATCCTCAGCACAGATACCTGATTTGCTTGACACCAGACCGGTCTTTGGCTAATTTTAATATACCTTGGTAATTGATAAACAATCCGAATTCGGACCTGTCGTGGGCCGGGTCATTCCTTTTGACACTTTTAAGTATTCTGTTAATATTCAACAAAACCGAAGTTTAATTTCGGTATAACGCATATGAGAGCAGACAACGAAACTCATAAATCAGGAAAAATAAAAGGAGGCAGACTGTGCGGATCATAGTTGGTAAAAACCACCCGGCTGCGCCTCCGGCATCAGGAAGAAACTGGCTGGTTCTTCTGGCTGCCGGTTTCCTGCTGATAACAGTTGCCCTCACCGGTTGTGGCCGCATGCCCCCGCCGGCGATCTGGCAGCCGAGCGCAGCCGACAGCACCGCAATCGCAGCGGTAATCGAAGCAAACCGGAATCTGCTTACGGTTAATTTTAATGAAGGGGAACTCCAGTATTTTGACTGGTTGATTTCGGACTCGATTCTGAAAAAGGCAATCAAGGACAACGCTTTCAAGCAGCGTTATATCTGTGACTCAATGCAGCACTGGTTTGACAGCACGGGCCGGAAATGGGCGTATAAATTCGTCGCCGTTGCTGATACCGTTTCCAAAGAAACCACCGCAACTGTAACCGTTGTCGAAACTATCCCCGGGCTACTAAGACTGCACGCCCGGAAATACACCCGTTTTCTCCGTGATTCCATTATCATCACCCCTTCGGAGACCATCCGGCTTAAATTTCATGACACGCTGTTCACCGACACTTCAATGATTGTGGAAAAACCGATCAATGGTGTCGTCATCAACGGCTGCGTTCTGAAGAAGGAAAATGGCGAGTGGCGCTTCTGGAAGATTACCGGCGGCCCGAGGTTCTACGCTCCCAACCCTGATGATGCGCCCTATTTTATTCAAGCCTATCTGACCAACGGTGTTCGCGTTGACACCTTCTTCCTGCGTCCGGACACACTGCACTTCGGCTGTCAGCGGTTCTATGATTATCCGGATGGACTGCTTTCCTACTCAGTGAATGACAGTGTCTGGGTAACCGGGCTCTATACTGCAGTTACCGATGCTCAGAATTTCCTCTTTTACAACAATACCCGCTACCGGCTCTGGTCCGGCAGCCGGCTGAAGCTGAATCAGACCGGGGTACAGTGGCTCTATATTGAGCAGATTCCGTTCCCCGTGCTTTACGATGCCGGTGGAGAACTGACCGCCACCATCTGGGGAATTCCAATTAATGTCAAAGGAGGCGGACAATGAAGAAATTGACGCTTTTCCTGATCCTCCTGCTGACCGTTCCGGCCGCCTTTGCCGGTGTGGTCGGCAGAATCAGGGGGAAAGTTATTGATAAACGGACTCGAGAACCATTAATCGGTGCCAATGTGATCGTTGTCGGAACCGAACTGGGTGCCGCAACCGACGCTAACGGAGAGTATGAAATCAACAACGTTCCCCCGGGCAGATATAAGCTGAGTGCCTCCTATATCTCCTATAATGAAATGACGGTCACTGATGTACTGGTAGTGCAGGATCAGGTGACGGTGATTGATTTCCAGCTGACACCTACCGCGATTGAAGTGGGAACGGTGGAAGTAAAGGCAGAGCGTCCGATGGTGAACCGGGGTACGGTTACTGTGGAAAGGGTTATCACAGACGAAGAGTTCAAGCGACTCCCGGTAGTCCAGCTCTCCGAACTGGTCGGCCTGCAGGCGGGTGTAACCCAGACCGCAGGCCGCGGCTGGACCCACATCCGTGGTGGCAGATACGATGATGTCGCATATCTCGTCGATGGTGTTGCTGCCCAGGATGCGGTAGTCGGTACCCTCTGGTCCAGTCCCAAACCGACAAGTGATGCTCTGGCTTCAGTAGTTGTAGTCACCGGCGGCTTTGATGCGGAATACGGCTCGGCAATGTCGGGTATCATCAAGGCGGTTACGAAGGAAGGCGGTACCAGAACCTCGGGTAAACTCGGCTATCTGACCGACGAGGTCTTTCCCAATCCCGATTTGAACTTCGGTTATAACCGGGTTACATTCTCCATCGGCGGTCCGACCTTCTGGAACCGGCTTCGCTACTTCATTTCCACTGAATACTTCAAAACTGACGACGACCGAAACTGCCTTTACAAAGTTAATGCCCCCAGGGGCGAATATGCGGTCGAGGGCAAACTCACCCTGCAATTCCCGAAAGAATTTTTCCTCACCCGGGAAGGTATGAAATTGACGATCGATGGCTATCACTCCAATTATCAGTGGCAGACCTGGTCCAATACCTACAAGTATTACCTGCAGGCGATGTATGCCAACCGGGTGCGCAGTTACAAATCCAACATCACTCTGAACCATATGCTTTCCCCGACCACCGTCTACGAGGCAAAATTCGGCATCTTCCAGACCTCGCTCATCCGTACGGTGCGCAACTTTGACGCCGAAGCAGCTGATACCACCGGTTTCTGGGGTTTTCTGCGCAAAACCGGCATCTGGGACCGGTATTTCTTCCGGGCAGAGGACTGGGTATTCAACAATCCGGAAGGATTGAGCAAGAAGGAAGCGGTGCTTCAGCTCTACCGTTCTTACTGGCTGGCGCCGAATGGCGACACAGTTTATGCTCACAAGGCACAGAAGAAAAACTTCATGCAGGCTTATGCCCTGCTTGATTATCCACTCGGTGTACCAGGACTGTTCGTGACCGAGGGCGACAACCGGGTCTGGCATTACCGGGCGACAAATCACGCCCTCTTCAAGTTTGACCTGACCCGGACGATCTCCAAGGTCCACGAAATAAAAACCGGTGTCGACATCACCCAGTACTCAGTTTCAATGTATGACAATTCGCTCCCTTGGGATGCCAATCCATTCTGGGATGCCTATAATTACAAACCGCTCGTGGCAGCCGCCTATGTTCAGGATCGGGCTGATTTCGAAGACCTCGTAGTGCGCGCCGGTGTCCGGTTTGACTATCTGGATGCGAAGGCGAAGGTCCGTGCATTTCCCGAATCACTCGGTTCCACGCCGGAGATATCCGACAGCTTCCTGCCGGTACCGCCAAAGTTTCGGCTTTCACCCCGACTCGGTATTTCCTATCCGATTACCGAACGGATCAAATTCCGCTTCTCCTACGGTCATTTCTTCAAGAACCCGGTATTTGCAAACCTTTACGAGTATGCCGAGCGCCCGGCAGCTGAACTCCGCGGCCGGGGCAACATCATCGTCGGCAATCCGAACATGAGTGCGGAAAAAACAATCGCCTACGAAATCGGTTTTGATGCCCAGCTAACAGATGTTTTCGCCTTTGACCTTACCGCTTTCTATAAGGATGTATTTGACCTTTCCGGTGTCCGCGTTGTCTCCGCCCTGCCTCAGCCCTATACGATGTATTATAATGTTGAATACGCCCGGATCCAGGGATTTGAAGCAACGATGACTAAGGCACTTTCCGACTACTGGAACGCTCAGCTCGGCTACACCTTCCAGATTGCCAAGGGCACCGCTTCTACCGCGACCGACCAGTACCAGCGCGAAAAACCGCTCCAGGTCGATTACTATCTTGATCAGGACCAGCGCCACTCACTCCATGGCAGCATCGGACTTTCCTTCCCTTCAGACTTCATCTTCATCCCACTGCGGGATTTCAACACCTCAGCGGTGGCTAACTACGGTTCCGGATTGCCCTACACCCCGACCGACATCCGCGGCAACCGGACCGGACCGGAAAACTCGGCACGCATGCCGTCAAGTTTCACTATTGATATGCGCTTCGGCAAGGATATAAAACTGGGCGGTCTCAATCTGGCACTTTCCTGTGATATCACCAACCTCCTCAACACCCGGGTCGTCACCAGCGTCTATTCTGCCACCGGCAAGCCGGATTACGACGGCAGGATCTTTACTCCGCAGGAATTTTCGCCCGGAATCCGCTTCGGGGACCTTTACTATCATCCGGCGCGGGATTTCAATCATGACGGCTACCTGTCACAGATGGAACTCTATGAGTCCTACATGCGGGCAAGAGAGGATTATGTGAAGGCACCGACCTATTTCGGTTCCTCACGCAAGATTCGCTTTGGTGTCAGCCTGTCGTTCTAAGGGAGGAAAGGTGAAGAAATTGCTTAATTTAACCATCGCCAGCCTGTTGTTGCTGGCGCTTCTTACACCGGTGCTTGCCAGATCCGCCACCCCGGTGAAATCGGGTAAGCGGATTTATGATATGAAATGGCTGAACATCAACCGCTGGAAGTGTCCGTTCTACAACGACGGCCGCTACGGAATTGATGTTACGGTCGGCACCGGTCAGGCGGGCGGTTCTTGGCCCCAGCCGCTCCACAACTGCTACATCTTTGGTGCGGGTATGTGGTTTGGCTCATTAAAACCCCGCGCGGATGAAAAAATTGACACTCTCGTCTCGTTCGGCTACAACCCCAATTCCGGTGGAACGGAAATGACGCCCACCACAGTTGCCCATGCTCCTGAAGGAGCTGGTGCTGCTGAAGACCGGATCTTCGTCTATCCGAACGACTGGCCCCCAGCTCCCCGTGATCGCTGGCAGACCGGCGATTCTAAACTGGACAGCGTGCTTATTCCTTATGAGGCATTCTCACTCCAAGACATGTGGTGCGTCTACTCGGACGGTGCTCCGGAGAACCACATCGCGCCGGGCAAACCTCAAAACATTGATGTCTATCAGGTGGTCTATGCCTGGAACTACCCCTCCAATCAGGACATCTTCTTCATAATCTACAATGTCCGCAATTCCGGGACTGACACGCTCAAACGGTGCTTCATCGGTGCGGTCATGGATCCGGACATCGGCAACGCCACTGACGACATGGTGGGCTTTATTCTCTACGACTCCATCCCGGGCGCTGGCTGGGTGCGCAATGTCGGCTATGCTGGTGACTATGATAATAACGAAAGTCCGGGCACAACTTGGGAAACGGGCACACCTGGTGTCTTTGCCTACAAGTTCCTCGACAGCCCCAAACGCGACTCAATCACTTCGACAGGAGACACAATTAAAGTACCGCTGGGTATGACCGCATTCAAGAAATTCACGATTGACATCGACCCGGTCACCGACCCTGCCCAGTATCTGACCATGGCGGGCTACGACTATCGCACTGGCGTCTACTCCGCATACGATTCAGTTGATGTCTCGCCGGCAGACAAGCGCTTCATCATGTGCTCCGGTCCATTCGACCTTGCCCCCGGACAGGTTGAAAGGCTCGTTGTTGCTGCAATCGGTGCTCCATTTGGCGGACCGAACCAGCCATGGGCAGACCGACCCAAGGACTCACTGGTTCACCTTGCCAAGGTAGCAAACTCCGCCCAGTTCATCTTTGACCAGGGATGGCTCCTGCCCGGACCTCCGGTTGCCCCCAATATCATTCTGGTTCCGGGGGACAAACAGGTGCGGATCGTCTGGGATGATCTGCCGGAAAGAACTCCGGATCGCTACTGGGAAAAGGTGGCAAGCCGTCCTGGTGAGCCGGGTTATGACCCGATGTATCGCGGTTACGACTTTCAGGGCTACATCATCTACAAATCGCGCGATGGTGCAAACTGGCAAATTATCGGACAGTGTGACTTGGCTGATTCCATCACTTTCACTTATCCTCCAGGCGGTGACTCCACGCTTCCCGACAGTCTCTGGATCAAGGCGACCGACAGTGGCATCTATTACACACTCTTGGATAAGAATGTGATCAACGGCTTCACCTACTACTACTGTGTTACCGCCTACGACTGGAACTATGTTACCACCGACACCAATGCTCAGGGTCAACCGGTCGCCTGGGATACGCTGATCCTCCGTTCCGGAATTGTCTCCAACTTCTCCACGGTCCCCCGCTGGGATGCCCCTAACTATGTCTTCCCCGAAGCCCGAATTGTCAAGGTGGCTGGCGACACATTAAACAGCGCGCTGTCCTGCACAACTACGGTTGCGGTTCCGTTCTTGGTTAACAGCGATGTCTACGAAATCCGGTTCCTCGGTCCTCAATGGTCCGGTTCCACATCAAAACCCAAATACTCCTACTATGTGGTCAATACCAGCCTTAATGATTCGCTCGTGGTTGACACCACATCCTTCGTCTATGAAATTGCCTCGCCGGCAAAGAAGATGATAATCAACCTGCCGGTAATCAACGGTATCGGACTGAAAATGGTTATGAACATGAAAATCCCGGCCACACCTTTTGATGCGGTGAGTGTACTCAGTGGCAGCTATCCGGCGGAATCACTGAAGGTCGGCAGTGCACCGGCGCAGGCATACTGGGCATTCAGAGGTTCCGATTATCGGATTGAATGGAAGAACCGTGACGGCTATCTCACTGCCCAAGTCTATGACATTACCAACGGCAACATTGAAGTTCCCTTCTCTAAATTCACTACCGCCGGTACCGGACCTCAGAACGCCAATGGCTGGTGCTTTGTTGACCGGCTGTTCCGTTCTCCAACCGACACTCTGAAAGGCACGATCGCCAACATCTACATCGGCGGCGGTTACCTCGGACTGAAACCCTCGGGCGACAGCCTACGCAGTCTCATGAACTCAATTCAGGATGGTGATGTCTGGCTCCTGACCGGCCATCGGACTGAAGGTTCGGCTGCTTTCTACAACATTCTGCGTCTGGTCTCTACCACCGGTTACGCTGACACAACCACCAAACGCAAACTGCAGGTCAAAGTGGTCCCCAATCCCTATATCGTATTTAACGGCTGGGAGAAAACATCTGACCAGCGGGTGATCAAGTTTACCCATCTGCCCAACCGTTGCACGATCAGAATCTATACCACCTCCGGTGACTTGGTAAAGGTGATTGAACACCGTGATACAAATAAACAGCCGCTGGATGAAGGTGGCACCGCCACCTGGGATCTGGTCAATGACTATGGACAGTTGATTGCCTCTGGTGTCTACATCTTCCATGTTGAGTCCCCTGCTGGAGAATATACCGGCAAGTTCATGTTCATCCATTAAAGGGAGGCAGAGATGAAAAAAGGATTAAAAATCGGCGTTATCAGCCTGCTGTTTGTGTCGGTTGGCGCCTTTTCCGTTGCCCAGGCTGCATTCAGCAAGGTGGCAACCACCGGCGCTAACTTTCTGAAAATCAGTGTCGGCCGGGCTTCCGGGATGGGCGATGCCTTTACCGCACTTGCGGATGATGCTTCCGCCACCTGGTTCAACCCCGCCGGTCTGGCACACATCAAGCGCCAGGCACAGGTAAATCACGCAAACTGGTTTGCCGACCTCAACCATGACTACCTTACGGTTATCCTGCCAGTAACCAACTTCGGCACTGTCGGCATTTGGGCGAACGCTCTGACGATGGGGGAAATTGAACAGACGACTGTTGATGATCCGAAGACACCGGTCCGGGAAGACGAAGGCACCGGGCTTACGATCGGCGCCAACGACATCGCCTTTGGAATCAGCTACGCCCGCATTATCACTGACAAGCTCTCATTCGGTCTCACGGTCAAGGGTGTCCAGCAGACCATCTGGGATATGGGTGCATCGGCAATCGGCCTCGACCTCGGACTGTTCTACAACACCGGCTTCAAATCGCTCCGACTCGGTGCTGCAGTAACCAACTTCGGCACTCAGCTGGCATTTTCCGGTCCGCATCTCGATTATAACTTCTACTGGCCTGATTCGGGACCGAGCCAGCTTCAGGGCTCCTACAAAACTACACCCGCTCCTCTCCCCACTGCTTTCCGGTTCGGTGTGGCAATGGATCTCGTTCAGACCTGCCCGCACCGGCTGACAGCGGCAATTGATATCGTTCATCCATCCGATATCAACGAAACGGTTAACTTCGGTCTCGAATACGGACTGTCAGAAATGCTCTTCCTGCGCGGCGGGTATATTCTGAATGTTGACCAGAACTATCAGCAGAAACTGGGAATGCTCACCGGTCTGTGTGCCGGCGTCGGCATCAGGGGTAAACCGGCGGAAGGACTGGAGCTTGGTCTTGACTACTCCTTCCGGTATTATCAGTACATCAAGCCGGCACACCGGCTTATGCTGACGGTCGGGTTCTAAAAACGTATTCGCCGCAATGGCGATCCGACAAGCAGGGGGATGGCTAACCATCCCCCTGCTTTTACTTCTGTGTCCTGTCTACGGTGCCCAGTGGACCGTGGGTATCTACATGTGTGCCGACAACGGCATGAGCGAACAGGCATATGAAGATCTCCGGGAAATGCTTACAATCGGTTCGACCAGCGAAGTCAACATCATCGTTCAGGTTGACAACGCCGCCCGGGACACCAATCCGGGTTGCCGTCGTTATTATGTGCGGAAATCGGTGCTGGACCTGCTTGCGGACTTGGGGGAAGTTGACATGGCAGACACCGCCGTGCTGGCAGATTTCATCGAATTCCTAGGCACCCGCTATCCGGCTTCAAACTACCTGCTGATCCTCTGGGACCATGGTAATGGCTGGCGTGCCGGCTATGGACCGCAGAGGGCGGTATTCATTGACGAATCCCATGGCCACATGATGGGTGTTGCCGGAGGGGAACTCCGGAAGGCAATTAAAAACGGCGTTGAACAGCTTGGGCGGAAACTCACCATCATCGGATTTGACGCCTGTCTCATGGGTTCAGTTGAAATCGCAGCTGAACTGATGCCCTTTGCCGATTACCTCCTGGCATCCGAGGCGGTGGTTGAGTGGGATGGTTTCCCCTATGATCTTTTCCTCGGGCGTCTGACCGCACGACCGAACTCAACACCGGAGGAATTTCTCCCGGAATTCTGTACCGACTATATCAGCTCTTTCCCGGGGGAGAATGTCTGCCTTTCCGCTCTTGACCTGCGCCAGTTCGAACGGGTATTGAAAATTCTGGGTCCGGCCCTGCAGGACAGCCTGAATCCGCAGGCAACCGGCTACCGGCTGGCACGAACCGGTGTTCAGACTTTCCCCACCGATGCGGTCCGTCCTCCTTCTGTCCGGGACGAGCAGATTGACTTTATTCACTTCTGGGAACTGGCACCCGGTACTGGTCTGAAATACCTGCGTTCAACGCTCAATCCGCTGGTTGTCGCCAACGCCACTGGCGGCAGCTTGGGCAATGCTAAAGGCGCTGCCGTCTGGTTTCCTTTCGGCTATCTTGATTTTAAAACCAAAATCAGCGAATACCGCCGGCTGACCTTTGCCGATTCCATACCGTGGCTGAAATTTCTCAACAGCTACTTCGGCTGTGATGATGTGAAACCTGAGGCTCCGGAAATCACCCGGCACCGAACTGGTGGACGAGGGGACATCCGGCTCTGGTGGCGGAAAAGCTGGGATCTGGCATCGCTAACTTACGAACTGTATCAGGTAACCGAACCGGAAATCATACTCCTTGACCATGGAGACAGCCTGAACAACTGGGAAAGTGACGGCTGGAGTCTGTCCACCCGCTACTTCCGATCCCCAGCCCGGGCGTTCTTCTCGGGATCAGCCAGCAATCTGAACTGCCGACTGGAACTGAAAGACCCGCTCCATCTGCCGCAGGGAGGACTGCTCTCATTTTATGGATTCTACTCCACTCAGGAGACCGAAGATTCAACCGGCAATATCCGCCGGGATGTCTGCTATGTTGAATGGTCTAGCGACAGAACCACCTGGCAGCCGCTGGACTCAATCTATGGTGATGGCGAAAAATGGCAGGAATTCCGCTATCTTCTGCCCGCCACTCCGCAACTCTATCTGAGATTCCGATATCAGACTGACGCCGAAATCAACCGGCTCGGCGTCTTTATCGATGACATCAGAATTGAGCGGTTTGCCCGCCTGCGCCGGGCATTGACCACCAGTGATACTACCGCCTATCTTTTTAACCTCGCCCGCGACACCTCAGGCTATTACTTTCTAGTGATTGCGATTGACTCATTCGGCAACCGCTCCCGTGTCAGCCAGTACTATTCCGTCAGAATCACCAGCTGGGCAGAACCCTATACCCTGCCGGCACCCTTTACCGGACCCTGCCGGTTAATCCTCGATTTTCCGCCGGAGGAGATACCGGATGTCTTCATCTACACCCTTTCCGGCACTCTGGTAAAGAAATTCTCCCGGGTTCAAAACCGGGAAATTCAGTGGAGCGGCACCAACGAGCAGAACCGGGAAGTTGCCGATGGTGTCTACATCGTGGTCGTTCAGGGAAAAAACTTCAGGAAAACCGGCAGGATTGCCAAAGTCCGCCTGCATTAACTAATCATCAGGCAGTACCTTGCCCGGATTCAGGATATTATCCGGATCCAGTGTCTGCTTCAGGTGACGCATCAGCCTGAGCTCTGCCTCCCCCAGTCCCTTCTTCATCAATCTCTTTTTCAGGGCACCGATTCCGTGCTCGGCGGTTATCTGACCGCCAGCCCGGACCACAAAATCAATCAGTTCATCAACTGCCCGGTTCACCCGCTCCTGCCAGCCCGCCCGGTCAGACTCATTCCGGCAGAAGTCAGTATGGATATTACCGTCACCGATATGCCCGAAAGGCACAATCACCAGTCCAAACCGGGATTCCAGCTGACAGATAAACTCAACCGTCTCTGCCAGCCGGCTGACCGGAACAACAATATCCTCAGCAATCACCTCCGGGTAAAACTGTTTCAATGTCTTTGCCAGCGAACGGCGTGTCTTCCACAGCCGTCCCTGGCTTGATGCATCCTCGGCAACCAGCGGTTCGTCCGTGCCCAGCGCCATCGCCATCTCCCCCAGCCTCAACGCATCTTCACTTACCACCTCCCGGTCATTCCCCTCCAGTTCAATCAGCACCTGAACTGGCGCATCAGGAAATGGCAGATTTTCTTCCAGCACCCTGATGCTGGCATCAGTTCCCTTCTTATCAAAAAACTCCACTACTGCGGGCATCACCCGCCGTTCCTGCACCAGCCGGATTACCAGCTCCACCGCCTGTGTCATAGTCCGACAGGGGACGAGCAGATCCACCTGATAAGCCGGCTTGGGCACAAGCCGGAAGGTAATCTCAGTCACAATTCCTAGAGTTCCTTCCGAACCAACCAGCAACCGGTTCAAATCATAGCCGGTGGCATTCTTGCGCAGCTTGCCGCCATAATTGATCACCGAACCATCGGCAAGTACCGCCTGAACTCCGGTAACATAGTCACCGGTAACACCATACTTGAACGCCCGGGCGCCACCGGCATTTGTCGCCACATTACCGCCGATTGAACAGTCGTCAAGCGAAGCCGGGTCAACGGGATAATAGAGACCGTGAGCAGCGCATGCCTCCTGTAACCTCGCGGTAACAACTCCTGGTTCGGTCCGGACCATGAGATTTTCAGTATCAATCTCCAGAATCCGGTTCATCAACTCCATACTGACCACCAGCCCGCCGTGAACCGGCACCGAACCGCCTGCCAGACCGGTGCCGAGCCCGCGCGGTGTCAACGGTATCCTCTCGCCGCGGGCAAATTGAACAATCCTGGCAACCTCCTCGACGCTTACCGGCTTGACCACCGCAACGGGGACACATGGAGGGTACGGACTTTCATCGTGACTGTAATCCATCAGCAGCTCAGTCTCGGTGATCAGCCGATCGGAAGAAACAATCTCTAACAGCCTGTCAACCGCCTCGGGTTTCAGCCTGTTATTCTTGAATATCAATTAATAAGACCGGAGGTTATCGCAGCAGTTCCTCAATTTTGGCACTCAGCACCGCTTCGGGCAACGCCCCGATAATCCGGTCAACCTCCTTGCCTTCTTTGAAGAACACCAGCGTCGGAATGCTCATGATGCCGAACTTGCCGGCGGTCTGGGGATTCTCATCCACATTTACCTTCCCCACCTTCAGTCTCGGGGCATACTTTTCTGCCAGCCGGTCAATCACCGGTGCAATCATCCTGCACGGTCCGCACCACGGTGCCCAGAAATCAACCAGCATCGGTACGGTGGAACCGGACACCTCGATCTCAAAATTGTTATCGGTCAGCTGCAAAACATTCTGATTATCTGCCATATATCCTCCATTTTATTTAATAAATTAGACCACCGGTAGTGTGACTCCGGTTCTGAATCAAAATATCACCATTGGTAGTGGTGACGGTCACGCTGGAGGCACCTGAACCTATCCTGGCTCGAACCCGGCTCTGACTCTGCTCTTCATATTCAGCATGAAAACCGGTAATCACCACTGTACCGTTACTGGTGCTGGCAGTAATCCGGCAGGAGACATCCGGTGGCAAACTCAGCACCACCCTGCCGTTGCTCGTATTCAGACTTACGCTCTTGACCGCCGGCAGATCACTCAGATCACATTCAACTTCACCATTTGATGTATTAACGGCCACCCCCCCCTCATGAACCCGCACATGCACATCCGCATTCGTCGTCGAGATGTATCCGTCCCCACCGGTACCGGTAAATTCCACCGCCCCGTTACTCGTAATCACCGTCACCCCTCCAGTAATGCCGGCAACGGAAACACTTCCATTGCTGGTGGTGATACTCACTCCTGCATTCTCAGGAAGGCTGGCAGTAACATTCGCACCCTGCGGCACCGAACTTGCCGGAAAATTCACCCGTAAATGCCACTCCTCTCCGGTAACGCTCTCCACAACCGCAATCTGCTCCAGACGACGCTGGGCATCCTCCCGGTCCTTGCCATAGGCATATCGGACAATCTGAATCTGAGCAACACTTTCGGCACTCGGACTGACCGTTACCGCACCATTTTTGGTCTCGACATTTACCTCCCGGAAACTTTCAACCGCCCGGGAAAATGTACCGGTAGCATCAGCCTTGTAGGTATAAAGACAGGCAAAAAGCGCCAGTAGCCCGGCACCTGCAAGCAGACCCATCCGGTTTCTCATTCGGTCTCAACCTCGGGCGCAGGAATGATCGTGAACCCCGCTGAAACCCAGAACCCGCGAATCCTAGAATCTGGTGTCCCGAGCACCTCGCTCCCGTCGAGCAGACACCACCTCAATGCAAATGGCGAATAAAGATACCCGCCCCTCAGCGCCACCCCGTATTTCCCGGCTTTGGTCGGCAGATTCAGACTGATTTCCAATGCCGCCAGCCCGGCAGGCTTGATCCCTGGAGAAAAACTCGCCATCCTTCCCGGTACCCTGAGCAAACTGTCCAACTCAACATCGCCTTTTAACTGCTTTACCTGAAAAGCAGGCTGGACACCGCCCAACCCGATCATCGGCGTCACCGTCATGAAACCAAAGATCGGCAGTTTCAAACCGGCTTCCCCCATAATGCTCCAAGTTTCAGTTCGCAGCTGGAAAGAGTCATTTCTCACCTGCTCCTGTACCCGGAAATACATCGGACCGATAAGAATGTTACCTCCGGCAAGGGAACGCAGTTCCACACCCCAGCCGTAAATTCTCCTGCTGAACTCAGGAAGATTATTCCGGACAAACACCTGATTAAACCCCTGAATATCATGCTCAAATGCACATCCGAACGGCACCAGCCAAGCTTCAGGTTCCTGCGCACTCAACCGTAAAATACCGACCGCAAAGCTTACCACAAATGCCGCCCATCTCATCGTCAAAATAGTATATGAACCCGGCGCTCAAAAGTCAAATCTGCTGTCCGAAACACAGTAAACAACGCCTTATCCACACTTAAACCCCATTCCACCTTCGGTCTATATATAGTGTTGAAACTATTAAAACACTAAACCTTGTGGTGGGTTATTACCGGGTGTATTCACCATCCGATCCGTAAAGTAAATGCTGAATCAATCAGAAACATCGTGCAAATGGCTGAGTTGACAAACCCCGTATCCGTGGCTATTGTTATCTGTTAACCTGCAAGGAGGTCAGAAATGAAACGCCGTGTCCTGTTACTGTCCTGGGTGTTAATTTTTGCTCTCTGCGGAAGACCGCCGGTGGTCTGGCAGACCTGGATTGACACCGGAACCGATGAACGGTGCGTGAAACTGCTTACTGCTGATGAAAATCTGCTTCTTGTTGCCAATCTGGGACGGGAGACAACGGGCAGGTCGGTCGGACTAGTCCAGTTTCTTGACCAGCATGGCAGGTTAAGAAGAAAACTGAACTTTGCCGAGGGCAGTTACAATATCCTGAAAGATGCTGCCCTTGACCATCAAAAAAACCTCTATCTCTGCGGGTACACCCGCCTCTATGATACTACAATCTGCCTCGTGATCCGTGTGGGTAATGATGGCAGAACCCGGTGGAAGAAAGGACTGTCACTGGCAGAAGCATCATGGGCAAACGGCATCTGTTCATTGAAGGATGGAGTTGCGATCACCGGTGGCATCAGCACGGCAGAGGGTAACCAGCTATTTATCGCAGTCCTGGATTCCTTTGGCACCACCCGCTGGACACGCACCTATTCTTTTACTGAACCGGCTGAGGGCTGGAAGATCAAGGCAGACGCTCAAGGTAACCTAACCGTGCTCGGCAGATTCTGTTCCGGGCCGGATATTTTCCTCATGCGGCTGAAACCCGGTGGAGAAACACTCTGGACCCGGCACTATGACTCCGGCGGAAATGATGAGCCGGGGAATATCGCTCTTGATCAATTTGGCAACATCATTGCGGTCGGCACCGCCCGGATTGGAGATTCCACCCGTTGCGTAATTCTTGAATACACCGCTGATGGTGGCGCAGTGCGCAAAGTTGCCTATGGTGAAAATGCCCAGGCTGAAGGCAACGACATCGGTATCAGCCCGGACGGCACAATTATCATCTGCGGTACCCTGCTCAGCCCGAAACAGCACCAGCTGCTGGTATTTGAATACCTGCCCAACGCCAGTTCCATCTGGGAGCGCCAGTTAAAACTCGACACTCAGACCAAGGGGGTTTCAATTGCAACCAATGGTAAACTGCTGGTTGCCGCCGATGTTGTCCGGCAAACAAAAGATATTGCGGTCCTCGAGCTGGACTGGCAGGTCAAACATTAAAAGCACGCACGCTGCCATTTCCCCGAGTAAGCTGATTCCCGCATCAGAAACTAAAATGCCAGAACTTTGACATTGGCGCCTGATTTTATAAAATTCACCTGATGCGACTCGCGGTCAACGCTACCCGAATGGAGTTGATGCGTCTGCGCCGCCGGCTGGCAATTGCCCGGCGCGGCCACAAACTCCTCAAGGATAAACAACAGGAACTCATGCGGCGGCTGCTGAAACTGGTCGAGGAAATCCGGGAGCATCGCCAACGGGTACAGGAAGAAACGCGCAGTGTCCTTGCCCGCTTCGCCCTCGCCCGCAACTCTTACCCCGGAGAGTTTCTCCGGGAAGCGGTAATGAAACCGACCCGCCAGGTGGAAATTGCCGTCTCGACCCAGACAATCATGAACATCCGGGTGCCGGTTTTTACCAAGAAAGTCAGTGGTGTGCTCCGTTGCTACGGCTTTGCCACTACCTCGGGCGAACTGGACATCGCCCTGCTCCGGATGGAACAGCTCCTCGATTCTCTGCTCGTCCTCGCCGAAAAGGAAAAGGCGGTTGAAATTCTGGCAACCGAGCTGGAACGCACCCGGCGCCGGGTCAACGCCCTCGAATTCGTCCTTATCCCCGCTCTGGAAGATGCGGTCCGGGTGATCACCTTCCGGCTGGCTGAAGCTGAACGCCAAGAACTCACCCGGTTAATGCGGATCAAGGAAATTGTCCGAGGCGAGGAAACCCGTGGCTAAACGCCGCCCCGCCAAGATTCTCTTCGTTCTCTGGATTGTCATTACCGTCATCGCCCTGCTGCTGCCTACTGGCAGACCGCCACGACTGATCCAGCGCGGCCTGGACAAAACTATTCACACTGCGCTTTTTACGGTCATGGGGGTTCTCGGCCAAGCGGCAATGCCATGGACTTCGCTTTTGCTCACACTGCCCCTTGCTGCCGGTGTCGAATACCTTCAGCGTTTACTCCCCACCGGTAGAGAATATAATCTGGTCGACCTGCTCTCCAACCTCATCGGACTTGGACTCGGTCTGGTTTCATATGAACTCTCAACGCGGTTGAAGTAACCGTGCTCCGCCATACCCGCCCCAAAGGCACTCAGGATTTCATCCCACCCCTCAGCCAGCAGAAACTGCTGGTGGAAAACACATTCCGTCAGCTTGCCGTAATCCACGGCTTTCAGGAGATCATAACCCCCACGTTCGAACATACTGAACTGTTCATCAAATCCTCGGGCACCGGCTCCGACATTGTAATCAAGGAGATGTACTCATTTCAGGACCGTTCCCAGCGCAGCCTCACCCTTAAACCCGAAGGTACGCCTGGTGTAATTCGTGCGGTTCTGGAAAACCGCCTTGCTCTTCCTTGCCGGCTTTATTATATCACCCCCTGTTTCCGCTACAGCCGGCCTCAGAAAGGCCGATACCGGGAGTTCTACCAGCTGGGCATTGAGGCACTCGGTGAAGCCAGTGCCCGCACCGATGCCGAACTGATCCATTTCGGCGTCCGCTTCTTCTCCCGGCTGAATATCACCAGTCTCACAGTAATGGTAAACTCAATCGGCTGCCGCACCTGCCGGCAGGATTATCGCGAAAAACTGCTTACCTTTCTGCGTCTCAACCGGGAGGCGCTGTGCCCGGACTGTCAGCAGCGGATTGAATTAAACCCCCTGCGGGTCCTCGACTGCAAAAATGATCACTGTCAGACCCTGCTCCAGAAGGCTCCGGTCCCCCGGGAGTACCTCTGCTCCGACTGCCAGACACACTTTAATATTGTCATCAATGAACTCGCTGTCCGCCAGCTCCCCTACAGGATCGACGACCATCTGGTCCGCGGCTTGGACTACTACAACCGCACGACCTTTGAGTTTATTTCCGATAAACTTGGTGCCCAGAACAGCCTTGGCGGCGGCGGACGCTATGACTACCTGATTGAAGAACTCGGCGGCCCCCCCACCCCCGCGAGCGGACTGGCAATCGGGCTTGAACGGACCATGCTCGCAATGCCTCAATCGGAAGCAAAGACCGACAGACGGCAACTGGCATTTGTCATCTGGACATCAGAAAACGAACTCCGGCCCGCAGTCGACCTTGTCGATCGGCTCCGCGAAGCCGGCATACCTGCGCAGCTCAGCTTTGACAGCCCGAAACTCAAGCGTCAGCTGCATCTTGCCGACCTTGCAGATGCCGCCTTTGCTGTCATTGTCGGCGAGGAAGAACTGAAACGGGGCGTCTATGGACTCAAAAACCTTATTACCGGGGAACAAATCGAAATTCCTGCTCCTGAATTAATCTCCAGACTTAAACCCCTGCTCGCTGCCTAATCACAACCTGCCAGCACGAACTCCTTAATTGCAAACGCACCATTTCCCTCCATCACTACCGCAGCTGTCCAGCGTCCCATTGGTGCCGGCGGGAGTTCCAGCGTAACACAACCCTCCCCGCGCGCATCCCGCTCTGCCCAGTGCTCCTTTACCGCCTTCAGGCCCGCAAATTCTTCACTCTCTAGAAAATCCAGACGCGGCTCTTCGCCTCTCGGCCAAGCAACCAGATAGACCTTCACCTCACCCCCGCCCTTTGCTTCCCACTCGTAGTCAAACACCAGACGTCGGACTGCCCCACGCAGAAACGGCGCCATTACCACCGGCCGGTTCTCAGGTAAAGGCATCAGCCTAGTATTACTCTCCCGGGAAATCAGCTGAACATAACCAGCAAGGGGAACCGCTTCAGCCGATTCCGCGGGCGGCGCTTTCGCTTGAATCATCGGCGGTGGAACTGCTGCCAACTGCTCATTCAACTCCCGTTCTTTCAGGTTCTGAATCCACTCCTCATAATCCTGCTCTCCCTTGTCACGGGCGTGATGCGTGCATACCGGGATCAGATTATCAACCGAAATCCTGCCACCCTTGGAAATCGGCTTCTTGAGGGTCAACGTATTGTAACTCCGGAAACAACCCGGTGCAGAGCACACCGATCCCTTGTGGGCAATGACAATCTGCTCCAGTTCCGGCGGCCACTTGGCTCCCGCAATGTAGGCAAAGGGATCCTCATCCGGGGTCGGAGGATAATGACGCAAACGGCACTTCCGGCATACTGTTTCTTCCCTATGCCGCGCCCACTCCACCTCAAGTGGGTGACCGCAGTCAGGACAATGGTAATGCCACAGCATCTTACCTCCTTTGGAAATTAAGCCTCAGATAAATTGTTATAAACTAAAAACTCTATGTCAAGTTTTTCATTATCGGGGTAAAATTCAACCCCCGGCGCCGGTGCCATTCCTGGGGATCGGCAAAATAGGAACAGACCTCGGCATACTCCCCATCAGTAAGACAGCTGATCTCGCGCGGTATCTTTTCGGACAGCGCCGCCTCCCGGTTGGTCAGCGAATACAGCCTGACCCCGGCATGCGCCAGCTCCTCCTCCCCACCCTGCTGGCGGTCAAAGATCACGAAACAGGCATCAACCTGCGCACCCCAGTGACGGATCACCTCGACAACCTGCGTCTTGGTCCAGCCATGCACCAGTGTATCATCCACGAGCAGCACACGCTTCCGGAACAGCTCATGCTGCTTCACCCCTTCAAACGGACTTGCCTCCGGGTAACGCAAATGACGCCGGGCAAAAAACATCGGCTTATTCAGTTTCTGCGCTAGCAACGCAGCGAGTGCAATACTGCCGGCTTCAATGCCGCAGATGACATCAAAATTGAGATTACGAACTAAAAGGGCGCTTGCCGACAATACAAAATCCAAGACCGCGGGATAGTAGGAAATTCCCTTGACATCAATGTAAATCGGACTGTAATTCCGGTTCTCATCCACCTTAAACAGCGGTCGCAGATCACCGAGGCTTACCTTTATG
This sequence comes from candidate division WOR-3 bacterium, assembly GCA_039801085.1. Classification (NCBI taxonomy): domain Bacteria; kingdom Pseudomonadati; phylum Caldifarciminota; species Caldifarciminota bacterium. The sequence goes on along the minus strand of JBDRTY010000001.1, from coordinate 36,577 downwards.
GCGCCCACCTGCCAGAAGATCGCAGCCACCGTTTCCGCCAGGTTGCCGGACATGACTTTCCGAACCAGTTCCAGATCCGGGACAACAATCCTCTGCTCGCGCAACAGCCGGTAAACTTTGCTTGCCTCCTCAGCCGGCAGCTCGATCGCCAGCCGGGTCTCTTCCAGATCATAGATTACATGAAAGCGTCCAACTTCCCCTTGGAGACCGGAAATGCAATAACTCTCCGCATTGGCCTCCCGTTCCGGAGGCCCGACTCCAGTCGCCTCCGGATTCACCAGCTGTTGATAAATCCCGAAAAAATCTACTACCATTTCATGCACTTCTCGAAACTCAAGTATGTAAGGGGTTACCGCCCGGACCAGTCGGTCCTCAAGCTCCAATTCCCGCAGCGGAACCTGACTCCACCTCACCGGTTCAGTCTCCGTGAGCAAAAGAACTGCTTCTTTTCGCTTTCAGGCGTTCCAACCGGTTGGAATAGAAATAATTCCAAAGTGCCCGGATTTTCCGTTTAAGTTCTGCCAGCGAACCGCAGTTCTCGAGCACAAAATCGGCTTCGGACCAGAATTTCGTATCTGAAGCCTGCATCTTCAGCCGCTGTCGGGCATCTTCCAGACTCAGACCGCTCTTTTTCAGTCGGGCAAGCCGCAGCTCATCCGGTGCAGTGACCAGAATTGAAATATCCATCTGCCGGTGCAATTTCCAAGCAAACAACAGCGCTGCATCCACCACCACCAGCCCCTCCCGACAGTTGGCAATTTCTTCCTTGATTTTTTTCAGCAGCGGGGGGTGCATGATCCCGTTAAGCTTTTTCAGCGCTGCTGGTGAGGAAAATGCCTTTTTTGCCAAAGTTTTACGGTCAATTTCCCCTGAACGTTTCAGAATCTCCCGGCCAAACGCACGAACCAGTTTCTGATATTCCGTCGTACCCTTACGCAGCAGACTTCGGCCGATGCTGTCCGCATCAATCACCTTTGCCCCGTAACGCCTGAGTTCATTGACAACTGTTGTCTTACCCGATCCTAAGTTTCCACCGATCCCGATCAGCAGCCGCTCCTGAGCGAGTTGCCGGTCAAACATCAGACAACCTTTGCCTCATCGCGTAGCAACCGGACCAGCTCCGGCACAACCTGATTCACATCCCCCTCCAGTATCTTCCCGGGCTTGCGCTCGGGCGGTAACCGGTGGCCCATACACTCGACGCGCCGCGTCAGCTGGGAAGAATCAACCCCCAGTGTATTTCTGTCCCACACCGGAATCTCCTTCTTTTTCGCTGCCATCATCAGCTTCAGTGTCGGATACCGGGGCTGAAACTTTCCCTTCTGTACCGTTACCAGACAGGGGAGCTTTACTTCAACAATCTCCGTTGCTCCTTCAATCTCCCGATGGCACACAAGTTCTCTTTGGTCCAGCCGGTTAAGTTCCACCTCCGGCACGACCGCGCAGTGCGGAATATTCAGAAAATGGGCGATTGTCTGCGGTACCCAGGCAAGATCATCATCAATTGCCTGCTTGCCGGTCAAAACCAGATCAAACCCCAGTTTCTTCACTGCCGCAGCCAGCACCCGTCCGATACTCAGCCCGTCCAGTCCTTCAAACTCGCTATCCCATAATTGCACCGCCTCATCAACCCCCATCGCCAAGGCAGTGCGCAGTGCCATTTTCACTCTTTCCGGTCCGAGGCTGATTACGGTAATTTTGCCCCTGCCGAGCGTCTCCCGGATCCGCAACGCCATCTCCAGTGCATACTCGTCATACGGATTAATTACCCACTCCACCTCATTTGTATCCACCAGACCCGTCTGGGGATTTATTCTGATCTTGGTCTCGGTCGACGGTACCTGTTTAAGACAGCAGATTATATTCATACCCTACTCCCATGCCTTAACACAAAGACAACAGTTATGACCTCCAAATCCGAATGAATTTGACAGCGCAGCCCGCACCCTTCTCTCCCTTGATCCCTCCCTGACAAAATCCAATTCGACCCCCTCATCCGGTTCCTCAAGATTTGCCGTGCGGTGCAGCTTACCCTCGCTCACTGACAGCACGGTTGCCACAAACTCCATTGCTCCAGCCGCTCCCAGCCCATGACCGATCATCGACTTGGTGGAATTCACTGCCAGCTGCCGACTGTGCTCGCCAAATACCATCGTGATGGCCTTCACTTCGGCCGCATCATTTAACGGGGTCGATGTTCCATGGGCATTGATGTAATCGATGTCCTCGGGCTTCAATCCCGCATCCTCCAGCGCCCGCCTCATCGCCAGTGCCGCGCCCAGCGCATCCGGATCTGGAGCGGTGATATGGTAACCATCAGCGCTCGCACCGTAACCAGACAGCTCGCAGTAGATTTTTGCCCCCCGCTTTAACGCATGCTCCAGCTCCTCCAAGATGTAAATTCCACACCCCTCGGCAATCACGAAACCGTCCCGCTGACGATCAAACGGCCGTGATGCCTTCTCGGGCTGGTCATTACGCTTGGACAGTGCCCCCATATTTGCGAATGCGGCAACGGTAAACTTGGTAATCGGTGCCTCACTCCCGCCGGTAATCATCACATCCGCATCTCCATTCTGAATGTGACGCAAGGCGACGCCGGTAGCATGGGCTCCAGAGGCACATGCTGAAACCGAGCAGTAATTCGGCCCCCTTAACCCGTAGACAATTGATATCTGTCCGGACGCCATATCCGGAATCATCATCGGAATCAGCAAAGGTGAAACAGGTCTCGGGCCCCGAGTAATAAAAATTTCATGCTGCTGCTCCCAAGTTGCAATACCCCCCATCCCGGATCCGACAATAACACCGACTCGATTACAATCCTCCTGATTTAAATCGATACCTGCATCCTTCAGAGCCTCCACTGCCGCCCACAGAGCAAACTGGGTAAACCGGTCTGCCCGCTTCACCAACTTGGCATCTAGCCGCTCCAGCGGATTAAAATTCCTTACTTCACCAGCAATCTGTACTGCCAGATCTGAAGGATCAAAAGCACTGATTCTTTTTATACCACTCACACCGGCAAGGAGATTCTCCCAGTAGGTCTTCACATCGTTGCCGAGCGGGGTAACTGCACCTAAACCGGTAACTACAACTCTGCGCTTGGTCATCACCGTTCCCTTACAATTTCAGGGGAAGGCTATTCCTGCGGACTGCCTTCAGCCGCCTTCTTCTCCGCCAGCTTCCTCTCCAAATATTCAACCGCCTTACCGACGGTAGTCAGTTGCTGGGAATCCTCATCGGGGATCTTGATACCGAATTTATCCTCAAATGCCAACACAAGTTCCACGATATCCAACGAATCCGCTCCCAAGTCTTCTTGGAACCGGGCATCCGGGGTGAGTTTTCCTGCCGCATCCGGCAGCTTCTCAGCAATTATTGCCTTTACTTCATCAATTAATGCCATTCCATATCCTCCTTAGACTTAGATTACCAACGATGAAATACTTCTAAACTATATGGATATTGGATACAAAGTCAAGCACCGCTGAGCTCTGTCCCATCTGCCAGTGGATAAAATTTGCCGGCGCCAGGCTAATCAGTAATATTAACTAATGCTGGGGACAATCGTTAATACCATTGCGGTGATCGCCGGCAGTCTGCTGGGGCTGTTATTTCATACCCGTCTGCCTGCCCGCCTGACGCGCATGGCGTTTCAGGCAATCGGTATCTTTACTCTGTTTCTCGGCTTCTCAATGGCACTTCGTACTGAGAAAATTCTGTTTATGATTTTCTCTATTGTCTCCGGCTCCATTCTTGGAGAACTGTTTGACCTCGATTACCAACTGAACCGCTGGAGTGAATGGTTGAAATCTCGCCTCCGGCTCGGTACCGAACGCTTTACCGAAGGTCTCGTAACCGCCTTTCTGATCTTCTGCATGGGGTCAATGACCATATTGGGAGCTATTGAGGAAGGACTAGGTAAAACACCAAGTCTTTTTTTTGCTAAATCCCTTCTTGATGGTTTTGCTGCCATCGCCCTCACTGCCGGCTTAGGCATCGGGGTAATGTTCGCATCCCTGCCGCTGTTTGTTTATCAGACAGGACTCACTCTGCTCGCCCGAGGACTCACTACGCTGCTCACGCCGACAATGACAAACGAACTAACGGCAGTCGGCGGACTCATTCTCATTGGACTGGGAATTAACCTTCTTGAAATCAAACGGTTAAAGGTACTAAATTTACTCCCCGCACTGCTCGTCGTATTGTTGCTCGGAATTATCTTTCTGAAATAAGGCAATCTCCTTGACTTACGCACCGATCCCCCTAAACTGAAAATTCATGCCCGGGAAATTCAGTAAAGGTCTCAAGCGATTCCTTCGGGAATGGGTGCTGGTAATTATTGCCGTTCTTCTCATCCGTTCGTTTCTCGTTGAAGCATTTCTCGTCCCGACCGGCTCAATGGAAGATACCATTGCCATCGGTGACTTTATGCTCGTGAACAAGTTTGTCTACGGAATAAAACTTCCATTTACCGATAACACCTTGATTGGATTTTCTCAGCCCAAACGGGGGGACATTGTCGTATTCCGTTTTCCTCTGGACGGAGACGTTCCTGAGGATTCTGCAAATCCTGGCAGATACAAGCGGATATTCCCCTCTTGGCTTCCGCTCCTGCCGTTATTCTGGGATACTCAGCGCCATTTTTTTACTTGGTATGTTCCCCGTAATTTCATCAAACGCTGCGTTGCCGTTGCCGGTGATACTGTAGAAATCAGAAATAAAGGACTGTATATTAACGGCAAAAGGGAAGTTTCGCCTTATGCAGTTCACAAGTTTCCTTATACTCTGCCTCCTCTGCCCGGGGAAATGAAATCGGAGTTTCAACGTCTGTGGCTTAACCGCAGCTTTTATCGCTCAGAACTCTCCCCTTATGTCCGGGACAACTTCGGACCGGTCGTTGTCCCACCAGGACATATCTTTGCGATGGGGGACAATCGCGACAATTCCGAAGACTCAAGATTTTGGGGACCATTGGCGCTCCGGTATATCCGCGGAAAACCGCTGATCCTCTATTTTTCCTCAGGTGCCGCTCCCAATATCGCCCGCATCCTCCTCTCACCGTGGGCAATACGGTTCAATCGCATCGGCAGACTCGTCCGGTAAAAACATCTTGTGGGGAATAACGGAATAAATATCATCATCCCCCTCGGAGACAAAATTGACCTCCGGTTCAGAATAAAACCCGAACCTTATACATTTGAAAAGGCTGAAAGGTTGGTAGCGCAACTGGTCAATGATATCAAATCATGCGCCCGTCGCTATCGCGGAGTAACCTTTACTACGATTTTCTTCGGTGGTTGGGGACCGTCTTTACTTACCCTTGATCAACTTTACCGCATCCTGCAAGCCCTATATGACTCCCTGACCATAACCCCCCTGGAACAGACGATGCTAATACTCCCCAAAACCGTCGATCCGGACAAAGCGAAAATCCTGCGCGAGTCTGGCTTTGATCAACTCACTATCAGAATAAACAGTTCATCAATTCCCAAGGAGGATTTCATAATCTTGCGCAATGCCGGCTTCAATTCTGTAGGTTTTGAATACCAGTCTCCTCCAAATGAGCAACTCTCCGAAAATCTTCTTCATCAGCTATTCTCTCTCTCCCCGGACCACATCTACATTCTCCCCCCAAACCCGGATACTCGGTCCAAACTGACACACCAGGGATTCCACGAATTTCTTCCCGGTCATTTCTGCCTTCCGGGGAAGGAAAACCGGCATCTGCAAAACCTTTACACCCAACACCCAAAATTAGTTCTTTCATTCGGCATCGATAAAAAACAGAACCGGCAATCATGAGGTCTATCGTATAACAGCCGGTAAATCAAATACTTACAAAATACGGAACTGCATTTTCTTGACATCAATTACTAAAAGGCTATTTTAATAATTAAGGTGTACTACCTGTTATCATTGACGGGCATCTTGTTAGCGCCGTTGGGAAGCAGCAACAGTTCTATGGAATTGAACCCAATAGAATCAGAAACTGTTGCCATTTTTGTTCCCTCGAATCTGTTTCGCGACGACGAGTTAAACACGACAGTACGGCTCTTAGAAAAGTATGAAATACCCCTGCTCCTCATATCCACCGATACAACTGCTGCGCAAGGTATTGATGGACTGATTATCAAACCGCAGCGACTAATAAGTGAAGTTAAAGCCGATCGGTTTTCTGCGTTAGTGCTGATCAACGGTTCGGGAATTGCGCCATATTGGAATGACAGTACTATCTGGCACCAATGCCGGGAGTTTGCCGATGCCGGACGCATTATTGTTGCCATAGAACTGGCACCAATTATCTTGGCCAAGGCGGGGTTATTAAAAGGCCGGCAGGCCACCGTATATCCTGACTTCTATTCCATCGGTATTCTGAAACAAAATGGCGCCCGCCACTATTTTGCTGACATCGTTCAGGACAAGAACATCATCACCACTTCCAAGGCTGAGTATACCGGTAAAGCAATCAGACGACTGGCAGCAATACTTAGAACGGTAAAACGATGAGGGCATTGTTACAGCGCGTAAGCCGGGCGCGGGTAATTGTTGATGGTAATATCCTCGGCGAAATCGGACCGGGACTGGTAATATTTATTGGAATTGGAAAACTGGATGACGAAATAACCGGTCGAAAGCTGGCGTCCAGGATCGTCCGGTTGCGAATCTTTGACGATGAACAAGGGAAAATGAACCGCTCTCTTCTGGACGTCACCGGCTCAGCTCTGGTCGTTTCGCAATTCACTTTGTATGCCGATACTCAACATGGACTTAGACCGTCATTTTCTCAAGCCTGCGAACCATCGCGTGCTGAAGCTCTTTATCAACGATTTGTCGATGAATTGCGCTATCTCGGCGTCTCAGTTCAGACCGGTAAATTCGGCGCTCGCATGGATGTGGATCTAATTAACAGCGGACCAGTTACCATTCTGTTGGAGGAACAATGATTAGAAGCATGACCGGCGTTGGCCGTGCAGAAGGAGTTGTAGCTGAATCCGGAACCCGAATTGCCGTTGATATCCGCTCCGTAAATCATAAATACTTTGAATTGGTGTCAAAACTGCCGCCTCAGCTTGTCAGCTATGAACGGGACATTTACGAAATTGTCCGAAGGAAAATCCGACGCGGTTATATTCAACTTCAATTGACAATCGACGAACCCAGTACTGCCACCTGTATCAAAATCGACTGGGAAGCGGCAAAAAGGTACTTAACACTTATCCGGCAACTGAAACGGCGGTTTAATTTATCGGGAGAAGTTGATTTGAACGCATTGCTGACGCTCCCGGGCGTCATTACCACGAGCAAATTAACTCCCGGACAGAACCGCCTCTGGCGTGCGAGCCGGAAAATTATTGGCGAAGCGATTCACCAGCTGATTCATATGAGAGAAACTGAGGGAACTGCATTAGTAAAAGATCTGCGCCGGCGCATAAATAAAATCCGCCGGGCGCTTCATTGCATAAGGGAAAGAGTTCCCAAACGGGTTGCTGAGCGACGCGAAAATTTGATTGAACAGCTGGCTAACTTGAATATCCAGGCAAATTCCAAGCGGATTCTGGAAGAAGTCGCCTATATCACTGAGCGGCTTGATATTCATGAAGAATGTGTCCGTCTTCGAAGCCATTGCAGTATGTTTCTCCGGGCGCTGAGAAGCAGCAGCACTTCAGGAAAGAAACTTGATTTCATTGCTCAGGAAATGCTCCGCGAAACCGACACGCTGGCTGCCAAAGCTCGGGATGTAGTAATCTCGCGACGGGCAATTGAAATTAAAGGCGAAATTGAAAAACTCAAGGAACAGGTACGCAATGTGGAATAAAACTCACCAACCTTTCATGATCGTCCTCTCCTCACCATCCGGTGCGGGGAAAACTACAATCTGCCGAGAAATTGTCAAACGGGATAAAAAAATTTTCTATTCTGTTTCCGCCACTACTCGTCCTCCCCGGAAAGGAGAAATCAATGGGAAAAGTTACCTGTTTGTATCAGAAACACAATTCCGGCAAATGATCAACCGGAACGAACTGCTGGAGTATGCCGAGGTTTACAGCCATCTTTACGGAACACCCAAAACACCGGTAATTAAAGCTTTCCGCGCTGGTAAGGATGTTATTGCCGATCTGGATATTCAAGGAATGCGCTCCTGCAAGCAGAAATTGCCCGGAACGGTTAGCATCTTCATCCTCCCCCCGAGCATAAAAGAACTGCAGCGCCGACTTGCCCACCGGGGAACCGAAAAGGATGAGGAACTGCAACAGCGTCGGGAAGCATTAGAAAAAGAACTGGCCTGTATTCATGAATTTGACTATCTTGTAATTAATGATAAACTGGAAAAGGCGATCCGGGACGTCTTGGGAATTATTCGCAGTGAACGGCTCCGGACCGGCCGTAAAATTCACCGTAATAAAAGGAGGATTGAATGAAGTTTGTGTCAATTGAACAGCTGTGGCATGTGTATCCAAACAAATATCTGGCTTTAAATATTGCAGCGCTGGAGACGCGTCGACTGATCGATGCAATCAGCCGGGACGAAATACAATTACCCACCAATCCTTATGAATATGCTCTCCATCGCCTGTTGCGGGGTGAATTAAAATATGCCCCACTTACCGAAGCAGAGCTCGAGGCGCTGAATGCCAACCGACTCGCAACCGAGACCAGAAAAGCTGATTTGAGCACAGCATCCGAAACCGGCATCTCCAAAATCGAATCCGGCAGTAAACCCGGGACCAGCCGCACGCGTTCATAAATAACTTACGGTCCTCACTCCGGAGGCGGTGTTGGCAAAACCTGTTGAAATACTGCTGGGAGTTACTGGAAGTATTGCTGCCTATAAATCACTTGAACTGCTGCGATTATTCCGTAAAAAAGGCTGGAACGTAACCGTCGTTCTCACCCGCGCCGCTGCCAAACTAACCGGCATAGACACCTTTCGTGCTTTAAGCGGGCGGGAAGTGGGGGGGGACCTCTTTCCAAAATATCGAATACCCCATGATTCTATCCATCACATCGACCTTGCTGTACAACCAGACCTGACAGTAATTGCACCGGCAACTGCTAATATCATCGGCAAACTTGCCCATGGTATTGCGGATGACCTGCTCTCCACGATTCTGCTTGCAATACCATCCGAAAAGGTAGGTTCCGGCAGAGTTCTTATTGCACCGGCGATGAACTCCAATATGTGGTCAAATCCGATCGTCCAGGAGAATATCAGGCGACTTGCTGCGTTTGGTTATCGCTTTATCAATCCCGAAACTGGTGAATTGGCTTGTGGAATGGTCGGTACGGGAAGAATGGCATCACCGGAATCAATTCTTGAAACATGCTGTGCCTGTTTGACCAGATTACCAGATTTTACAGGTGTTCGTGTTTTAGTAACTACCGGTAGAACTGAAGAACCTTTGGATCCGGTACGCGTTATTACCAACCGCTCTTCTGGAATAATGGGACTGGAAATCGCCAAGGCATTCAAAGCCGCCGGAAGCACGGTGACACTCATTGCTGGGGAAGTAACCGTCCAGCTGCCTCCAGATACCATCCGGGTCCGGACCGCTGCTGAGATGGCAACTGCAGTTGAAAATAAGCTGCCGGAAACTGATATTCTTGTCATGTGTGCTGCAGTGGCAGATTATCAGCCCGTGAAAACAGCACGCGCTAAACTTCACGCACCAAGTCTGACGGTCGCATTCAGACGGACACCTGACATACTCAAAATCGTAAGCGCATCAAAATATCGACCGTTCACCGTGGCATTTTCTCAGGACGATTCAGTAGAAATGGCACGCAAAAAACTCCGGGAAAAAAAGCCGGCGTTAATCGTTGCCAATCCAGTACAGACTGCCGGCTCCGCCACTATTCGTCCAGTCATTATCTACCGTTCAGGCAAAACCCGCCGTCTCGAGGAAATGAGTAAAGTAGATTTTGCCAGGGAGCTGGTAAAAATAGTCGGAACAATTTATCACCGAAACAAAAAAGGTAACACTAATCATGTCCACCCGCTCTGAAAGAGGAGAAAAAAAACCACCCCAGGCGCTTGAAGCGGAAGCTGCGGTTCTTGGTGCCATTCTAATTGATCAGGAAGCATTACCTCGGGTGATGCAATTTTTAAAGCCAGATCACTTTTATTCACTTGCTCATCGGCGCGTTTATGAAGCGATGTTGAATCTTTTTGAAGCCAAGAAACCTTATGACATCATCACAGTTACCGATGAGCTGCGGCGCATGAAGGAACTTGACAGTATCGGAGGACAACCGTTTCTCTCGGCACTGCAGGACACAGTATTGACCTCAGCTAATTGTGAAGAACATGCCCGGCTGGTACTGGAGAAAGCGTTACAACGACAATTAATTCAGACTGCTACCGAAATCGTTCAGGACGCCTACAATGAAGAGTTTTCAGCCGAAGAACTACTGGAAAAGGCCGAGAGCAAGATATTTCAGCTGCGTCAGGCAGGCGAGCGACGCGGATTTACGCTTGTTCGCGAACGACTCCTTCAGGAAATGGACCGGATAGAACAAGCCCGAACTAGAAAACAGCATATCACTGGGGTGGAAACGGGTTTTCTGGAACTTGATGATCTTACCAGTGGTTTTCAACCCGGGGATTTCATTATCATTGCCGGACGTCCGGGAATGGGAAAAACTGCCTTTGCGCTTAATATTGCTGTCAATACTACGACCCGGGTAAAGAAGCCGGTGCCGGTTGCAATCTTCAGTCTCGAGATGTCAACCGACAGTCTTATCCAACGCCTGATTTGTGCCGAGGCGCGGGTTACAATCAATCAACTGCGCCGGGGAATGCTCAACAATCCCGAATATGCCCGGATTGCAGCTGCTGTTGGACGGCTGTCGGAAGCAAAACTTTATATCGATGATTCTGCAGCATTAAACGCTTTAGAAATTCGTGCCCGTGCCCGGCGCCTCAAAGGGGATCACCCTGATCTCGGGTTGATAATCATCGACTACCTGCAATTGATGGAACCTCATAGCGGGGGACGCCGCGAATACAGCCGCCAGCAGGAAATCACAGAAATCTCCCGGGCACTGAAAGCAATGGCAAAAGAACTCAATATTCCTGTAATTGCCCTTTCTCAGCTGTCACGGGCACCAGATCGACGAGAAGACAAAAAACCGTTATTGTCCGACCTTCGTGAATCGGGTGCATTAGAACAGGATGCGGATGTTGTTATTTTCCTGTACCGCGATGCCGAATATAATAAAAAAAACTGGGACGCACTTTCTGAGGAACAGAAAAAAGATACTGATTTAATCATTGCCAAGCATCGCAATGGCCCCACCCGAAGTATTAAACTGGTCTACCTATACCAGTTTATGCGCTTCGAAAATATTGAATCAAGGTATAATTACTCAACCCTGCCCGAAGACAACGAAGCGGAATCAGAAAGTTAAATGAGAAAGGTTCATTTTGTATGCCAGAACTGCGGTTACGAATCACTCCGCTGGCTGGGCCGTTGCCCCAACTGCGAATCTTGGAATACACTCACTGAAGAGGAAGTTATCCCTAAAAAATTACCGAGATCAAAACACTCATCAGACACCTGTGCATCTCCCAAAAGGCTGGCAGAACTGTCTCTGACTCCGGTCCAGCGGTTAAAAACCGGAATTGGTGAATTGGATCGTGTGCTAGGAGGAGGAATTGTACCCGGATCCCTGCTGCTACTCGGAGGTGAACCCGGTATCGGTAAATCAACGCTGCTTTTACAAGTTTGCAGAAATCTCGCCCGGAATAAAATTCCAGTGTTATATGTTACAGGAGAAGAATCAGCTGAACAGGTTCGCCTGCGGGCTGAACGCCTTAATTCATCACTACTTGATATATTCGTCCTTTGTACGATATCACTGGAGGATGTTGTCCATGGAGTTAATCAGGTAAATCCCAAGATACTGGTTATTGACTCAATTCAAACATTGACAAACCCCGAACTTACCAGTACACCAGGAAGTGTTGCCCAGGTTCGTGATTGTACTGCTGAATTATTAAGACTGGCTAAAACACAGTGCATCACTACGTTCATTGTCGGTCATGTCACGAAATTCGGCGTAATTGCGGGACCGAAAACACTAGAACATATGGTAGACACGGTGCTTTATTTTGAAGGGGAAACAACCTACAACTACCGTATCATCCGCACAGTCAAAAATCGCTATGGTCCCACGAACGAAATCGGCGTCTTTGAAATGACCGATATTGGTCTGAAGGAAGTTCCCAATCCGTCGGAACTTTTTCTTTCTGATCGGCGTCTCAATGTTTCCGGTTCGGTTGTAGTGGCAACACTGGAAGGGACAAGACCTCTATTAGTCGAAATTCAGGCTCTGGCTGCCCCCACACCGTTTCCGTTACCTCAGCGAATAGCGACAGGGTTTGACCTGCGTCGACTATCGCTTCTACTGGGAATACTTGAACGCCGCGCCGGTATCAGCACAGGTAACCGTGATATTTTTCTTAATGTTGCCGGAGGCTTAAAACTAACTGAACCGGCTGTCGATTTGGGTGTTATCTGCACATTGGCATCGGCCTTGCGCAATGCACCTCTGCCTGAGAATACAGTAGTCATCGGCGAAGTTGGGTTGGCAGGAGAAATCAGAACTGTCAGCCGGATTGAAGCACGATTGAATGAAGCACAAAGACTGGGGTTTAAACGCGCACTGTTGCCTCCGAATTTTACTAAATTTAAAAAATTGAATATCGAACTTGTCCCGGTGGAAACAATCAACGCCGCTCTGAAATACTTGGGAGTGAAAAAATGAACTTAAATTTTTAAAATTTGGAGGTTTTCATGTTGTTTCGAAAAACCAAAGCCTTTATTATCGATTCCGATACTCTTGCTGACCCCAGAGTCGTGAAATTTCTGCAACTGGGACTGCTGACAGGCAGGCTTTTTCTACCGCAACCAGGCATACAACCGGACGAATCCGAATATTCACTTCAAAGAGCAAAAGAACACATCGAACAACTGAAACGCATCCCTACGCTTAAGTTAAAAATTCTCCCGATCAAGTCGACAGATGAATTGATGAATATTGCCCAGAGGTACCATGCCACCCTAATAACTATTCGATCAGAACTGAAACATGCCGCAAACGGCTTTCCGGTAATCACTACTGCCGAGCTTTTTGAGCTTTTCCGTCCAGCTTATCTGCCCGGTACGACTTTGAGAGTAAAAATTTCCAAAAGAGGAAAAGAACGGAATGAAGGCATCGGTTATCTTGAAGGGGGAATTAAAGTCGTTGTCGAAAATGGTGGGAATTCCGTAGGACAGGAGGTTGATGTTATAATACAGGGCGGCATTGACACTGATGTTGGACAGGTGTTATTTGCAAAACCGAAGTTCATCGAACTCCACTGAACAGACTCGAAAAGTGGGACATTTTGACTTCGCAAAAATTTGGTTTATTTTGAAATTCATAATTAGGAAACGAATTAATGATTGATCCCAAAAAGTTTATTCTAAGCGATTGGGCGTTGGATATTGACGAAAAATTAACCCAAGATGAAATTTTTCATCGCATTGCCCGTCAACTTATAGATGCGGGAGTAGCTACCGATGAAACATTTTTAGTCAATCAGCTCCGGGAAAGGGAAAACCTCGGCTCAACTGGTGTCGGTTATGGTATTGCGCTCCCGCATTTCATCGGGGATAATATAAATCAGCCCGCCGCTCTCGTAGTTCGGCTAAAACAACCAGTTCCTTGGAATTCAATCGACGAGGAACCGGTAAAACTGATAGTATGTTTAGTAGCTCCAGAAAAAGAACGGAACCTTTATCTTTCCCTCCTGGCCGAGATTGCCCGCAGTCTAAATACCCCGCAATTACGCACAGCTGCACTTGCAGCACAGGATGCGACATCGGCTTCGCGCATCATCGCCTCTCCGCCTCATCAGAATTTTTTTAAGCGCAATCGTCGGCTCATCTTATTTTTCGGATTGGTTGCGCTGATATTCGTCGGGGCAGGAAGCATCCTTTCGCATATTCGTCTTCCAGCTGTCGGTATCTATCAGGAACTGGGTTATTTACGTTTCAATGAGTCGGTATGGATTCTGCGGCAACAACTGACAATCACTCTCTTTCTCGCCATGGTCATCGGGACACTGCTTTTCTGGCGTTTCCGGGTCGCTATTGCTGCAGCAGCATTGGGCACATTACTAATTGCCGGAGTAATGGATTTGGAACACACCGTTAGATTCATGTCCATTCCGACCATTCTGTTTATTATGGCGATGATGGTAATTGTCCGCTGGCTGCAGAATATCGGCGTATTCCGGTTTATTGTACTGAAGGCAATCGAGCAGGTAAAAGGTATCCCCTGGCTTTTACTTCTGCTGCTTATGGCATTCTCGGTTATTCTGGGGGGATTTGCTGATGAAGTTTCAGCCATCCTGGTAACCTTTGGTCTCGCGCTGGAAGTATCACGCCGAACAAAAGCCCCGCTTGTGCCCTTTTTGCTGTCCTTGGTATTTGCTACTAATGTTGGGTCTGCTCTTACACTTGTCGGCAATCCGATCGGAGTATACATTGCCTTTGCCGGTGGCTTATCATTTGAAGACTTTCTGCGCTGGGCAACTCCGGTTTCAGCTATTACTGCGATTATCGTCGCTCTCCTCTGTTTAATTCTATACCGCCGACACTTTTTCAATACTCGATATCACCTTGATGTGCAGCAACTCGAAAAGACCGCCGGTAATATTGATCCGGTCAAGCTCCGGGTTGGCCTAATCACCTTCTTCATTATTATCATCCTGATAGCATTACACCGAAGATTTGAAGTTTGGCTTGGATTAAGTGACGGCACTGCTTTGGTTGCAAGTGCATTAGCAGTTACGGGTTTTATTGTCTTTTACGAACAAGAAAAAGGCAGAGTACTGGTTGAACGGGGGATTGATTGGTGGACGTTACTTTTTTTCATGTTTTTATTTGCTAACGCTGCCTGTCTTGAATATACCGGAGTCACAACAAAGTTAGGTTACCTGCTCTTAAATTTCGCCGGGAAAATCGCCGGAACCGGCAACTGCAGTCTCACTCTGCCTGCTGCTCTTTCCTTTCTCTGGATATCTGGTATTTTATCGGGATTCGTCGACAATCTCCCGATTGTTGCCGCACTTGCGCCGGTTGTCAAAGACCTTATTCGCATCGGACTACCACATGCCTCAATCCTATGGTGGGCACTGCTCTTCGGAGGATGTTTCGGGGGAAATCTGACCGTCATCGGCTCAACCGCCAACCTCGTTGCGGTAGGAGCCTTTGAACGGGCCAGCGGTCGCCATATCCGATTTCGGGAATGGTTCAAGTTCGGTATAATCATAACAACTGTTACTCTCATTGTTTCTTCCATTGCCATCTTTTGCCAAATAAATCTGGCACCGTAAAAAAGGAGAAAAATATGTTCGACCGTATCCTCTACATAATAAGTGAAAAGCAGGAAGAAAAGGAAATTGTCATGAGCTTTGCACGCCAGCATAACAGTACAGTGCTTGTTTCCGGAGTCAGTCCTCTTGACGGATGTCCACCTCCTCGAACTGAAGGTGCGACCCGCCAAGCGGTCCGGGCGGAGAACTATGAACGCCAGTGCTGGCGCAGTATTTACCGGGTCGAAGAAGACCTCAAACAATCCGGTATTCGAGCATCAGTAATCGCTCATCTGACGACCCTTGATAATCTGCAGTTTCTTGCCAATAGTACGCATTGCGATCTGATAATTCTGCCTGTCAGCATTCTCGCTGACCATGATTACCATCTACCAGAAGAACTGCTCCCCAATTTACCCTGCCCCATTTTATTGATAAACAACTCATAATTCTCATCGATGCTTCAGAAATATTTTCGACCGGAGTACGTAATTGACTTAGAAGAAGCAGATTCACCGGAAACCGTCTTTAAAATCGCTGTCAGCCGGATCGCCCCCCTGAATTCTGTGTCCGACCAGATTGTGCGTCACCTTGTTATCCGAGAACAATCCGGTTCCACCAGTCTGGGCGAGGGGGTTGCCATCCCTCATGCCATTATACCTGAAGCACTCCCGGCACCACTGGCTATCTTTATCCGGGTACGCAAGGGAATCAAGTGGCACGCGGAAGACACTAAACCGGTCCAACTTATATTCATTGTCATTGCCGCTGAGCAGCACCGCAATGAATATCTCCAGCTTCTTGCGGAAATTGCCCGTGTATTTCACGATTACCATCGCCGTCAACAGATACTTAAAGCCCGGAATCCCGAAGAAATTTTCCGTCTCTTGACTGCTGAAGTAAAACCCGGAATATTCCAGCGCTACCGGACATTATTATTCCTGCTGCTGGCAATCCTGGGGACTTATTTTCTTGGCCGAGCATTCTTCCCTATTTTGGATCTGCCGGCTACGGGAATATACGAAAAATTGGAGTTGCTCAAATTTAATTCGGAACCGTGGGTCTCCCGTCAGGCATTGACAACAGCTATCTTCGTTGGAATGATTCTCGGAACTTTGTTCTTCTGGCGGTTTCGAGTGGCGTTGGCGGCAGTGAGCATTGCGCTGCTGTTATTTCTTAGGGTAATGAATGTCGAACTTGCTGTAGAATATATGTCCATACCTACAGTAATCTTCATTATGGCGATGATGGCTTTAATCAAATGGCTGGAAAACATCGGTTTCTTCCGGATAATTGTCACAGCTGTTGCCCGACGAATAGGAAACTCCTCAGGACTAATGCTTGCTGTTCTAATGCTTTTTTCCACTATCCTCTCCGGTTTTGCGGGAGAAGTATCCGGAATTCTTGTGACCTTTGGGTTGGCATTGGAGATTGCCCGCCAGAACCGAACCTCCCCCTTCCCTTACCTGTTAGCATTGGTCTTTGCTACCAATGTAGGGTCAGCGCTAACACTTGTTGGCAATCCAATCGGTGTCTATATAGCCTTCGCTGGAGGATTGACATTTGAAGACTTTCTGCGCTGGGCAACGCCGGTATCGCTTGTAGCGTGTGTCGTTACCGTTATCATCTGTTTATCACTCTTTCGCCGACATCTTCCTGCACACCCACAGATGAAAATCAGTGACACTCTCTCAGTCAAACCATCAGAACTGCAACTCGGCTGGATTGTATTTGTTGCGGTAATAACACTCATTATCCTCCACGCCCGACTGGAACATTGGCTAAATCTTAAGGAGGGAACTGTGCTTGTTGCTGCCCCGATCACTGCTCTTGCCTTTGTCATATTCGTCATGCAGGAACGGGGGAAAATGCTGATTGAACGTGGTATTGATTGGTGGACCATCCTCTTTTTTATGTTTCTTTTTGCCAATGCCGCCTGTTTAGAACACACCGGTGTCACTACAAAACTGGGGTATCTTTTGTTACGGATTGCCCAAAACCTGCCTTTTACTCAATGGCTTGGACAGTCTGGACTGACAGGCTCAAGCCTCATACTTCTTCTCTGGTTTTCTGGCATAACTTCAGGCTTTGTTGATAATATGCCGATTGTTGCTGCACTTGTTCCGATTGTTAAAACGCTGGTACAGATTGGCCTGCCTCATAGCAAAATTCTCTGGTGGAGTCTGTTAATTGGAGGATGCTACGGGGGCAATCTGACAATGATCGGCTCCAGTGCCAACCTGGTGGCAATCGGTGCGTATGAAAAGTATACCGGGCGGTCGATCAATTTCGGCCAGTGGATTGGCACTGGAATTGTCATTACGGTTATTACCCTCCTCATCGCCACAATCATTCTTCTTATCCAACTGCCCTTTGCTCCATGATGTTAGTACCGCAGGACTGATGAAGGAAAAACACACACCATTGCTTAATAAATCAAAAAAAATTTTATCGATTCTGCTCCCCCTGTCGGCTACATTATTGGTCCGATTGTGGTTTATTCTGGAAATGCGGCATCATCCTTTCTCATCCCTGACACCCCAAGTAATTGATTCCTGGTTTTACCATCGTTGGGCATTGGAAATTATTAAGGGTAATTTCTGGGGAACTGAGGTGTTCTTTCTGCGTCCACTTTACCCTTATTTACTGGCAACTATCTATCGCCTTTTCGGTCCCCAAGTTGTCCCAGTACAGATATTTCAGACCCTGTTGGCAGTAATCTCCTGCTTCATGCTGATGAAAATTACCGAGCGACTGTTCAATCTTAAAACTGCAGTTATTGCAGGTCTGGGATTCGCATTATGCGGTGTTCTGATTTTCTACACCGGTACACTGCTTTATGTGGAAATAACAGTTTTTTTTACACTCTTGACCATTTTGTTACTATTGAAAATAAACCGCTGGTGGCATGCCCTGCTGGCTGGGATTAGCTTCGGCCTGCTGGTTATCTGCCGCCCAGAATTGCTTATCCTTTTACCACTTCTCATCTGGGGTATTGTTAAATTTCACAAAGTACATGTTAATTCTGCAATTTCATTTGCGGTTGCAAACATCGTGGTTGTTGGTCTCATGCCGTTACGCAACTATCTGGTTGCCCGTGACCCGGTACTGTTTACTGCCCACTCAGGCATTAATTTCTATTTCGGTAACAACTCGGAAGCTGATGGGACCTGGCAGCCGGTTAAGGATATGAACCTCGGATTCGGTTTTTCTCACCAGCGCTTGAAACAAATTGCTAAAACTGTAAACGGACAGGAAGTCTCCTGGTCACAGGCATCATCATGGTGGTTCAAGCAGGGATTAAAATTCATCACATCATCCCCGGGAAAGTTCCTGAAGCTTTTGTGGCGCAAACTACTATTATTCTTTTGTAATTATGAAGTGCCAAACAATTATTACTTTGAGACGGTATTACCGTTCTCCTGGGTGCTCAAATTCGCCCGGTTGAACTGGGGCATAATCATAGCCCTTGGAATACCCGGTATCATCCTTGCTGGGAGACAGTGGCGGCAACGCTGGCTTCTGTACGTCTTCATAGGTGGATATTTCATCTCCGCACTCGTGTTTTATGTTTTATCCCGACTCCGCGCACCCACTATTCCGTTATTTCTTCCATTTGCCAGTTATACCTTTCTCGAACTCTACCATTTTTACAAAAACCGACGTGTATCAGTCGGGATTCGGTGGCTCCCAATCAGTCTTGCAATTTACCTAGTAAGTAATCTGATACCGGTGAATCGCAACCATTATTCTGCTCAGGCCTGGACTCAACTGGGAAACATCTACTTAGAACGGAAATATGCAATGCCTGCCCTTCAAGCTTTTAATAAAGCACTGCAATATGACCCGAACAACTACTCAACCCGTTACAGTCTGATCGAACTTTATGCCGGAATGCGCCGGATAGCTGAGGCTGAACACGAATTTGAGCAATTACAAAGATTTTCTCCGGAAGCCCGGGAAATACATCATCTCGCTGCAGCGCGGATTGCCGTCGCGCGCCGTGACTTTATCAGTGCACTTCGCCATTATCATTTTGCAATACAAATCAACCCACTTAACCCGGAAGCATATTACTTAACTGGACTTGTTTATGTTAGCATAGGCGATCTACTTAACGCTCAGAAATACCTGTCCTTAAGTTTGCAACTCGATCCCGATCATGAAGCTGCCCGTTCAGCACTTTCTTATATTAAGCATGAAATTCGTTGATTGTGATTTGCAATTCGTTTGACTTCCGTCCTCATCTCGCTATAAACATACCGTGTCTGCAATTTTCCAGAACCATCAATGGCAGCTGCCTATAACTGAAGAAGAAAGGATTCAGGAACTCGTCCGAACTACCAATCTTCCCCCAATAATTATCCAGCTGCTTTACCATCGCGGTTGCCGAACTGCTGAGGAGTGCAGAGAATTCATCAATCCTTCGGCAGCGCGTTTACATCGTCCTGATACTCTGCCCGATATCAATCTCGCCACTGAACGAATTATCTCAGCGATCAAAAATCAAGAAGCGATACTGGTCTATGGTGATTATGACGTCGACGGTATTTGCGGCACGGCAATTCTCGTCTCCACCTTGAAAAAATTGGGCGGCGTGGTTACTTACTACCTGCCTCACCGTCAGAATGAAGGGTATGGTATTTCTCGTGCCGGAATTGAACACGCAATCAAACATGGCATCAGGTTAATTATTACTACTGACTGCGGCTCAGCTGATATTGAAAATCTTAAACTAGCACGAGATGCCGGCATTGATGTGATCGTCACCGACCATCATGAACCAAATACAACTTCGCTCCCCACTCTTGCGTTTGTAAATCCAAAACGCCCAGATTCCGATTATCCATTTCGAGAACTCTCCGGTGCTGGTGTTGCCTTCAAACTGGCATGGCAGCTGCTGGCTTCTTTAAAATCTCCTAAAGAAGAATTAATCGCGTTACTTGACTTAGTCGGAATGGCAACTATCGCTGATGTAGTCCCGCTTGTGGGAGAAAACCGAATCATCGCCCGCCTTGGACTTCTTGCGTTAAGTAAAACTAACCGCCCAGGAATAAAGGCACTACTTGCAACCAGCCGCCTTTACTCTCGAAAACTTTCGGCCCGTGACATTGCATTCGTCGTCGCTCCACGTATCAATGCAGCGGGGCGAGTAAGTCACGCGCAACTTGCCCTTGAGCTTCTTCTGACTGAAGATGACGACACCGCCATTAATCTGGCATATCAATTGGAGGAGTTCAACCGCTTTCGTCAACGGCTCGAGGATATTATTTTCACCGAAGCTCGACGCCTCATTATCGATGGAGCAAAACATGAACAGAGGGTACTGGTGCTTGCCCGGCCAGGGTGGAACGAAGGAGTAATTGGAATCGTCGCCTCCAAACTGGCAGAAGAATTCTGGCGTCCCTGCATCCTGATTTCCCTTAACGCGGAAATCGGTAAGGGCTCCGGACGGTCAATTTCTGGTTTCAATCTCTACGAAGCACTGGAAAAAACCAAGGATCACCTCATTAGTTTTGGGGGACATTGCTATGCAGCGGGAATCAAAATAAACCGCGACCTAATTCCGTTGTTTGAGAATGCAATAAATCAGTACGCTTCCCTACTGCCGGAGTCAACTTTTCAGCCCACCTTGAAAATCGATGCCATAGCCAACCTCGATGAAATTACTCCTGAATTGCTTCAACACCTTGCTCAGCTCCAGCCATTCGGGCTGGACAATCCTGAACCCGTATTTGCATCAACCGGTCTGGAAATCGTAGGTTATCCTCAGCGTATCGGCAGAAATAAAGAACACCTCAAATTCAAAGTGCGCTCCGGTAACACTGTTGTATCGGTTATAGCCTGGAACCGAAGCAGAGACATACTCAATCTTCGCATCGGTCAGCCGGGGTATCTTGATATCTGTTATACTCTGGCAAACGGCACATTCAACAGCAATAACAGAGTCCAATTGAAACTTTTAGACTTGAGAACTGCCGGGAACAACAATCTATCTGATTGATCCTGTTAAAAACTCTGTTATTTTATTCAATTCCAGTTCACCAGCGATAATGAGCAAATGCTCGGTTGGCTTCCGCCATCTTATGAGTATCTTCCTTTTTCTTAAATGCTGCGCCCTGTTTTTTACTGGCATCAATCAATTCATTTGCCAGACGTTCAATCATAGTATACTCTCCCCGGGCACGAGCTGCTTCTACTAGCCATTTAATTGCCAAAGCATCCCTGCGCCGCGGTGAGACTTCCATTGGAATCTGATAAGTAGCCCCTCCGACTCGACGGGGTCTAACCTCAAGTACCGGCTTTACATTGTTAATTGCCTTTTGGAAAATCGAATAACCGTCCTCGCCGGCTTTCTTTTCTGCCAGAGCCAGCGCCTCATAAAATATCTTTTGCGCAACCGTCTTCTTGCCGTCCCACATTAATTTATTGATAAATTTAGCAACCAGTACCGAATTGTACTTCGGATCAGGAGCTACGGTATGAACTTTGTATTTGCCTCTCCTTGCCATAATTCTCCCTTTATCCTGCAGATTGCTTGGGCCGCTTTACACCGTATTGACTGCGTGCCTGCTTTCTTCCTTCCACACCGCTGCAATCATAAACTCCTCTAACTACATGATAACGAACACCGGGTAAATCTTTTACACGCCCCCCCCGGACAAGAACGATTGAATGTTCCTGCAGATTATGTCCTTCACCGGGGATGTAAGCAGTCACCTCATATCCCGAAGTAAGACGCACCTTGCAAACCTTACGCAATGCTGAATTCGGTTTCTTGGGGGTAGTTGTGTATACACGAGTACATACTCCCCGCTTCTGAGGATTACCCAGCAGTGCCGGGGTCTTCGATTTCGCCCTAACTTTCTTACGCGGTTTCCTCACCAACTGATTAATCGTCGGCATATTATCTCCTTTATAGAATTATACACCAAATTAATCCCGATTACAAGCCACACCATAATCTACTAAGCCGCCTCCTCTTGCTGTTTTTCTTCTTCGGCTGTCACCAGTTTGATTCTGCTGAACTCGCGGAAACCGGTCCCGGCAGGAATCAATCTTCCGACTATTACATTTTCTTTTAAGCCACGGAGCTTATCTTCTCGTCCCTGAATCGCAGCTTCGGAAAGCACGCGCGTTGTCTCCTGAAATGAGGCTGCCGAGAGGAAACTTTCCGTCAGGAGAGCGGCTCGGGTAATACCAAGCAAAATCGGTTGGTAGCTTGCCGGTCGCAAACCTTCAGCCAGCAGCCTTTCATTCTCTTCCAGTACTCGACGCCGTTCGACAATTTCTCCCTCAATAAAGTTGGAATCTCCGGCGTCTTCAATTCGCACTTTGCGTAGCATCTGCCGCACTATTATTGAAATATGCTTATCGTTGATTTTTACCTTCTGCAACCGATAAACCGCCTGAATCTGGTTAGTCAAGAACTCCTGCACGGCAAGCCACCCTTTTACTTTAAGCACATCATGAGGATCAACTGAGCCTTCACACAACTTGTCCCCGGCTTTAACTCGATCTCCTGTCTGGACGAGGAGATATTTTCCGTAAGGTATCTCATACTCCTTCACTGCCCCGCCATCCGAAAGCACTCTAACCAGTCGCTTACCTTCTTTGGGTTCACCAACCTCAACCGTCCCATCGATTTCTGAAATTACCGCTGGCGATTTAACTCTCTTTGCCTCGAACAGCTCCGCTACTTTGGGAAGACCGCCAGTAATATCCCGGGTTCGCGCCATCTCCCGGACGAGCCTCGCCAGCACATCACCCGGCAACACACTCTGCCCCTCTTCAACCATTAAATATGACCCGGCCGGGAGCGGGCATCGATCTGCCACCTTACCCCGTTCATCCACAAGCTCAATCATTGGGTGCAGTTTCCGCAACCGGTCTTCGATAATTATCCTCTGCATTCGATCGGTCTGTTCATCTATATCTTCCCTGAGTGTTCTCCCTACTTCGATATCTCTAAATTTTATCTTCCCTTTAACTTGGGCAAGAAGCGAAATGGAATAAGGTTCCCATTCAAACAAAACATCACCTTCCTTAACTTCCTGTCCATCTTCCACTCGAATCAGCGCTCCCACCGGCACGCTGTATGGGATCTGACGCTCCGCTGACAGTAACATTATCTTCCCCTGCACCAAAGTTGTCGATTCCCCATCGCTGCGTCTGCTGACAGTCAGATTCTCAAATTTGATTTTCCCCGCGAAACGTGCAAATGCCTTTGTCTGTTCAGCAACCCGTGCGGCTACACCACCAACATGGAAAGTCTTCAGCGTTAACTGTGTCCCGGGCTCACCGATTGACTGCGCTGCCACAATACCAACTGCCTCGCCGATTTCAACGATTCTCCCTGTCGCCATGTTGCGACCATAACACTTCACACACAAACCATTGGGAGCCTCACAGGTTAGAACGGAACGCACCCTTACCATTTCAATACCGCAATTTTCGATTTCCTCAGCTGCCTGATCAGTGATTTCCTCACCGGCCCGGACAATTACCTCCTTGGTCACCGGATTCACGATATCATCCAGCGCAAAACGACCGGCAATCCGCTCATTCAGCGGCTCAATAATATCAGTTCCTTCACGCAGCGCAGTGACCTCTTGGCCGACAATTGTCCCGCAATCCTCCATTG
Organism: candidate division WOR-3 bacterium; assembly: GCA_039801085.1. NCBI lineage: Bacteria > Pseudomonadati > Caldifarciminota > Caldifarciminota bacterium. The sequence goes on along the minus strand of JBDRTY010000001.1, from coordinate 12,563 downwards.
TAATGACCACATCCTGTGCTACATCAACGAGCCTGCGGGTGAGATACCCCGCTTCCGCCGTCTTTAGGGCAGTGTCGGTCAATCCCTTGCGTGCACCATGGGTGGAAATGAAGTACTCCCACACTGAGAGCCCTTCACGGAAGGAACTTTTGATTGGCGTTTCTATAACTTCCTCTCCCACGGTTCTCCTCTGAGGCTTTGCCATCAACCCTCGCATTCCACCCAGCTGCGCTGCCTGCGTCCGGGAACCGCGTGCCCCGGAATCAATCAGCATAAAGACTGGGTTAAAACCATCCTGGTCCTGACGCAATCTCCCCATCAGTGCTTCCTCAACCTCCGCAGTCGCTAGTGTCCAGATGTTAACAATCTTGTTGTATTTTTCTGATTCAGTCATCAATCCCCGATCATACGCCTTCTGGACCTTCCTTACTTCTTCGTCACTGCGTTCCAGTATCTTCTGCTTTTCCTTTGGCACCACAACATCATCCATTCCAATCGACAATCCGGATTTAGTTGCCATCTCAAAACCCAGATCCTTCAGATCATCCAGAAGCTTTACAGTAACATCAAGCCCCAGTGTCCGTGCACACCGGTCGATTAGCCCAACGAGTTTTTCCTTGGGAACGGTATCATTTACAAATCGAAGCCCTTCGGGCAGTACGGCATTAAACAGCACACGGCCTATTGTTGTCAGAATAAGCTTACCCTGATATCGAAAATTAATCCATTCGTGGAGATCAAATTCGTTGAGATCAAATGCCGAGCGCACGGTATGAAAATCATCAAACGAACCAGCAGGTTTGGGTTCTCCGGGTTTTGTTTTAGTAATATAGTATATCCCGGCAACAATATCCTGTGATGGAACCATCAATGGTTTTCCGTGTGCTGGGGACAGAATATTATGCGGTGCCAGCATCAAAACTGCTGCTTCCAGAATCCCTTCAGGAGTCACAGGAACATGCACCGACATCGTATCACCATCAAAATCAGCATTAAACGGCGGACAAACCAGGGGATGAATCCCAATCGCTCGATGTTCAGATAACACCGGATAAAAGGCCTCGATTGAAACACGATGCAGTGTGGGTGCCCGGTTCAGCAGCACAGGATGGTCCTTTGTAACCTCCTCCAGTACTTCCCACACTTCCGGTGCCTCCTGCCGATACATAAGTTTGGCACCCCGTTCACTGTCGGCAAGCTTACGTTCTTCCAGTCGTCTCAGAATCATCGGTTTAAAGAGCTCCAGTGCCATCTCCTTGGGAAGACTGCATTGATGCAACTTTAAAGTCGGGTCAACCACAATTACCGATCTCCCTGAGTAATCAACCCTTTTACCGAGCAGATTGCGCCGGAATCTTCCCTGCTTACCCCGCAATGCTTCGCAGAGTGATTTCAAGGGACGCCCGGCTTTACCCCTCACCGGTTTGGGACGCGATTCATTCAAAAATAGCGCATCAACTGCATCCTGGAGCATCCGCTTTTCATTCTTGAGAATAATCTCAGGAGTCCGAATGGACATAAGATGTTTCAGCCGGTTGTTACGCACTATGACCCGCTTATAGAGATCATTCAAATCTGAAGTCGCATAACGCCCCCCCTCCAGTGGCACCAGTGGTCGCAAGTCTGGCGGAATCACTGGAAGAACATCCAGAATCATCCATTCCGGTCTGGCTCCCGAATTACGAAATGCCTCCACTACCCGCAGACGGCGCAGCAGGCTGAACCGCCGCGAAGTCTCGTGCTTTATTCTTGCCCTCAAATCAGCTGCTAAATCATCAAGCTCAATCAAAGCAAGCAGCTTTTTAAGCGCAACTGCACCAGTATCAGCTTCAAATCCGTCGTACCTTCTTTCGAGTGCCTCCCGGTATTGTTCTTCATCTAAGAGATCCATTTTTTTGAAAGGTGAAGCACCTGGCTGAATGACGATGTAGACTTCATAATTAAGAATTGTCTCCACCTGATTAATCGTCAAATCCAGTATTAATCCAATCTTCGATGGCGGCACCTGATAAAAGAGCGTATGTGCAACCGGTACCGCCAGTTCGATATGTCCCATGCGATGGCGCCGCACCGAAGAAAGCGTCACCTCCACTCCACATCGGTCACAGACAATACCTTTGTACCTAACTCGCTTGTACTTACCGCAGTTGCATTCATAATCTTTTACGGGTCCAAAAATTCGCTCACAGAACAGACCATCCTTTTCCGGCTTCTGAGTGCGATAATTAATCGTTTCCGGTTTAATTACCTCACCACTCGACCAGCTCCTTATTGTTTCTGGTGACGCAAGTCTTAACCGAAGTGAATCAAAATCATACACGAATTCTCTTTCACTGCTCATCCGACCTCCTCACCTCAAAAATTCCCCGCATTATTATATTTTCTTTTCCCTTTCCGGAATCAGTTCCAATCCCAAACCCTGTAACTCCTTAATCAGAACCGCAAATGAAGCTGGCGCCTTGGGACGCGGTGGGTTTTTGCCCCGGATCAGTGCCTCATAAAGTGCGCTTCTCCCCTCCACATCATCAGACTTAATCGTCAGCATCTCCTGTAAAGCATGCGCTGCACCATAAGCCTCAAGAGCCCATACTTCCATCTCGCCAAAACGCTGTCCGCCAAATTGCGCCTTACCACCCAGCGGCTGCTGAGTAATTAATGAATATTTACCGGTTGAGCGGGCATGGATTTTATCATCTACCATATGAATCAGCTTCATCATGTACATTACACCTACCGTAACCTTTCCCTTGAACGGCTCTCCGGTTCGGCCGTCGTACAAGACAATCTTACCATCTGCCGGCAATCCGGCTCTCTTCAACTCCTCTTTGATTTCCTCGGGGGTTGCGCTTTCAAAAACCGGACACACCGCCTGATATCCCAGAACCCGTGCCGCCCAGCCCAGATGTGCCTCTAAAACCTGCCCTAAGTTCATTCGCGACGGCACGCCCAGCGGATTCAGGACCATATCAACTGGCAATCCACGCATTTCTTTGATCGTATTGCTCTCGGCTTCCTGGGGATTAACAGCAACATAGGGCATATCTTCAACCGGCAAAATTTTGGAGACCACTCCCTTGTTACCATGCCGCCCGGCGAATTTGTCACCAACCGCCAGTCGCCGCTTCTGGGCAATAAAAATCGTCACGGACTGCAATACACCATGAGGCAGTTCGTCACCCCGCGTTGCCCTTTCCTCTTCATTTCTCTTTTCCGCCTGAGCCTTGGTTAGCGCGTCATCATATTCCTTCAGTACCTGCCGTATTTCATCCTGGAGTCTGGGATTGACCAACAGCTGCTCAAAGTTAACAACATTGGAAAATTCTTCCGAATTAAGAAACTCATCATCCATTACCAGCCCGGCTTTATGAACAATCTTCCCCTTGCTTGTCCGGGCATTGGCTGCTGCCTTATGCCCTTTAAGTAATGCCCTCAACTTCTCATCGCGCCGCTGGCGGAAAAACTCTTTCTTCACCTCATAACGATTTTCTGCCTCATTCACCCGTTCCTTTTCCAGCCGGCGGGAAAGTCGGTCATTAAGTTTCCGGGAGAGAATTCGCCGATCAATTACTGTCCCAAAAACCCCGGGTTCCACCCGTAATGATGTATCCTTTACATTTGCTGCCTTCTCTCCGAAAATCGCTCTCAAAAGCCGTTCTTCTGGAGTGTATTCAGTTTCCCCCTTGGGGGTAATCCTGCCCACAAGGATATCACCAGGACCAACCTCCGCTCCGATCCGCACAATTCCAAACTCATCCAGATTCCTCAGCTCGTCTTCAGTTGCTCCGGGAATATCACGAGTAATCTGCTCCGGGCCTAACCGCGTCTCCCGGGCTTGGATTTCAAACTCCAGAATCTGAATAGATGTAAACGCGTCTTCTTTTAATAAATCTTCGGAAACGATAATCGCATCTTCGTAATTATATCCCCGCCAGGGCACAAACGCCACCAGCACATTCCTCCCCAGCGCCAGCTGGCCCTCATCTGTCGCCGGTCCGTCGGCGAGCAGATCTCCTTTTTTCACCTCATCACCAACCCGGACTACCGGCCGCTGGTTCAGACAGGTATACTGATTGGATTTCCGGTATTTTATCAACCGGTGTTCTACCAGCCCCTTTTCAGTGCGAACAATGATCCGTCTGGCATCAACTTTTGTAACAATTCCATCCTCCTGAGCAATAACCACTGCACCCGATTCAGTCGCAAATTTCTCTTCAACTCCGGTAGCCACTAATGGTTTCTGAGGCACGAGGAGCGGAACCGCCTGCCGCTGCATGTTGGCACCCATTAATGCCCGGTCAGCATCGTCATGCTCCAGAAACGGAATCATAACTGTTGAAGGAGCAAACAGCTGCTTCGGAGAAACATCTATAAAATCAACTTCTTCCACCGGGACTACCACTACATCGCCCCGTCGACGACAGATAACCTCCGATTTGGCAAAACTGCCATCGGGAAGGAGTTCCGAGGTCGCTTGAGCAATAGTATAACGGTCCTCCTCATCAGGCGTTAGGTAAACCTCCTTTCCCTTCCCCATGATCACCCTGCCATCCTTTACCTGCCAGTAAGGAGTACTAATAAATCCGTAAGGATCAATACGGGCGTAAGTGGCAACCGTGGCAATTAAACCGATATTCGGACCTTCAGGAGTTTCAATCGGACAGAGCCGGCCGTAATGAGAATAATGCACATCGCGGACTTCAAAGCCGGCCGTCTCCTTGGTTAATCCTCCGGGACCAAGAGTCGAAACCCGCCGCTTATGCGTCAACTCAGCAAGCGGGTTGGTCTGCTCCATAAACTGACACAGCTGGCTCTGGGTAAAAAACTGCATGACCGCATTTGCAACTACCCGAGTATTCACCAACTCCTGAGGCACCAGCTGCGCATCGTCAACAAACGCTGCCCTTTCCCGGACATTTTGAGCAAGCTGGGTCAATGCGAGCCGGAACTGGTTCTCCAGCAGCTCCCCGACTCTTCTTACCCGCCTGCTGCCCAGATGATCAACATCATCCAGCCCGTATCGGAACATCTGCAAATCTGATTTGTAGCCCGCCCGATGTAAAATCTCGCGCGCCAGCTTTCCCAAATCCTCAGATTTAAACCACAGTTCCACTATGCGATTACGATCAAAAAACTCGTATTTATCAGGAGCAGCGCCACTCTCTGTCAATAGATTGACAATCGTATCTACATCATGCCTGTCTTTGCATTCGATCTTGAGTACTGCCAGCTGCGCTTCTGCCGCGATTCGCAGGATTCGGTCAATAATTGAAAAGATATCATTGATATCAAGCGCAGTCTGATTCGGACTGGTCCTGAGCCAGAGCCGCTGATTCAGCTTGAGACGCCCGACCCGGCCCAGGTCAAATCGCCGCGGATCAAACAGCATCGCCGCAATCATATTTTCCGCAACTTCCAGCGAATGCGGTACGATGTTTCGCAAGCGCAGATATATCCTTTTTACCGCATCATCCTTGGAACTGGCCTTGTCGGTTTCGAGTGTATTCACAATAATATCGATACCCGGCTGACCGGAAACGACAATTTCCGCCTCCTCAATCCCCTTGGCAGTGAGATATTCATAAAGACCTTCGGTAATACGCTCTGCCGCCCTTGCTAAAACTACTGGCTCCCGTTTCGCCTCGGTAACATCTGTATCCTCTATTTTTATATCTTCCGCAAGAACATCTCCCAGCTGCAGTTTCCGTCGCTCTACCTTGAACAGCTTTCTGAGCACATCAGCATGGGTATATCCCAAGGCTTGAAGGAATGTCCCGGCAGATACCCGTTTCTTACGATCAAGGACTACCATCAGCGTCTGATTCTTATCTACGACCAGCTCAAACCAGGCTCCCCGCAATGGAACCAGCAGTGCCGACAATTCTTCCTCTTCCTCTGAGAAATAGACTCCGGGGGAACGATGCAGCTGGCTTACGACTACTCTTTCAACCCCGTTAATAATGAATGAGCCGTTTACCGTCATCCAAGGGAGCTCACAGAAATATACCTCCTGTTCGATTACATCCTTCACTTCCGGTTCACCAACGTCGGTATCCCGCAATTTATCTTTTTTCCATCCGGTTCTGACCAGACGGAAGATCACCTTGAGCGGCAGGGCATAAGTAGTTCCCCGCGCAATCGCCTCTTCGGGAGAATAGCGAGGCTCGCCAAATTCGTAGCGCACATACTCAAGACGGAAGTTCTTGTGTTCATCAACAACCGGAAACATCTCCCGGAACACCGCTTCCAGCCCCTGCACCTTGCGTTGTTCCGGTGCGACATTGAACTGGGTAAATTCGGCAAACGACTCCCACTGGAGCGAAAGCAGATTGGGAATTTCAAGGACCGTCCGACTCTTTGCAAAGTTTTTCTGTTTTATACTCATTTACTCTCTTTCCTGTTTACGCTCCACCCGTGCTAAATAAACCGCTCAACCGCTGGTTCCTCTGCTGCACAACCGCGGACCAGGGAAATCTTACTTAATTTCCACCTTGGCACCGACTTCTTCCAGCTTCGCCTTCAGGCGCTCCGCCTCCTCCCGACTGACATTCTCCTTAATAACACTTGGTGTCTTCTCAATAATATCCTTTGCCTCCTTCAAACCCAGCTGAGTCAGAGCACGCAGCTCCTTGAGCACCTGGATCTTCTTGTCACCAACTGAAACCAGGGTAACGGTGAACTCGGTCTTTTCCTCTGCCTTGGTATCCGTTGCTGCACCACCGGCCGCAGCTTGAGGAGCTGCCACCCCGGCAACAAATGCGGGAGCTGTCACCCCGAATTTCTCCTTCAACTCCTTTACCAGTGCTGCCAGTTCGGTCACGGTCAACCCTTCAATCGTAGCAATTAACTGCTGAACTTTATCCTCAGACATTTTTTCCTCCTTAATTTAGAAATTTTTCAGCCATTTTGCTTAGAAGCAGCAATCTTGGATCAATATCCCGGGACGCCATGATTAACTCCCGGACACGGTACTTTTTTTCTGCTCCAGTTGCTCAAGCACCCAAACCAGCTCTGCCAGCATACCCTCCAGCACTCCAGCAAGTCCTGATATGGGGCCGGCAAGAACGCCCACCAGTTCGGCGCGCAGGTCCTGCTTGGTCGGCAGATTCGCCAAAAGGTCGAACTGCTCGGCGGTGTAAACTGTATTTTCCAGATAGGCACCCTTGAACCTGATGTTGGGTATCCGTTTACCCATATCCTTCAGGAAACGTGCGGGCGCAACCGGATCATCAACTGCAAAAATCATGGAGGTCGGACCGCGGAGGACTTGATCAATCCCATCGGGAACGCCCGATGCCTTCAGCGCCCTCAGTGCGAGCTGATTCTTTACTACCTTCACCATCATATTCTGCTCCCGGGCGCTGCGCCGGAACTCATTAAAGTCATTCGCCGGCAGTCCGCTGAAGTCGAGAAAATAGAGTGCAGTCGCTGCCTTGATTTTTGACTGCAGATCTTCAATAAATTTAACCTTTTCTTCCTTGGGCATTTTAAACCTCGCGTTTCACCGCTTCACTGAATTCCTTGGTGTCAACTCTAATCCCCACCCCCATAGTCGAGGAAATAACCACTTTGCGGATAAACTGCCCCTTGGCGGTTGAGGGTTTGTTCTTCATCAGCTCCCGGACAAAGGTTTGGATATTGTCAATCAGCTGTTCCGGTGCAAATGAGACCTTCCCGACCACCGCATGGACATTTCCGGTTTTGTCATTTCGATAATTGATTCTTCCCGCCTTAAGAGCACGGATTGCATTCCCGATATCAAAGGTCACGGTCTGGGTTTTCGGGGATGGCATCAATCCTTTCGGTCCTAAAATCTTACCCAGTTTTCCGACCGCAGGCATGGTGTCCGGGGTTGCCACTGCGATATCAAAATCGGTCCAGCCAGAACTGATTTTCTCCACCAGATCCTCAAACCCCACATAATCGGCCCCGGCGGCCCGGGCTTCATCCACCTTATCTCCCTTGACAAAGGCAAGTACCCTCACCTTTTTACCGGTGCCATGCGGAAGCGTCACCGTCCCGGCAACCGCCTGTTCCTGCTTTTTCGGATCAATCCCCAGCCTGACCGCCACCTCTACCGATTCATCAAATTTGGCATTGGCGTTTTCCTTGACCAGCCGGACCGCCTCAGCGAGTGAATAACTTTTCAAGCGGTCGATCTTCTCCCGCAGTTGACGATATCGTTTACTGTGTCTCATTAACCCTCCACTGTAAGTCCCATCGAACGGGCGGTCCCTTCGATGATTTTTATTGCCGCCTCCAGACTGCTGGCATTCAGGTCCTTCATCTTCTTTTCCGCAATTTCCCGGATCGCCTTTCTGGTTACCACACCCACCTTTACCCGGTTGGGTTCAGCCGAACCCTTTGCCAGTCCGGCTGCCTGCTTCAACAGCACCGATGCCGGCGGACTTTTGGTCACGAATGTAAATTTCCGGTCGGCGTAAATCGTAACAATCACCGGAATCAGCATTCCTGGCGGCTCCCGCTTTGTTGCCTCATTGAAAGCCCGGATAAACTCCGCAATATTCACACCGTGCTGCCCCAGTGCCGGACCAACTGGTGGTGCTGCAGTCGCCTGACCTGCGGGAATCTGTAATTTAACTACTGCGAGAACTTTCTTCGTCATCATAACAAATCCTCCCTAAATTGGCTGGACCTCGAGAAAATCGAGGTCAATTGGCGTTGGGCGTCCGAAAATGGTAACCATCACCTTGACCCGGCGCCGTTCCGGTATAATCTCCTCCACCGTCCCGGTAAACCCCGCAAACGGTCCCTTTGTTACCTTTACCGTCTCCCCTTTCTCAAACGGCGCCTCCGGTTCAATCCGGTCCTTGCCCTGCTCAATCTGTTCACAGATTGCCGTTACCTCATCTTCCGACAGCGCCAGCGGTCGCTGTTTTGTCCCGAGAATATGTGTAACCCCGGGAATTGATGTTACCAGCTTAAGCGCCTCCTCAACCGGCTCCATCTCGACGACAATATATCCTGGATACAACCGCTTTTCTTCCGTAACAATCTTTGACTTGCGCACCCGGGCAACCTTCTCTGCCGGCAGAATCACCCGTCCGAAAAGTTCCTCCTTACCCTGCATCTTGATCGCCTTCTCCAGCAGCTCTTTCACCTTCTTCTCTCTGCCGGTGTAGGTATGAACCACAAAAAACTTCATCGCGCCTTTCCCATTTGATTACCGCAGAATCAGTGCCAGCAAACGGGAGAAAATAAAGTCACACAAACCGATGAACCCGCCCAGTACCGCCGAAAAAGCAATAACCACCAGTGTGGTAGTCCAGAGTTCACGCGGTTTTACCCAGCTTACTTTTTTCAGTTCACTGATTACATCCTTGATGTACTCTTTAATTTTTTTCCAGATATTCATTTTTCTTACAGGCCAGGAGGGATTTGAACCCCCAACCTACGGATTTGGAGTCCGCCGCTCTACCGTTAGAGCTACTGGCCTATTTAACCTCCTTGTGAACTGTATGTTTTTTACAGCTGGGACAGAATTTCTTCAATTCCATCCGCTGAGTTTTCTTTTTATTCTTGTCCGTATGATAATTCCGACTCTTGCACTCTGCACAAGCCAGGGTAACAAATATACGCATCTTTACTCAATAATCTCGACTACCGTTCCTGCACCCACTGTCCGGCCACCCTCGCGAATTGCGAATTTGGAATTCTGCTCCAGCGCAACGGGCGTAATCAGCTCAATCTCCATCGTCACATGGTCACCAGGCATCACCATCTCCACACCGGGGGGCAGCTGAACCGTGCCGGTGACATCGGTCGTGCGGATATAAAACTGCGGCCGGTAACCGGGGAAGAACGGTGTATGCCTTCCACCTTCCTCCTTGGTCAGAACATAAACCTCGGCTTTGAATTTCTTGTAGGGTTTGATCGAACCCGGCGCTGCCACAACCATACCCCGTTCCACTTCCTCCTTGCTCACACCCCGCAGCAGGAGACCGACATTGTCACCAGCCCGCGCATCATCCAGAACCTTGCGGAACATCTCAATGCTGGTAACTACCACCTTATCATGCTTGCCAAAGCCGATGATTTCCACTTCACTGCCGGGTTTGAGGATTCCCCGTTCCACTCTGCCGGTAACTACCGTACCGCGTCCGGTAATTGAGAAAATGTCCTCGATCGGCATCAGGAACGGCTTGTCGATGTCCCGGACCGGCTCCGGAATGAAATCATCCAGCGCCTTGATCAGCTCCCAGATTGAGTCCACATTCGGTCCGGAATCCTCCTGCAGTGCCTTCAGTGCACTGCCCCTGATAATCGGTGTCTTATCTCCCGGGAATCCGTATTTATTCAGAATGTCCTTGATTTCTTCAGAAACCAGTTCAATGAGATCCGGATCGTCAACCAGATCCACTTTATTCAGATAGACCACGACCGCCGGCACATTAACCTGCCGTGCCAGCAGAATGTGCTCGGTTGTCTGCGGCATCGGGCCGTCCGCTGCCGAAACCACCAGAATCGCCCCGTCCATCTGGGCGGCGCCGGTGATCATGTTCTTGATGTAATCAGCGTGCCCCGGACAGTCGATATGGGCGTAATGTCTTTTCTCACTCTCATACTCCACATGCGAAACTGCGATTGTCAGAATCTTCGTCTCATCCCGCCGGCCGTGGGCTTCGCTGGCTTTTGCCACCTGATCATAGGTTGTATAGGTCGCCAGCCCCTTGGTTGCGAGCACCTTGGTAATCGCCGATGTCAAGGTCGTTTTACCGTGGTCCACATGACCGATCGTCCCGACATTGACATGCGGTTTCTTCCGTTCAAACTTTGCCTTAGCCATGGTCCTTTCCTCCTTGTATTCAAATCCTTATTTTTCTCTCACTTAAACACAAACCGCTTTAACTGATTATTCAGCCCACGGCCGGAATTGAACCGGCGACCTCTTCCTTACCAAGGAAGTGCTCTGCCGACTGAGCTACATGGGCAAAAGTTCAATAATTATAATTATAACTTATTTCTTGTCAACAATTTCTTTCAATCCAAAATCTCTCCGCTTAGCGGGCGATGGGAGTCGAACCCACGCAAACAGCTTGGAAGGCTGTTGTGCTACCATTACACCACGCCCGCACGGGCTTAAAAAATGCAAATGGACGGGGAAGGATTCGAACCTCCGTAGGCGTTCGCCAGCAGATTTACAGTCTGCCCCCTTTAACCACTCGGGAACCCGTCCATCTTTTTCAGCCGACAGAGGGAGTCGAACCCCCGACCTGAGGTTTACAAAACCTCTGCTCTACCGGCTGAGCTATGTCGGCAATTCCAAGTTAATAATATACCCTATTTCGTCGTCCCGTCAAGTTTTACAATCACCGTCCCCTTCAGCGGGTAAGCACCATTTTCCCCCACAGTTCACGCTGACCATCCCGAATCCGGTAAAAGTATATTCCCGGGGCAACACTGCGGTGAAAGTCATCCGTACCGTCCCAGATGAACTCCGTCTGGGTGACCACCGGGACTGCCCGTCCCAGATTCCGGACCAGCCGGCCGCTGCGGTCATAGATCTCGAGATCAACCGCTGACGGTTCTGTCAGCCTTATCGCCATGACCGTCTGCTCACGGAAGGGATTCGGACGCACCTGCAGCTGCACCCGCTCCAGCCGCCCGGTCCCGGGTCCTTCAGCCACGCCGACGCCATAGTTGAAGCCTACCATCTTGAAAATCATATTATTGGAACCGGAGGTATACTGCATAATCGTCACCCAGTACGAACCATCCCGCGGGTCATACTCAACACCCCGGATATTCCATTCGGTATTGACAAAACGGAACCGGTTCAGCAGCGCACCGCTCGCCCGGTCAATCTCGGTAACCGCGCAGGATTCAAGCGCTGTGCCACCCGCATCAAACCAGGTAAAGATATTCAGCAGTGAAGGCGGATTCCCGGGACGATGGTAGTCAAGCGCCAGACACCTTGTCCCGTAATATCCGGAAACCGGATGAGTAATTGTCGTCTGAAGATTTCCCAGCGTATCAAACACAAAAATCCGCTGCTGATTGGTCGTACTCCGGCGGTCGCTGACATAGACAAGGTGAGCCGCCTCATGTTCAGTCACCCCGACCGGATAATCCGCCTGCGTCACTGAAAAGTAACGGATTACCGAACCGCTGGGCGTTATTTTATAAACCCGCTTGGAAGGATTGGCAACCACCCAGAAGGTATTATCATACTCGCAGTAGTCGATATCGGTGCAGGAATCCTCGGGCAGTGGTATCGTTCCGCGCGCCTGCAGGAAGGAGTCGGAAGTATACTTGTAAGCCTGGGCACTGAAGAAATAGATGCAGTAAATCAGACTGTCCCGGGTGTTATAAGCTACGCCGTACAAACCCCAGTCGGTCGGCATTCCCGGACAGACCTTCGGACCCCAGATGATCGTTCCCGGCTGAGGCGGCGGTTCCCCTACCCGCAGCTGAACTGCAAACTTCGTTGCATAGTCGGCGCTGTCGCCGGAGACAAACAGGGTGCAGGGGATGGTGGTGCCGGGCGGAATGGTGCTCAGGGCTGAGACTGCCAGCGGGTCGGTGGTGTTGGTCCGCTCCTCGCC